>JAYTUC010000314.1:0-42830 GCA_043744775.1 Fimbriiglobus sp. | reverse complement strand
TCACCAAGGACCGGGAGAGGAGTGTGAGGTCGTCGGAGGCGTTCGTCAAGTTTGCCATGATCCACCTCATGCTGAACCGACTCCAACCGAAGGGCGGGGATGCAGAGTTCCACTACCGACAGGCCGCCTGACCCCCCTTATGGGACAGTCACTGAGTTTGCCCGGCTCCAAGCGATCGCGAGAACCCTTGTGGCCGTCGCCCTGCCGCCGCCTTTGCTGACCCCCGCCGAGCGTGCCTACGTCGATTCCAAGGCCGGGCACTGATGCCGCTCCCGGACCCGTTCGCTTACCCGACGACATCTCACCTCCCGACCCACGGCCCGGCCGGGTACGCCGACTACGGCACCTACAAGCCGTGGCTTCGGGACGACTTCGCCTTCCGCTGCGTTTACTGCCTGACTCGCGAGCGTTGGGACCCGAGTCCGTGCGGTCACGCCAGTTTCGGGGCCGATCACGTCGAGGCCCAGTTCGTCGCCCCGAATTTGGTCGCGGTGTACCAGAACCTCGTGTACGCCTGCAACTCGTGTAACTCAGCCAAGCGGCACCAACGACTCGGGATCGATCCCCGCACGGACACGATGGCCCACCTCTTGAACGTCGATACGGACGGGATCGTTCACGCTCTAACGCCCCGCGCAGAGTTCGTGATTGAAGTGTTCGATTTGAACGAGCCGGGTCGAATCAGTCTGAGACTGGAAAAGCTCGCCATCCTCCGGTCGAAGCAGACCCACCCCGACGACGCCGACATCGACCACCTTTTCCGCCGCGCCTTCGGCTACCCGGACGACCTGCCCGACCTGAGCGCCTTGAAGCCGCCCGGCGGCAACGCGGCCGCCGGCAGCGAGTCGCGGAGCCACTTCGCCCGGCGGTCGCGGGGCGAACTCGAAGCGGTCTACTAACGGCGAGCGGGGACGATAGTCCTCCGAGTCCAGTTTCAGTACGGGAAGTCTCCCCGCGGTAGGTAGACCACTCGGGGGACTTTCGCCCCCCGCTCGCCAAGAACTTTCGCCGCGAGTCAGTGGAATTCGTGCTCCGCCGCGGGGAACGCGCCGGAGCGCACCTCGTCGGCGAACTCGCGGATCGCCGTACGGGTCGCCGTGCCGAGGTCGGCGTAGCGCTTCACGAACTTGGGGCGGAAGCCGTCGAAGAGGCCGAGGAGGTCGTGGAACACCAGCACCTGGCCGTCGCACGACGGGCCGGCCCCGATGCCGATCGTCGGGATGCTCAACGCCACCGTGACCGCCGCGGCGAGGTCGCTGGGGACGCCCTCGATGACCAGGGCGAAGGCCCCGGCGTCGGCCACGGCGCGGGCGTCCTTGAGCAGTTGCTCGGCGTCGCGCTGGACCTTGAAGCCGCCCATGCGGTGGACCGATTGTGGCGTCAACCCGACGTGGCCCATGACGGGGATGTCGGCCCGGACGCACGCGGCGATGGCGTCGGCGACGCGCTCGCCGCCTTCGAGCTTCACGGCCGCGGCCCCGGCGAGCTTGAGCATCGACCCGGCGCTCTTGACCGCCTGGCGCGGGCTGACCTGGTACGACAGGAACGGCAAGTCGGCGATGACGAGTGCCCGCGACACGCCGCGCACGACACAGGCGGTGTGGTACTGCATCTGCGCGAGCGTGACCGGCAGCGGGGTCGCGTGGCCCTGAATGACCATGCCGAGGGAGTCGCCGACGAGGATGGCGTCGATGCCGGCCTCGTCGGCGAGCTTGGCGGAGGTGTAGTCGTAGGCGGTGACGACGGCGAGCTTGTCGCCGCGCTGCCGCGCCGCGGCGAACTCGGGGACGGTCACCCGCTTGACGGGGGCTGGCATTTGCACGCCTCGCAACGGGGGGTTGGTCGTTCCCCACCATTGTAAGGGGCGTGGCGTTACCGCGGGCGGGTGAACGAGGTCGGCACGCCGGTCACGCCGGGGGTGCCCTGAGCCGTCGTCGGGGTGACGGTGTTCGAGCCGAGGCGGAAGTTCATCTTCTCGCCGGTGACCGTCGTCTCGACCTTGCCCCAGTTGTACGTGAACGTCACCTTGCCGGTCACGACGACCTGGCCGGTGCCGGGCAGCACCGCGAGCTGGTCGCAGGTGCCCTCGCCGCCGGGGGTGACGAAGGTGACCTTGCCGGTGGCGCTCATCGTCGAGACGGTCACGCCGGCCTCGCCGGGGGACTTGACCTCGACGCGGTCGCAGACGACTTTCAGGTAGATCTCGTCGCCGTCGCGGACCTCGAAGCGCGGCCGCTCGTCGCCCATCGACAGGATGACCTTCAACTTGCGCTCGGCGACCTTCGCGTCAGCCGGAGGCGTCGGTACCGGCCCGATGGCCGGCGATTCGATGACGTTGAACTCCGTCCAGGTCGGGCGTGCGGAGACCGGGTCCGGCTTCGGCGGCGGGGCGAACGCCGGCTTCGGAGCAGCGGGGGGGACTTCGACCAGCTTCGCAGACGGCACGGACGCCGGCACCGCGACCGGCTTTAGCGAAGGGGTTTCCGGCAAGGGCGCTGCCGGCTTGACCGGGTCGATACGCGGCAGGGCCGGGACCGGCGCGGGCAGCGGCAGCGGGGTCGGCTCCGGGGCGGCGGGCAGCGGCACGGCCGGCGGCGTCGGGGCGGGGACTTCGATCGGCCGCTGAGGCAGCAGGGGAATCGTCGGCCCGCCCGGCAGCGTCGGCAAGTCGGCGAGCTTCGGGCCGGCGGCCAGCGGCTCACTCACGCGCGCAACAGTGTGCGCCGGGGCACCGGAGCACGACACCATGCCGTCGGAGGCGGGGACGCCGGCCACGGCCGCGAGGCCGCCCAGCGAGAGGCCCAGGGCACCGATCATCATCTTCCAGCGGGTACGGTTCACGGGGGTGAGCCTCGTCGGTCGGGGGTTGCCGAAGGGAACGTCCCCCGGCGTGGCGCGAGACCGTAGCATCCCCGCCGCAGCCTGTCAGCGCCGACTTCGCGGCCGCTCCATACAGTGACCCGCGTGACGCTTCCCCCTCTCCCCGTGGCCCGGAGCGACGCCATGCCCCCCCCCGACTTCGCCCCGCTGGCCGCGCGGGCGCTGACACTCGTGCCCGACGGGGCGCGGCTCGGCCTCGGCACCGGCCACGCCGCGGCGGCGTTCGTCGAGGCGCTGGGCGTGAAGGTCCGCGCCGGCTTCCGCGTCGTCGGCGTGCCGACCTCCGAGGCGACGGCCCACCTCGCCGCGCGGCTCGGCATCCCGCTGACCACGCTCGACGAGACGCCCGAACTCGACCTCGCCGTCGATGGCGCGGACGAGGTGGACCCCCACGGCGACCTCATCAAGGGCTTCGGCGGGGCGCTGATCCGCGAGCGCATCGTCGCCGCGTCCGCCCGCCGCTTCGTCGTGCTCGTCGGCCGCGAGAAGCTCGTGCCGGCGCTGGGGGCCCGCGGCAAGCTGCCCGTCGAGATCGTGCCGTTCGCGCGCGGCCCGGCGACGCGTCAACTCGCCGGCCTCGGCCTGCGCCCCGAGCTGCGCCTGCTCGACGGCCGGCCGCTCGTCACCGACAACGGCGACTACATCCTCGACTGCGCCGTCGGCCCGTTGACCGACCCGACGGCACTCGAGCGCCGCATCCACGCCCTGCCGGGGGTCGTCGGCACCGGGCTGTTCCTGGGCATGAACCCGACGGTGCTGGTCCTCGGCCCCGACGGCACGGTGACCGAACACCCCCGCCCGGAGCGCTAACGATGCCTGACTCGCTACCGCTGGTTTACCTCGCCCGCCACGGCGAAACCGCCTGGTCGCTGTCCGGCCAGCACACCAGCGTGACTGACCTGCCGCTGACGCCCAAGGGCGAGCGCGACGCCGGCCGGCTCGGCACGCGCCTGCGGGGGGTCGCGTTCGCGCGCACCTTCACCAGCCCGCTGCTGCGCGCCCGGACTACGTGCGAACTCGCCGGCTGGACCGGGGCGGTGATCGACGACGACCTCACCGAGTGGCGCTACGGCGACTTCGAGGGCCTGACGACGCACGCGATTTGCGCCAAGCACCTCGGCTGGGAGCTGTTCCGCGACGGGGCACCGGGCGGCGAGTCGGTCGCCGACGTGTCCGCCCGCGTCGATCGCGTGATCGCCCGGCTGCGCGCCGGCCCAGGGCCGACGCTGGTCGTGTCGAGCGGCCACCTGTTGCGCGTGCTGGCGGCGCGGTGGTGCCGCGGCGACGCCTCGTTCGGCCGCTGCCTGTACCTCTCGACGGCCGCGGTCTGCACGCTGGGCTACGACCACGGCCTGGAGGAGCCGCTGATCCGTTTGTGGAACGACACCGGCCACGTCGGGAGTTGAGGAGCCGTTCGTAAAATTCTTGTAACCTACGATCCGTCCGACTATCTTGAGGGCACAACGAGACGCGCGACCGGGGAGGATCGACGATGGGCGACGAGACCCGGAGCTTCGCGGACGCCGCGTCCGCCGTCATCGACACCGACCCCGCGCCGGCGCGGCCCCCGGTCGCGCCGCTGTTCTACGAACTGCTCGAGGTCATCGGCCGCGGCGGCATGGGGGTGGTGTACCGGGCGCACGACCAGATGCTCGACCGCGAAGTCGCCGTCAAAATCCTCGCCGACCGCTACGCCCCCGGCTCGCCGACCGCCGCGCGGTTCCTGGAGGAGGCGTGCATCACCGGCCAGTTGCAGCACCCCGGCATCCCGGCGGTCTACCAGGTGGGGGCCTTGCCCGGCGGCCGGCCGTTCCTGGCGATGAAGCTGATCAAGGGCGAGACCCTCGACGCGCTCCTGAAGTCGAAGGCCCCGATGGACGCCCTGGCGGTGTTCGGGGCGGTGAGCCAAGCCGTCGGGTACGCGCACGCCCACGGGGTCATCCACCGCGACCTCAAGCCGGCGAACGTGATGGTCGGGGCGTTCGGCGAGGTGCAAGTCGTCGATTGGGGCCTGGCGAAGCTGCTGGGGGCGAGCCGCGAGCGTCGCCGGCCGGTGTCCGACTGGGAGATCGAGATGCTCGACCCGACCGCCGACCCCGAGGCGACGCTGGGTGCCGCGACGCTGCCCGGCCCGCGCGACGCCGAGACGCCGTTCACGCAGCACGGTAGTGTCCTGGGCACGCCGGCGTACATGCCGCCGGAGCAGGCGGCCGGCGAACTCGGGCGGATCGACGCCCGCTCCGACGTGTTCGGCCTCGGCGGCTTGCTGTGCGTGCTGCTGACCGGCCGGCCGCCGTTCGCGGGGGTCGGTGCCGACGGCGTGCGGCTCAACGCGGTGCGCGGCGCGACCGAGGAGGCCTTCGCCCGCCTGGACGCCTGCGCCGCCGGCCCCGGTGTCGTGGCGCTGTGCAAGCGTTGCCTGGCCTTCGACCCGGCCGACCGCCCCGCGACGGCCAACGAGGTCGCCGCGGAGGTGGCCGTCTTGCGGCAGGTCGCCGACAACCTCGTGCGGCACGCCGAGCGGACCAGCCACACGGACATCGTCCTGGCCGTCGAGCGCCGCCGCTCCCGGCGTCGGGGGCTGGCCGAGGGGTTCGTGTTCTTGACTCTGGGCGTCGCGCTCGTCGCCGAGGTCGCTGATCGCAACGTGTCGCTGTCGGCGTTGGCCGCGACGGTGGTGGCGTTCGGCGTCGCCGGCGCGATCTTCGGCCACACGCTGATCGGGAAGCCCGCAGCGGGTTCGTAAGCCCCGCCGCCAGGTTCTTGCAAGTGACGCTCCGTCGGACTATCTTGAGGCCACGGCCGCACGACGGGGAGGTTCGACGATGCCCGACGAAACCGACAGCCACGACGACGCCGACCACACTTTCGACTACCCCGCCGCCGTCGCGCCGACCGCCCCGGTCGCCCCGCCCGGCTACGAGCTGCTCGAAGTCGTCGGCCGCGGCGGCATGGGTGTCGTCTACCGGGCGCGGGACTTGGCACTCGACCGCGAGGTCGCCGTCAAGCTGCTGCTGGACCGCTACGCCCCCGGCTCGCCGGTCGCGGCGCGCTTCCTCGACGAGGCCCGCATCACCGCGCAACTCCAGCACCCCGGCATCCCGGCGGTCTACCAGGTCGGTACCTTGCCCGGCGGCCGGCCCTTCCTGGCGATGAAGCTGATCAAGGGCCAGACGCTCGACGCGCTGCTGAAGGCGAAGGCCCCGATGGACGCGCTGGCGGTGTTCGGGGCGGTGAGCCAAGCCGTCGGGTACGCGCACGCCCACGGGGTGATCCACCGCGACCTGAAGCCGGCGAACGTGATGGTCGGGGCGTTCGGCGAGGTGCAGGTGATGGACTGGGGCCTGGCGAAAGTCCTGGCCCGCCGGGAGCCGCCGCGGCCGGAGGGCGACCCCGAGGCGACGCTGGGCACCGCCACCGAGATCCGCACGCCGCGCGACAGCGACACGCCGTTCACGCAGCACGGCAGCGTCCTGGGCACCCCGGCGTACATGCCGCCGGAGCAGGCGGCCGGCGAACTCGACAAGATCGACGCCCGCTCGGACGTGTTCGGCCTCGGCGGGCTGCTGTGCATCCTCCTGACGGGCCAGCCGCCGTTCGTGGGCCATGACGCCGAGAGCGTGCGGCGCGCCGCCTTCCGCGGCAAGACCGAGGACGCCTTCGCCCGCCTGGACGCCAGTTCTGCCGACCCCGGCGTGGTGGCCCTGTGCAAGCGTTGCCTGGCGTTCGAGCCGGCCGACCGCCCCGCGACGGCCGACGCGGTGGCCCAGGAGGTCGCGGAACTGCGGCACGCGGCCGATGAGCGGGCGAAGCAGGCGGAGCGCGACAAGCACGCGACCGAAGTCCGCGCGGCGGAGCGTCGCAAGCGCGTGCGCGTGGCCGGCGTCCTGGCGGCGCTGGTGTTCGTGGCCGTGCTGGCCGGCGGCTCCGTGGCCCTCGTCCAGTGGCGACGCGCCGACACGGCGCTGACGCAAGTCCGCGAGCAAGAGCACGCCACGGCTGATGCGCTGGCGGCGCTGCAAGTCGAGGAGACGAAGGCACAGAGGGCGTTGGCCCAAGTCACGAGCGAGCAGGTGCGGACGGCCGAAGCCCTGGCGGCCGCAGAGCGGGCGGCGGATGCTACCCGCGAGGGGCTGGTTAGCTGGCTACGGCACAGCAGTAGCATGAGTATAACAGACGGCATTAACGAAAACATGAGAGATCAGCAAATAGTTGATAGCAAAACTCTTCTGAAGAAACTCATAGGTGAATCATTATGTTCTGCGAAGCCCAGCCGAGATCAAAAAATATTAGAAGCGGAGTGCCATAAAATGCTCGGCGATGTTATGTTGGAACACTTTCAGCCAGTATTAGACGCATCCAGCGAGTATGAAAAAGCTATTCGGCAAACATATGAATTATTGGCCGAAAACCCTAAATCAGTGCCCCTCCGCCGGCAACTCGCAGCGTGCTTATATAAAATTTGCAAGACGTATCGATATACAAGTGGTTCGTACTACAATAACTTAGCCCCAGACGAATCTGCTGCTGCTATACTAGGAGGCATGTGGTATGTGTTTCCGATTGCCAAGGCAGATGCAATTAGCCATGAGACCATCACAAGGTCAATTCGTGAAGCGATCAAGGTTATGCTGTCATTTCAAGAATCATTCTCAGTTTATGACCGAGTGCAGCTTGCTCAATGCTATGGAATCTACTTTAATTGCATTGCGCCAAGTTACATCGACTTCAACGGGATTAGCGGCTCTACGAGATATAGAGTAGATGGCAGTTCTGTGCCAGTGTGCATAGAAATCCTTCAGTTGGAATTGGAAATATACAAGTCGTTATCCGAAGCATATATCAGTGACAATTCTCTTGGGACATTTGATCGCAATGCTTATCAGGGACGGCTTGTCGCATGCCTAATAAAAAAAGCGAGCTTCCACCTAGATCAATTAAGCGACCCTACAGGCGCTCACTTAATACTAGATGATGCGATGGTTGCAGCGAGCGCTCATGGGTACTCTGGTCACGCGATTGACAGTTACTACATACTGTCGGGTCGATGCGCCATATTTTACGCACAGAAAAATCACAGTGAATACAACACATCAGCGACCAATCGCTATGAATATATAATCAAACATAATGGATTTCAAACAGTGGCAGATAATCGGAATTTATATTATGCCCAAGAATTTGCTTTGTCAATGGCTGACTGCTCATTACTCGTAGCGCATGACACTACGCTAAAACCCAGCGAGCGTGACGAAATAGGCTCAAGATACGCTGCAGCGGCTGTGGGTATGTTGATGAATAATAAAAATATAGATAAAATTAGTACGCTTGTGAGGTACAGTAGTTTTGGCTCGCTATATTATCATGTGGTATTTAGACAATATGTAGCAAGACTGCCTCTGACTGAGAATATGCTTAGTGACCGCAGTGTAGTACAGGTCCATTATGATCCGGCAGGTGCTGTCTCCTCAGTCGAACTGTTATGCAAAAATATTGTCTGGACTGGCAGCAATTCATTTGACATTGCCCGTACTTATTCTTTGGCGAGTGACAAGCTACCTGATAGACGGGAAGAGTACGCGGTCCGTGCCGTCGAGTTGTTGACGAAGGCTGTCGAACTAGGCTGGAATACTGCCGACCATCGGACCTTCGTAGAAGAAGAGCTTGATTTTAGACATCTGCGCGGCCGTACCGATTACAAGAAGCTGATCTCGACTTTGCCACTCCATCTTGCCCCGCCGCCCCGCGAAGTGAAGTAACCCCCGAGACTCCCCCATGCCGACCCCCCTGACCCAACGCCCCGCCTGGCTCGCGCTCCGCAAGCACCACGACGCCTCGAAGGGCACGCCCCTGCGCGAGCTGTTCGCCGGAGACCCCGCGCGCGGCACGCGGCTCACGGCCGAGGCGTGCGGGGTGTTCCTCGACTACTCGAAGAACCGCGTCACGCCGGAGACGATGGCCCTGCTCGACCGGCTCGCCGAGGAGTGCGACCTCACAGGGCGCACCGAGGCGATGTTCCGCGGCGACACGATCAACGCCACCGAGGGGCGGGCGGTGCTGCACGTCGCGCTGCGCGCGCCCAAGTCGGCGTCGATCGTTGTGGAAGGGGTCAATGTCGTCGCGGAGGTTCACGCGGTGCTCGACCGCATGGCCGACTTCGCCGACCGGGTGCGCTCGGGGGCGTGGACGGGGCACACCGGCAAGCCGATCGCGGCCGTCGTCAACATCGGCATCGGAGGCTCGGACCTCGGGCCGGTCATGGCCTACGAGGCGCTGCGGCACTACACGAAACGCGACCTGACCTTTCGGTTCGTCTCCAACATTGACGGGACGGATTTGGTTGAGGCGACCCGCGACCTCGACCCGGAGACGACGCTGTTCCTCGTTTGCTCGAAGACGTTCACGACGCAGGAGACGATGACCAACGCCGCGAGCGCGCGGGACTGGCTGCTGGCCACGTTGGGCGACACCGCGGCGGTGGCGAAGCACTTCGTCGCCGTCTCGACGAACGCCGCGGCGGTCACGAAGTTCGGCATCGACGCGGCCAACATGTTCGGCTTCTGGGACTGGGTCGGCGGCCGCTACTCGATGACTTCGGCGATCGGCCTCTCGACGATGCTGGCCGTCGGGCCGGGGCACTTCCGCGAGATGCTGGCCGGCTTCCACGACATGGACGAGCACTTCCGCACCGCCCCGTTCGAGGCCAATTTGCCGGCGCTTTTGGGGATGCTGACGGTCTGGAACGTCAACTTCCTGGGCGCGGCGTCGGTGGCGGTGTTGCCCTACGAGCAGTACCTGAAGCGCTTCCCGGCGTACCTGCAACAGCTCACGATGGAGAGCAACGGCAAGCACGTTACGCTCGACGGCACGACCGTCGATTACGACACCGGCCCCGTGTATTGGGGCGAGCCGGGGACCAACGGCCAGCACTCGTTCTACCAGCTCATCCACCAGGGCACGCGGCTGATCCCTTGCGACTTCCTGGCGTTCGCCGAGCCACTGAACCCCGTCGGCAAGCACCACGACATCCTGATGTCGAACGTCTTCGCCCAGGCCGAAGCCCTCGCCTTCGGCAAGACCGCGGCCGAAGTCTCGAGAGAAGGCACGGCGGAAGATTTGGTCCCCCACAAGACCTTCGAGGGTAACCGGCCGTCGAACACCATCCTGATGGACCGCCTCACGCCGGCGGCGCTGGGCAAGCTGGTGGCGCTCTACGAGCACAGCGTCTTCGTGCAGGGCGTGATCTGGAACATCGACTCGTTCGACCAGTGGGGCGTCGAGCTGGGCAAGGCCCTCGCGCAGAAGATCGCCCCGGAACTGGAGACGGCGACGACCCCGGTACACGACAGCTCGACGAACGCGCTGATCGCCCGCTACCGGCGGATGCGCGGGCGGTGACCCCCCGAATCGGGTACGGGGTGTCGGGTATCGGGTGTGGTCAGACCCACCAACGCCGGCGGCTCGATTCTGCGATACCCCACACCCGATACCCCATACCCGAAGCAAACCGAACCAATGTTTCTCCTCGTCAATTGCCTCTGCCTGGTCCTCTTGGCCCCACCGGTCGAGACCAAGTGGGCCGAGATTCGCGTCACCGACGCGGCCACGGGGCGCGGCGTGCCACTCGTCGAGTTGGAGACGGTCCACGGCGTGCGCTTCGTCACCGACAACGCCGGGCGGGTCGCGTTCCAGGAGCCGGGGCTGATGGGCCGCGAACTCTTCCTGAGCGTCCGAGGCCACGGCTACGAGGCCCCCAAGGACGGCTTCGGCATCCGCGGCGTCAAGGTCACGCCGGTCGCCGGGGCGGTCAGCGAGGTCAAGTTGAAGCGCACGATCGTCGCGGAGCGGTTAGGCAGGCTCACGGGCGAGGGCCTGTTCCGCGACACGGCCTTGCTGGGGCGTGACGTGCCGTGGGCGGAGTCGGCACATCCGGGGCGGGTCGCGGGGCAAGACTCGGTGCAGGTGGTGAACTACCGCGGCAAGCTCTACTGGTTCTGGGGCGACACGTCGCGGCTCGACTACCCGTTGGGCCTGTTCCGCATGGCCGGCGCGACGACGCCGCTACCGACGCCGGACTTCGACCCCGCCAACGGCCTCGCCTACGACTACTTCACCGACGCGAAGACGGGGTTCGTGCGGGCGATGATGCCGCTCAAGGAGCGGCCAGAGGGAGTAATTTGGATCTTCGCCCCGTTCGTGGTGCCGGACGGCGCGGGCGTCGAGAAGTTGGCGGGGCACTACTCGCGGCGTAAGGGCCTCGGCGGCGAGTTCGAGCAGGGCATCGCCGTGTTCGACGACGCCACGGCGACCTTCGTGCCGGCGAAGCAGTTGCCCCTCACCGAGACGTGGCGGCGGCCGGTGGGGCACCCGATCGTTCACGAAATGGCCGGCGTGAAGTGGCTGCTGTTCGGCAGCCCGAACCCCAACGTCCGCGTCCCGGCGACGCTGGCCGACGCCCTCGACCCGGCGAAGTACGAGGCGTTCACCTGTGCCAAGGCCGACGGCTCGCCGGACCTCGGCGCGGACGGCAAGCCGGCGTGGCGCTGGCAGACGGCGTTGCCGCCGACGGGGTCGAAGGAAGAGCGGGCGTGGATCGATGCGGGGAAGCTCGCCGCGGCCGACGCCCGCTTCCTGCCGGCCGACGCCAGTGACGCGGCCAAGCGGGTGACGATGCACACGGGGTCGGTGCGCTGGAACGCCTACCGCAAGCGGTGGGTGCTGTTGGCGTGTCAGATCGGCGGCACGTCGCACCTCGGCGAGGTCTGGTACGCCGAGGCCGACGCCCCGACGGGTCCGTTCGCGACGGCGGTCAAGGTGGCGTCGCACGACCGGCAGACGTTCTACAACGTCAGCCACCACGCCTTCTACGACCGCGACGGCGGCCGCACGGTCCACTTCGAGGGGACGTACACCAACGAGTTCTCGGGCAACCCCTACCAGACGCCACGCTACAACTACAACCAGGTGCTGTACCGCCTCGACCTCGACGCGCCGGCCGTGCGCAAGGCGCGGTAAGAGTGGGGGTATTGTCGGGTCAAGTGTCCGCGCCTGATTCGGCGTGTTTAGCTTGGGGCAACGACCGGCCGGCGAGAGCGAGGCCGATGCGCTGCCCTAGGCGACCGGCGGACCAAATCACCGCCGTGAACACCAGGGCGTATAACTGGAACCCGGCGAACGACTGCGGCTCAGACACGACCGTCGCCAACCCGACAATTCCGTGCAGGACGGCGGGCATGATCGTCACGGGCCGCCGCCTCAAGTTGCCCCACCGCGACGCCACGCCGGCCCCAATCGCGCCGTTGACTCCGGCCGGGATCGACGTGATGAGGAGTGTCAGCAAGTACCGCGACGACCAAGCCGGCCACTCCTCGTCACTCCGCAGCACGTCGCGTGTGTTGATGGCGAACACGCTGATCGGGCCGACGCACAGCCCCCCGGCGAACCCGATGACGACTGCCAGCGATGTTCGGGTGGCACCTTGCATTCGATATTGCCTCTGCTACTCGCGGTTCAAACGCGCTCCTCAACCGGTGACTGCTGGCGCGCCAGCAGTATCAGGCCGACTTACCTAACGCAACTCCCGCCAGTCACTCACCCCGAAGGAGTTCTTGAGTAGTACAGGAATCAATGCCCCAAGAACCAGTACCCCCGCGACCACGCCGGCTAGCCCGCCAGCGATGCCGAGGGGCCACGAGAATGCGCCGACCACCCGGCCGAACGCGAACCCCGCCCCGAACCCCAAGGCGGCCCCCGACAAGGGGAAGATAATCCAGAAAGACCCCATCAGGAATCGCACCCAAAATGACGACTCGGCCGCGTGCCGTCGCCGGGTCGATGAGATCCCCTCGCCGGTGTCGTCCCAGGTGAACTGCTTCAGGGGAAAGTGGTCCTCGCAGTCCGAGCAGTAGGTGCCGACCGTTGCCGAGAACGGGTCACACAGCGCGAGTAGGTACACCCCCGAGAGGGCGGTCGATTCGCCGCACCGCTTGTGCGTGTAACTTCGGGGGTCGTTAATCAGGTCGCCCATCCCGGCACCTCCTTGACTACGCCAAATGAACCAACTCGGGAGCGACGGTACACCGGCGAGCCTGAAGTCACAGAGACGAATTACACCCCGGTGTCGGCTGCATTGCCTGTCTCTACGCTGCCGGCACGGGCCAGGTATTGCTCAATGTACTTGGCACCAGCGGCGAACATCGGTCCATCCTCAACCCCTGCAAACCATATCTCGTTTTCCAGTCGGAAGCGCCACATGAATACCTCGAACGACTCTGCGGCGAACGCAATGGATGACGGGTCGGGCGGCTCCTCGACCCACCGCTCAGTCTCATCGCTGGTGCCGTAAAAGCCGGGAGATGACACGACGGCGTGTTCCGACGGGTTGGGCGTCACATAAAGATACCAGAACACGCACCCTTGCGAGTCGGCAAGGAACCGGACGAGAAACCCGCCACCAAGCGGTGAAGGGACCAACTCACGGCAAATGTCGAGGTGGCAATCCGTGTTGGAGCGGATTCGGCGGTGTAGTGACGGGTTGTTGATGTACTTGACGAACGCAGGGGGCAGCGTCACCCCAACACGGGCGGCGGACGCTTGGACCGCCCGAGCAGTCGCTTTCGCCCCGTGGTCTCCCTGGACGGCGATTCCGTCAGGGCACTCCGTCTCTGCAGCCAACCAACCCCAATCACCGCTGAGTTCGCGTGGCGCAAGCGGGAGCAAGGCGAAGTCGTAAAGTCCATAAGTTCCGACATCAGGACGCACACTCCCCAGCCCAACGCCCTCCATTCCGGTGCCCACCCATGAGGGAGGGAAGGGTGATACGTCCGGTGTCATCGGGCGTTCCTTGACGAATAAGTAGCAAACGAAACAATTTGTCCATGTTCACGTCAATAGTGCTGTCTGCCGCTATTATATAATGTAATCAACGAATAAAATATAAACTCAATTGTCTCGTATCTTCCCGACCCGCCACGCGGGTGTCAACAACCAATGTCCCAGCATCCCCACACGCCGCTACGCCAACTCGCGGCCGAAGAACTGCGCAAGCTGCTTGAGGCGCTCCAGCAGCGCATCCAGCGCGGCGTAGTCGAGGGATTGCGCGCCGTCGGAGAGGGCCTGGTCGGGGGTCGGGTGCGTCTCGATCAGCAGGCCGTCGGCCCCGCTCGCCAGGGCGGCGAGGCTCATCGCGGGGACGTAGGCGCGCTTGCCGGTGCCGTGGCTCGGATCGACGAAGACCGGCAGGTGGCTCAGCGACTTCGCCGGCGGGATCACGCTCAGGTCGAGCGTGTTGCGGCTGTGGTCCGAGAAGGTCCGCACGCCGCGCTCGCACAGAATCACGTTGTAGTTGCCGCCGGCCATGACGTACTCGGCGGCCATCAGCCAGTCTTCGAGCGTGGCGCTCATGCCGCGCTTCAGCAGCACCGGCTTGCGGCACAACCCCACGCGCTTCAGCAGGCTGAAGTTCTGCATGTTGCGGGTGCCGATTTGGATGATGTCCGACGCCTCCTCGACGGCCTCGGCGTGCTCCACGTCCATCAACTCGGTGACGATGCCGATGCCGGTCTGCTCGCGGGCCTTCTTGAGGATTGCCAAGCCCTCTAACCCCATGCCCTGGAAGGCGTAGGG
Source organism: Fimbriiglobus sp. (assembly GCA_043744775.1). Classification (GTDB taxonomy): domain Bacteria; phylum Planctomycetota; class Planctomycetia; order Gemmatales; family Gemmataceae; genus Fimbriiglobus. The sequence continues at coordinate 28,325 of JAYTUC010000314.1, read as the reverse complement.
GCTGGTGCGCGGCTTGAACGCCCCGGCCCGCAGGAACTTCACCCCGCGGCTCATCAGGTGCGCGGCACACTCCAGAATCATGCCCTCGTTCTCGACGGAGCAGGGGCCGGCGATGACGGTCAGGGTCTTGGGGCCGACGGTGCCTTGCGGGGTCGTGATGACCGTGTCGTCGCGGTGCATCTCGCGGCTGGCGAGCTTGTACGGCTTCGTCACTCGGATGGCGTCCTCGACGCCCGGCAGCACCACGAAACGGGCCTTATCGACCGCCCCGGTGTTGCCGGTGATGCCGATGGCGGTGCGGGTCGCGCCGGGCAGCGGGTGCGGCGTCAATTCGAGGTGGCGGATGACCTCGACGACGCGGGCGATCTCGGCGGGCGTCGCCTCGGGGCGCATCACGACTAACATCAGGTTCGCCTCGGGGGCCGGACGGGGGCGGCACGCGAAGGGGTGCCGGCGGGTATCATACAGACAGCGCTCAGGGCTGACGCATGGCGACCGACTCGACCGACCCGCTCGACATCACCCGCGACCGCCTCGGCGAGCCGGAGGCGAGCTTCCGCGTCGGGGCCGGCCGCTTCTGGGCCAAGTTCGCGCTCGGGGCCGCGCTCGTCGCCTACGGGGTCGTGGCGAACGTGTTGGCGTGGCGGTGGGGCGTCTGGGGCGTCGATCACGTCACGCTGCTGGTCCTGTTCGCTCCCCCGATCACCGGGCTGTCGATCCTGCGGCACCTCTTCGCGAGCCGCGGCCTGGCGTACCTCGTCTACCCGACCGGACTGGTGCGCGTGCGGGGCCGCGAGTTGACGGCGTTCCCGTGGGGCGACCTCGACGACCTGACCGTCCGCGCCGAGTCCGCGACGCCGATCGTCACCACGGAGAGTGGCCGCGTCACCGACTGCCGGCTCGTCGTGACCTCGCCGGCGCTCCGGCTCAACGCGGCGGCAGTCACGCTCAAGCGGTCCGACGGCGAGACCGCCGAGGTCACGGCGGCCGTGGCCGACTATTCGTCGCTGGTCGAGGAGGTCACGTCGCGGACGTTCGCCGAGGCATGGCCGCGGCTTCTCGCCGAGCTGACCGCCGGCGGGTCGCGGGCGTTCGGCCCGTGGCTCGCGCAGGCGGACGGGCTACGCCTCGAAACCTCCGTCGTGCCCTGGGCCGTGCTGCGGTTGGCCCGCGTCGCCGACAAGTTCCTGACCGTCGAGCGCTTCGGCGCGAAGCCCGGCCGCTGGTCGGCCCCGCTGGAGTCGATTCCGTCCCCGCACCTCTTGATCGCGCTGCTCGCGGTGGCGCAGGCCGACCCCGCGGCGTAACGCGACGCCTGCCATCGCTTCGCGTTTGTCGCGCGGGGCGGTTGCGGCGCGCCGGCCTCCTGGCGCGGAGTTGCCGGACGGGGCGATTAGTTCTCCCGCACGAATCCGTCGGGTCGAACTCGTCACGAACAACGCCTGCTGCGGCGACTTTGGCAGACTCGGCGGCGTTCATCTTTTAAGCTAGGGCAATAGTTCCGTCGCTTCGGCTGGGGGTAGGGTCCGCGCGGCAGTGCGGCAGGTTTGCGACGTTTCGCCCAACTTTTTGCCCCGGCACTTCGTCAAGTATCGGGTGCGATCGTTGCGGCGTCTCTCGTCTCCCTTGCCGCCTTGGCCCGACCCGATCTCGTCAGGATTTCGTCCCCGCACTTGCTTAAGGTGGCCCCTCGACATGGACAGCTTCCTCCCCTCCACGCTGGCCCGCCCCGTCGGCCGCGCCGCGTCCCGCCGGGCGGCCCCCGCGAGCCTATTAGCCCGGTTCGCCCTCCAGAGCCTCGAAGACCGCTCGCTAATGTCGAGCAGCATCCAACTCGCCGGCGTCGGCTTCAAGCCGATCGGGCCGAACCTGATCCTGAACTCCTCGACCGCCGACCCGACCGTGACGAACGCCGGCCGCATCAACGGCATTTCCGCGTACCCGGCCCCGTTCGACGTGAACAACCCCGGCTTCACCGGGCCGACCGACCCGAACGACCCCGCTTACCCGCTGTTCAACACCTACTTCGTGGCGACGCCGGGCGGCGGCGTGGCGCGCACGACCGACAGTGGCAAGACCTGGCAGTTCCTAACGGACAACTTGCCGGTCGCGTCGTGGGGCGGGGTCGAGCAGAACCGCGACCTCAGCATCGGTGCCGTGGCCGTCGCGCCGCTGAACCCCAACCTCGTGCTCGCCGGCACCGGCGAGGCCTTCGGCGACGGCCGCTTCAGCTTCGCCGGCCGGGGGCTGCTGCGCTCCGGCGACGGCGGCAACACCTGGGCGCTGATCAAGGGGCCGACCAACGACTTCGGCAACGCGGCGTTCGACGGCGTCGCCTTCACGAAGTTCGTCTTCCACCCGACCGACGCCAACACCGTTTACGCGGTCGTCAACGCGAACCGCTCGACGTACAGCGCCGGCGGTGCGCAGAACGGGGTCTATCGCTCGACCGACGCCGGCCAGACGTGGGAACTCGTCACGACCAACAGCGGCGACAACATCTTCGGGACGATCTCCGGTCGCAACAACATCACCGACTTCATCCTCGACCCGACCTCGCCGAACGTCGGCTACGTCGCCATCGCCAACTTCGGGATCGTGCGGACGCCGAACTTGCAGACGGGTGCCACGTACACCGTCCCTGGGCCGGGCCAGTTCTCGATCGTCCTGGGGGGTGCCGGCAGCACGCAGTTACCCGGCGGTAGCTTCGGCCAGTTCCGCCTCGCCTTCGGCCTCGGCAAGCCGGGTCAGCCCAGCCGCATCTACGCGCTGGTGAACAACGGCGGATCGACCAACGCGCTCTTCCGCTCGGACGACTCGGGCATTAACTTCCGCCGCCTCGACGTGCTGCCCGGCGACCCCGGCTCGACGACCCCCCGGTTCGCCAACGCCTTCGGCATCTACAACACGATCCTGCTGGCCGACCCGACCAGCCCCAACCGCCTCTTCATCGGCGGCCGCGGCACCGGCGGCCTCCAAGTGCTCCTCAACGCCGACTTCAACTCCGACCTGGGTCAGACTCCGAACTACGTGAACCTCACGGCGGCCTTCCCCCAGACCGCCGGCGACAACTTCAACACCATCCGCGACGCGCGCTTCGACAACACCGGTGCCAAGGACGTCAACGGGTTCCCGACCGACCCCGGTCGGCTGCTCATCGCCACCGACTCGGGCGTCTACCGCATCCAAGCCCCCGGCAACGCCGTCACGACGATTACCAACTACACGACCGGCAACCTCGTCCGGGTGAACCTCAACGGCGACGTGGGCACGCAGTCGCTCGCGGCGCAGCAAGTCTTCGCCACCGGTCTGGCACCGCGCGACGACAACACTCTGCTGGCGGGGACATACCTCAACGGCACCGCGCTCTTCAGCGACCCCGGCCCGCTCCCCACGACCAGCTCGGCGTACCCCGGCCTGTTCGGCTGGAACGCGATCACGCCGGTGACGGGCAACACCGCCTCGAGTACGCGTGGCAGCGGCGGCAACGTCCTCTACAACACCATCGACCCGACCCACGCCTTTCGCGCCAGCAACCCCAACGGCTTCGGCACCGCGATCGGCGACCTGTTCCAGCGCTCGACCGACAGCGGCAGCTCGTTCGCGACGAGTGTAACCGGCATCGTCAACCCCGGCCGCATCTTCCCCGTCGTGCCCTTCGAGATCGACCCGTCGCCCCAGGTCGGCACGCCCGACGCGAAGCTGTACCTCGGCACTGACGTGCTGAACCGCTCGACGACCGATGGGGTCTCGTGGAGCCAGTTCGGCCCCGATGTCAACTTCGTTACCAACCTGCCGCGGGGCTTCAGCCCCAAGCTGACGGCCATCTCCAACGGCCGCAGCGGCCAGTTCCCCATATACATCGCGATGGACTTCCGCGTCGGGCCGAACACCATCCAGGGGCCCGCCATCTACCGGTGGGACGGCAACACGAACCCGTTCTCCTGGCGCGACGTGTCTCCCGGCGCGCTGATCCACCTGCTCCCGCCATCGAACGGAGGCGTTAGTGAGCCGGAGCCGAACAATCTGATCGGGGAGATCACTGACCTGACGGTGGACCCGACGAACTCTAGCATCATCTACATGACGTGCGACACGCCGGGCACCTCCGGCGGGTTCGGTGGTCCCGTGGGGTCGAAGCGGATCTGGCGAAGCATCGACGCCGGAGAGAACTGGACCGACATCTCGGGCGACCTGCCCGAAACTGTTGCCGACGCGCCGGGCTTGCGGGTCTACACAGTCGCCCTCGACCCCCAACGTACCAACATCAACCCGGCCAACCCGACCGACCCGGTCAACCAGTCCGACGACGACGTGTACGTCGGCACCACCGTTGGCGTCTACAAGTTGACTAATCCCGTCAGCTCGACCAACTGGACGCGGGTCTACGGGACCGGTGGCAACACCGGCACCGACCTCGTCGCCGGGCAACTGCCCGACGCGATGGTCCGCGACATCAAGATTAACACGACGACCGGTATCCTGAGTGTGGCGACCTTCGGGCGCGGCGTCTGGCAGACGCAGATTCGGCCTTACGTCCGCGGCATCGTCTACGACGACGCGACCGGTAACGGCGCGTTCGACGCCGCCCCGACGCGCCCGGCCGACGCGATCCTGCCTGGCGTCGTCGTCGTCGCCAACGACCTCGTGCCGAACCCGCCGGTGCAGTTCGCCAACACGACCTCGAGTGTCAACGGCGAATACGTCTTCCGAAGCCTGCCGGCCTCGAACTACTCGTTCCTGCCGGCCGACGCGACGACGCAACTGATCGATTCGGCGTCGAAGTATTACTTCACCTCGGCCCCGATCATCAAGTCCGTCAACGCGACGACAATCCTCAACGGCCAGGACCAGTTCGTCTTCCGCCGCGTGTCGATCTCCGGCAAGGTTTACGAGGACGCCAACGGCAACTCCCTACTCGACGGCAACGAGAACCCCGGCGTCGGCTACCGCGTGGAGTTGTACGCCCCCGCCGGGACGCTGAACGCGTCCAAGACCCTCGTGGCCGCCGTCACGACCGACGCGGCCGGCAACTACGTCTTCCTCGGCGTCGGCCCGCTGCGCGACGCCGCCGTCGGCCCCGCCAACCCGTTCGGCTCCGGTTACCAGGTGGTGCTGTCGAAGGCCAACTACCAGACGACCGAGACCCCGACGCAGACCGGCTTCCTGACCAGCGGCGTCAGCTTGGCCGACGCGACCAACCAGAACTTGACGCGGATCGGGGCCTTCAAGCTCGGCCAGATCGGCGGCCAGGTCTTCAACGACACCAACGGCGACGGGGCGTTGAACAACGCCGAGACCGGCTTCGCCGGCTTCACCGTCAACATCCTCGACGCGGCCTCGAACGCCGTCGTCGCCACGACGGTGAGCGCCGCCGACGGGAGCTACCTCTTCGGCGACTTCGTGAATACCCTGCGGGCCGGCAGCTACTCCATCCAGGTCGTAGACAAGGCCGGCTTCACGCGGACGACCCCCCCGCAGGCCCCGCTGCTCGTGCAGAGCGGCACGAAGACTCTCGGCATCAACGTCGGCGAGTTCGCCGCGGCCAACATCTTCGGCAACGCCTTCGAGGACGTGAACGGCAACGGCGTCCGCGACCCCGGCGACGGGAACCCCTTCGCCGGCGTGACGGTGTCGCTGATCGACCCGCGCAGCAAGTCCGTCGTCCAGAGCACGCTGACCGACGCGGCCGGCAACTACGCCTTCGGCAACCTGGCCCCCCTCGACCTGAGCGGCAACAAGGCCCCGTACCTCGTCGAGTTCACCAGCCCGACGGCGACCTTCGCTCAGACCATCGCGGACCCGTCGATCTTGCTCACGGCCGGCTCGTCGAACCGGGCCGACTTGCCGCTGTTCGTCCGCACCAGCGTGACCGGCTTCGCCTTCGACGACACCAACGGCAACGGCCAGCGCGACGCCGGCGAGAACGGCCTGGCCGGCGGCTCGGTGTCGCTGCTGAACTCCGCGACCTCGGGCGTCGTCTTGACGACCGTGACGGGCGGCGACGGCAACTACACCTTCACCGGCGTCGGGCCGATCCTCGGCGCGGTGCCGTACCGCGTCGGGGCCAACCCGGCCGGCTTCGTGCAGACGACGGCCAACCCGCCGGACTTCACGCTGACGAGTAACACCCCCGCCACGGTGACCGTCGCCATCGGCCTGTTCCGCCTGGCGTCGTTCAGCGGCACGGTGTTCGACGACGCCAACGGCAGCGGCGTCCTCGACGCCGGCGAGGTCGGCGTCCCCGGCCGCACCGTGCAGCTCGTGAACGCCGACACGCTCGCCGTCGCCGCCACGGCGACGACCGACGCGGCCGGCAAGTACGCCCTGACGGCAGGCCCCGGCCGCTTCGTCGTGCAGGTCGCCCCGGTCGCCGGCTTCGTCCAGACGACGCCCGCCCGCGCCGCCGTGACCACGACCAGCGGCCTGGCCGTGACGAACAACAACGTCGGCGTCTTCCGGCTCACGGCGGTGACCGGCAACGTCTACGACGACCTGAACGGCAACGGCGTCCGCGAGGCCGAGCCGGGCTTGGCCGGCGTGGCGATCCAACTGGTCAACGCGACGACGAACCTCGTCGTCGGCTCCGCGACCACCGACGCGACCGGCTTCTTCGCCATCCAGGGTATCGGGCCGGGCAACTACCTCGTCCGCGAGACCCTCAGGGCCGGCTACGTCGCCTCGACCCCGACGACGCAGGCGTTCACCCCGACGAGTGGCACGCCGACGACCTTCGCCTTCGGCAGCTTCCTACCGACGACGGTCAGCGGCAGCGTCTACGAGGACCTGAACCGGTCCAACGCCAGGGACCCCGGCGAGATCGCCTCGCCCGGCTTCACGGTCCAGCTCACGCGGGCCGGCGGCATCCTCGTCGCCTCGGCGGTCTCCGACGCCGCGGGGGCGTTCGGTTTCGGCAGCCTGCCGCCGGGCGTGTACACGGCGCGGGTCCTGAACCGCCAGGGCTTCGCGGTCCTCACCAACGGCTCGCAGACGGTCACGGTGACCAGCGGCACGCCGGTGGCGCTGGCCCCCGTCGGGACCCTGAAGCTCGGCTCGTTGTCCGGCACGGTCTTCCTGGACACTAACCGCAACGGCCGGCTCGAATCGTTCGAGCGGGGTCTGGCCGCCGGCGTCGTGCAACTGCTCGACGCCAACGGGGCCGAGGTGGCGCAGGCCCCCACGGACGCCAACGGCCTGTACACCTTCCTGGGCTTGCAGACCGGCACGTACACCGTGAAGTTGCTCGCCACGCCGCCCGGCTTCGCCCTCGCCCCGTCCGGCGCGACCACGCTGACCGCGACCACGTCCGTCGGCTCGACCAGCCCGGACAACGCGGTCGCCGGGCTGAACTTCGGGCTGATCGGTCGCCGCCGCTACGCCCTCGCCGCGGACGGCGGCGGCGGCCCCCGCGTGCAGATTTACGACGCCCTCACGAACACGCTGCTGAAGGACTTCTTCGTCTACGAGACCACCTTCGCCGGCGGCGTGCGGGTGGCCGAGGCCGATGTCAACGGCGACGGCATCGACGACCTGATCGTCGCGCCGGGCAAGGGCGGCGGCCCGCGCATCCGGGTCATCAGCGGGGCGGACGACAGCGAGCTGTACAACTACTTCGCCTACGAGCCGAGCTTCGTCGATGGCCTGTTCGTCACCGCGGCCGACGTGAACGGCGACGGCTACGCCGACATCATCACCGGCACCGACTCCGGCGGCGGCCCGCGCGTCACGGTCTTCAGCGGCAAGGCGGGCGTGGTGATCGCCGACTTCTTCGCCTACGACAACACCTTCCGCGGGGGCGTCCGCGTCGGGGCGGGTGACCTCGACGGCAACGGCGTGGCCGAAATCCTGACCGCGATGGGCGTCGGCGGCACCCCCCTGGTCAAGTCCTTCGGCGGCGGCGACTTCCGCGAACTCGGCAGCTTCAACGCCTTCGACGCCGGCTACACGGGCGGCGTGTTCCTGGCCAACAGCTCCGCCGACCCGACCACCGGCCGCGCCGATGTCGTCGTCGGCAGCGGCGTGGCGTTCCCGACCACCCCGGTCGTGCGCACCTTCGACGGGCTTAGCTTCGCCCAGAAGTCCGAGACCGAGGCGTTCCCGTCCGGCGGGGCGGCCGACGGCTTCGCCAGCGAGGTCCGCGTCTCGTCGCTCGACCGCAACGGCGACAACGTGCCGGACATCGGCATCGCGAGCGGGTCCGGGTCGGTGTCACGGCTCCGCTTCGTGGACGGCCTGAACTTCCGCCAGATCGGCGACGAGGTCCAGCCCTACGAGTCGTCGTTCCTGGGGGGCATCTTCATCGGCTAGCGGTTCCGGCCAGTCACCCTCGGCGGGCGGCGGACGACAGTCCCCCGCCCGCCGCGCCGTTGCCGGGGCCGCGCCGTACACCATCGCCTGCCGCACTTCCCCCGACGGAGTACGCCCGGTGGACCTGCTGACCTTCGAGCCGATCGCCAAGTCGATGCTGTGGGGCGGCACCCGGCTGCCCGGCTACCTCGGCGTCCCGCTCTCGACGCCCGAAGGCGGACCCGTCGGTGAGGCGTGGGTGCTCAGCGACGTGGACGGTAGTCAAAGCCGCGTCGCGACGGGCGAGCACCGCGGCCGCACCCTGCGCGAACTCATCGCCGAGTTTCCGCGCGAACTCTTCGGCGACGCCCCGCCCGCCGACGGCAAGTTCCCGCTGCTGCTGAAGTTCATCGACGCGCGGCAGGAACTCTCCGTGCAGGTCCACCCCGACGACGCTGCGGCGGTGGCCCACAAGGGGCCGGGGCACCGCGGCAAGACCGAGGCGTGGGTCGTCTTGGAGGCCGCGCCGGACAGCCGCATTTACGCCGGCTTCCGGCCGGGCGTGACCGCCGCGGACTTCCACGCCGCGATGGCCTCCGGCACGACCCCCGAGACACTGCACAGCTTCGCCCCCCGCCCCGGCGACGTGGTGTTCCTCGAAGCGGGGACCGTCCACGCCATTGGCGCGAACGTCCTGCTTTTCGAGGTGCAACAGACCTCGGACATCACGTATCGCCTCTACGACTGGGGCCGCGTCGAGGCGAAGACCGGCCGGCCGCGCGAGTTGCACGTCGAGCGCGGCCTGGCGTGCGCGAACTTCGCCGCCGGGCCGTGCCACCCCGTCGCCGGGCGCGGGTCCCCCGGCGGTCGCGAGTCGCTCATCGACTGCGCGCACTTCACGCTCGGCCGCTTCGTGACGAGCCACCTGACGCTCGCCAACGCGGCCTGCCGGGTGCTGGTCGTCGCGGCGGGGCGGGGCACCTTCAACGGCCTGGCCGTGGGGCCGGGCGGCGTCGTGCTGGTGCCGGCCTGCGTGGGCGAGGTCGTAATCGAGGCCGACGAGGCGCTAACGATCCTGGACTGCGGGCTGGGCACACCGTGACGCCACACGAACTCGACTGGAACGCCGACCTGGGCGAGGGGTCGGAGCACGACGGCGCGGTGATGGCGGCGGTGACGAGCGTGAACGTCGCCTGCGGGGGGCACGCCGGCGACCCCGGCCTGATCCGCCGCACGCTGGAACTGGCGAGGCGGCACGGCGTCGCGGTCGGGGCGCACCCCGGCTACTTCGACCGCGAGCACTTCGGCCGCCGCGAACTCGACCTGCCGCCGGGCGAACTCGCGGCGCAGTTGCAGTACCAACTCGGCGGCCTGCTGGCGCTGGCCCGGACGGCCGGGGTCGCGGTGACGTATTTGAAGCCGCACGGGGCGCTCTACCACCAGGCCGGCCGCGACCCGGCGGTGGCGCGGGTCGTGGCCGCCGCGGCGCTGCTGAACGGCCTGGGCCTCGTCGGCCCGCCGGCGTCGGCGTTGCAGGCGGTCGCGGAGTCGCTGCGCGTGCCGTACGCGCGCGAGGGCTTCGTCGATCGCGGCTACCGGCCGGACGGCACGCTGGTCCCGCGCGGCGAGCCGGGGGACGTGATCGCCGACCCGGCGGCGGCGGCCGCGCAAGTTGCCAGGCTTACCGCGTCCGGCACCGTGGACACGGTGTGCGTCCACGGGGACCACCCCGGTGTGGCCGAGTTCGTGGCGGCCGTGCGGTCCCTGGTGGGCCGGCCGGTGGGCAAGCTCGACCGACTGCGTTAACTTGCGCCGATTGTGCGGGGCACATTTCGGGCGGGGCCGGACGATTCACAACTCTGTGTGAATTGCGTACCGCGGGTTGAGAAAGTTGCGCGAATCGGCTTGCGACTCGCTGGCGTTCGCGCACTGCCCTGCCATAATCGGTGCTAAGACGACGCATGGTCGGAATCTCGCAACCGACCTTCTTCAGGGTGGCCTCGGTGAAACGCATCCTCCGCCTCCGCGGCATCAGTGGCCCCACCAAGGGCCGCGTCTGGGAGTCCGACACGATCCTGCGGGCCGGCCGGCTCGCCACGCTCGAGATCGTGCTCGACGACACCTCCGTGAGCCGCAAGCACGCCGAGGTGACCTGCAACGCCGAGGGGCTGTGGTTCGTCCGCGACAACGAGAGCACCAACGGCACCTACGTCAACGGGGCGCGCGTCGGCCGCGCCGACCACCCGGTCAAGGCCCGCGACGTGGTGCAGTTCGGCAAGGTGGCGATGCTCGCCGAGTTGATCGACGCCACCGCGGAAGGCCCGCCGTCGGACCAACTCGTCGTCGCCGCCTCGATGAAGGGGGCCTCCGACGGCGAGGGGCTGCGGCACATCGCCTTCGACAGTAACAACATGCCCCGCGCCGGCGACCAACTCTTGGCGCTCTTGCGGGCCGGCCACCACCTGGGGCACCTCGAGCGCGAGGACGACCTGCTCGACAGCATCTTGAACGACTGCGTGAGCGTCCTGGACGCCCAGCGCGGCGCGATCGTGCTAGCCGACGGCGAGGTGCCCAGCAACGCGCCGGGCCTGGCCGCCGGCCCGGAGCCGAAGATGCGCATCCGCGCGCTCTCCGTCGGCCGCGGCGAGTCGAAGGGCCGCTTCCACTTCAGCAAGCGCCTCACGCAGCGCTGCTTCGCCAAGGGCGAGTCGGTGCTGTTCTGCAACGTCCTCGACGAGAGCGACCTGACGCACAGCATTTCGGACGGCCAGATGACCTCGGTGATGTGCGTCTTGTTGCGGACGCCGCGCAAGAAGCTGGGCGTTTTGCACGTCGATCGCGGCCCCGGCCAGCCGGCGTTCACCAAGGACGACTTACTGCTCGCCGACGCGCTCGCCGCCCACGTCTCCGCCGGGATCGAGTGCTCGCACCTGCTCAAGAAGCAGCGCGACATGTTCCTGCGGACCATCACGATGCTCGCGCAGATGGTCGAGCTGCGCGACGAGTACACCGGCGGGCACACGCAGCGCGTCACCCGGTACGCGCTGCTGATCGCGGAGCGGCTGGGGCTGCCCGAGGACGACATCGAGCTGCTCAAACTCGGCACGCCGCTGCACGACATCGGCAAGATCGGCATCAGCGACGAGATCCTGCAGGCCCCGCGGCGGCTCACCCCGGCGGAGTTCGCCATCATGCAGACGCACACGACGATGGGGGCGGACTACCTCAAGGGCGTGCCGGAGTTGGCCCCGGTGCTGCCGATCGTGCGCTCGCACCACGAGCGCTGGGACGGCACCGGCTACCCGGAGCGGCTGGCCAAGGAGGCGATCCCGCTGCTGGCCCGCATCGTCGCCGTGGCCGACGCCTTCGACGCGATGACCAGCCAGAGGCCGTACCACGACAAGAAGCGCGGCCGCACCCCGGCGGACGCGTTCGCCGAGGTCGCGCTGCAGTCGGGCCGGCAGTTCGACCCGCTGTGCGCCGAGGCGTTCCTGGCCATCCGCGAGCAGGTGACCGGCATGATGGACCAACTCTCGTCCGAGACGGGCAGTAGCTTGCCGACGATCGAGGGTCTCCAGGCCCTGCCGCCCGGCCCGGCCACGATGCGGACCCAGTCCGACTCGGCCGCGGAGTTCGGCAGCGCCATCGAACTCTGCCCGCTGACGCAGACGCGGCCCTACCCCGGCTAACCCCGCCGCCCGGCGACCCCCCGAGACGCTCCATGTCCCCGGCCCCCGCGACCGAGACGCCCGCGCCGACGGCCGCCCCGGAACTCGGGGCAGTTTTGGGCCAGCTCGTCGCCGCGGGCGTGGTCCCGGCGGACGCCTGGGAGGCCCTCGGCCCCGCCGGCCGCGACCGCCTCGCGGCGATCGGCGGCCTGCCGGACCTCGCCCACGCGCTGCTCGCCGCCCGGCTGCTGAGCGTCTACCAGGCGGCCCGCGTCCGCTCCGGGGCGGTCAACGGCCTGGTCCTGGGCAACTACCGCCTGCTCGAGAAGATCGGCTCCGGCGGCATGGGGGTGGTGTTCCGGGCCGAGCACGTGACGTTGCGCACGCCCGCCGCGGTCAAGGCGCTGTACGTGGACGGCGTGAAGAACCGCCGCAGCGTGGAGCGGTTCTTCCAGGAGGTGCGGGCGATCCGCAGCCTGCGGCACCCGAACATCATCGCCTACCTCGACGCCGGCGAGGGGGCGGGGGCCGGGCCGGGGGGCCAGGCGGTGCCGTACCTCGTCATGGAGTACCTGCCCGGCCGCAACCTCGACGACCTCGTGACGCAGGACGGCCCGCTGCCGCTCGCCCGCGCCTCCCAGATGGCCCACCAGGTCGCCGACGCCTTGACCGAGGCGCACCGCCAGGGCCTCGTCCACCGCGACATCAAGCCGTCGAACATCGTGCTGACGGCCGACGGCCGGGCCAAGCTGCTGGACTTCGGCGTGGCGCGGCTGCCGACGCCCACGGACCGGCTGACGCAGGACGGGGCGCGGCTGGGCACGATCGGCTACATGGCCCCGGAGCAGGCCCGCAACCCGCGCGACGTGGACGGCCGCGCCGACGTGTTCGGCCTGGCGGCCACGCTGTTCTACGCGCTGACTGGCCAGGACCCGTTCCTGCCGCCGGGCGGTTCGATGGCCGCGACCCGGCCGCCGTCGCTCTCCGACTTCCGGCCCGACCTGCCGCCCGAACTCGACGCGGCGCTGGGGCGCATGATGGCGCTCTCCCTGCCCGACCGTACGGCCACGGCCGCCGACGCGATGCGCGAGCTGTCGCCGTTCCTGGGCTGGCAAGGCCCGGCCGCGCCGGAGGACGCGGCGGTCGCGCGCTCCGGCGAGTACTCCGCCGCCCCGCCGCCCGGCCCCGCGTCGAGGTCGGGGCCGGCGTCCGCGCGGACGCCGGGGGCCGCCAACCTGACGCTGCCGGGCGCGGCCGCGCCCAAGGCGGCCCGCCTGCACCGCGTGCTGGTCGTGGACGACGAGGAGCCGGTCCGCCGCGTCTGCCGGCTGGCCCTCCAGCACGAGTCGGTCACGATCGAGGAGGCCGACAACGGCCCCGACGCCGTGGCCCGCGGCCTGACGGTCCCGTACGACCTGATCCTCCTTGACGTGGACCTGCCGGGCCTCAAGGGCGAGTTGGTGCTGCACCAGATCCGCCAGCGGCCGCCGGCCCCGCACTTGAAGGTGATGATGTTCTCCGGGCGCACCTCCGGCGACGACCTGTCGCGGATGCTCTCCGCCGGGGCCGACGACTTCCTGGTCAAGCCGTTCAGCGTCGTGCAACTGCGCTCGCGCGTCAAGGCGATGCTGCGGCTCAAGGACGCCCAGGACCGCTCCGACTTGCTTTCGAGGCAACTCGCCGCGTCGAACGCCGAGTTGGAGCGGGCGCTGAACTCCCGCGACGGCGAACTCGTCCACGCCCGCGGCGCGATGGTGCTGGCGATGGCCAAGCTCGTCGAGCAGCGCTCGACCGAGACCGGCTCGCACCTCTTGAGGCTGCAGCGGTATTGCCGCGTCCTCGGCGAGGCGGCGTCGGGGCTGCCGGCGTTCCGGCGTCGGCTCGACCCGGTGTTCGTGCAGTCCGTCGAGGACGCCGCCCCGCTGCATGACATCGGCAAGGTGGCCGTGCCCGACGCGGTGCTGAACAAGCCCGGCCAACTGACGGCCGAGGAGAAGCTCCTCATGCAGACGCACACCACCGTCGGGGCCGAGACGCTGGCCGAGGTGTCGGCCCGCTACGCCTTCGCCACCGGCTTCTTCGCCACGGCCGTGGAGATCGCGCGGAGCCACCACGAGCGCTGGGACGGCAGCGGCTACCCCGACCGCCTGAGCGGCGAGGCGATCCCGCTGTCGGCGCGGCTCGTGGCACTCGCCGACGTGTACGACGCCCTGCGGTCGCGGCGGGTGTACAAGCCGGCGCTGTCGCACCACTTGGCGGTCGAGCAGATGCTGGAGCGTTCGCCGGGCCACTTCGACCCCGGCCTGCTGGAGGCGTTCCGCCGCGCCGCCCCTCACTTCGAGCGCATCTTCCGCGACGCCACCGACTGAGGCGCGGCGAGCCGTCGGCGTACATTGTGTGGAAGGAGTCACAATGGCGAGTGTCAACCGCAAAGCCGCCGGCGACGAGATGGCTCACGCCACGGACGTGATCCGCGCGGCGTTCCCGGACTCCGAGCCGGTGTTCGGCGGCCACGGCGCTCACGGCGGTCACCGCGCGCCCCGAGACCACACCCTCTCGTTTCGGCTGCGCGACAAGTGGGGCAAGTACCACTCCAACGTCGTGTGGGTTCTGCCGGAACACCTCGGGCTGTTGACGATCGCCAACGTCCGAAAGCTGGTGGCCAACGCCAACGGCACCGGCCGCAAGCGGCGGAAGTAGCCGGCGGTAAGCTACTCGCCGTCAGGCGGCGGGAAGTCGCCGCAGAGTTCTTCTCGTGCTCGGATCCGCACACGCTTGGCCGAGTTCAGGTTCAGTGCAAGAATCAACGCCCGGCCAGTTGGCGTGAGGCCGAGGACCATGTACCCGGACCACGCGAAGTGGTCCGCCCAGCACATTGTTCTTGCATGGAAGATCGGCGCTGTCTGGCCAGTATCCGGGTCGCGGAGTTCAAGGCGGCTCGATTTTGACAAGTTGCATCGCGAACAAGACCACGCCAGATTGTCAACCTCGTCGGACCCGCCATGACTCGTCGGGAAAATGTGTTCGACGTGAAAAGTGCCGACTTGACCCGGCTCGTAGACTCTGCAGTATTCGCAACGCTCCCCCGCCCGGCCCTCAACGACTTCTCGCTTCTTGGCGACCGAGAGCGGGGCGACAGGACCGTCGGTGGCCTCGCTCACGATGCCTTCTGGCGAGTCGAGGTGATCGCGTCATCAATGATCGATTGCAATGTGTCGAAGAAATCGTCGAGACGGACGAGTTCGGCGTACTCAGCCGGGCTAATCGTGCCCTGGTTGTTCTTCTCCATCAACTCCTGGATCTGGTGATTCTGTTCAACCGGGCGTAGCGCGGCGATACGCTCGTAAAGCACGCCCCGCGGCTCGTTTGACGACCGAGGACCGAGCCAAACTCTTGCCAAAGATGTCATCGCCGTGGTAATTCCGGGGGCTAACTTGGTCAGGGCTGCGAACCCCTCTGGATGAACACGCATTAGTGAAGGGACAACTTTCGCGGCGTATTGCCACCTCGCAATCAGGTCGAGTACGGCAACGCCGTTGGACCACAATTCTTTCAAAATGACTCGGCCCGCTTCATCGGGCACGCCGGTAGCAACGACTTGCTGACACTTCATTTCGTAGTTCCGTAGGTCGGCCTCGAAGCCCGCGGACTTCTGGTCCAACTCCGCGACGAGTCGGACTTGGTAAGGCAGTGCCCCGACATGGGGGAAGCCACCAAGTCTCGGCACGGCTTCCGGTTCGACTTCTTGGGTCGCGGTCATCGGTCGCTCCTCGTGTTGGAGTCAGTATTGTACCGCGTCCTGTCGCCGACTGGAAAGCGCTCTTGCCGCAATCCTTAGAATGCCGATAAAGATCGTGAGGCAACTGCGGGAGTCTGGGCCATGCTCACCGACTTGACGACCACCACCGACGCCCTCGCGGCGGCCAACCGCGAGTTGGCCGACGCCTCGCCGCAAGACGTGTTGCGCTGGGCGGTCGCCCACTACCACCCGCGGCTGCTGATGGCGACGGCGTTCGGGGCCGAGGGCTGCGCCATCATGCACATGCTCGCGGAGATCGAGCCGGGCGTCACGCTGATCAACCTCGACACCGGCTACCAGTTCGCCGAGACACTGGAGTTGAAGGACCGCATCCATCGACGCTACGGGTTGGATGTCATCGCGATTCTTCCCGAGGTGGGCGTGCCGGAGTACGAGGCGGCGCACGGCGGGCCGGTCTACAGCCACCGGCCGGACCAGTGCTGCCACGACCGCAAGGTGTTGCCGCTGCAAAAGGCGATGGCGAAGTACGACCCGCTGGCGTGGATTAGTGCCATTCGCCGCGACCAGACGGCCAACCGGGCGACGACGGCCGAAGTCGTGCAGTGGGACGCGAAGTTCAACGTCGTCAAAGTGAACCCGCTGCTGAATTGGACCAAGGCCAACGTTTGGAAATTCATGACGGATAACGACGTGCCGTACAACCCGCTCCACGACCAGGGGTTCCCGAGTATCGGCTGCCGGCCGTGTACGCGGGCCGTGGCCGAGGGCGAGGACGACCGCGCCGGTCGCTGGGCGGGGCAGGCCAAGAAGGAGTGCGGGCTACACCTCTCCGGTGCGCCGGACTTAAAGGACGGCGCGGGGATTTGACGGCGGGTCGGGCGTCTCACGGTGTGACTTTGGGGGTGTCGATGTTCCTGTCCGCGAAGGCCGAGTACGCGTCGCTGGCGATGCTCGAATTGGCCGTGCAGTACGGCGACCCGCGGCCGGTGCGCCTCGCCGACCTCGCCGACAAGCACGGCATCCCGCAGCGCTTCCTCGTGCAAATCCTGCTGCAACTCAAGGGCGCGGGGCTGGTGTCGAGTGTCCGGGGTGCCTCGGGCGGCTACCAGCTCGCCCGGCCGCCCGAGGAGATCACCTTGGCCGACGTGCTGGGCGTGATTGACCGCGCCGACGCCCCGGTCGCCAAGAACAACCGGCCGACCAACCGCGACGGCGAGGTGAGCGCTCTGGCGGCGTCGCTGCACAGCGTGTGGGACGCCATCCAGGAGTCGCGCTCCAAAATCCTCCGCCGGACGACGCTCGCACTGCTCGTCGAAACCGGCCAGGGCTTGCAGTACGTCATTTGAACCCTGGGCTTTGCCCGCGGTTAGTTGTTATTTGGGTTGGTCGGGGGCAAAGACCATTCACGCGGACCAATCACAAGTAACGTGTCGCTAATTTTAAAGGACTACTCGATGCCCGATCTGATCGTTCCCCACGGCGGCGTCCCGACCCCGGTGAGCCGCACGGTGGCCGAACTGCCGACGCTGACCTCCACGCCGATCCCGGTGTCCGACGCCGACCTCTCGACGCTGTACCGCATTGCCGACGGGGCGCTGTCGCCCCTGACCGGGCCGATGACCAAGGCGGAATACACCCAGGTCATGGAGGAGGAAGTCGTCGTCCGCGGCGGCAAGAAGTACGCCTGGACGATCCCGCTCGCCTTCCCCGTGGACGAGGCCCTGGCCAAGACGCTGCAGAGCGGCACCGCCTACCCGCTGACGAACTCGGCCGGCGTCGTCGTCGCGAACTTGCAGTTGAAGGACGTATACCCCTGGAACAAGCCGCTGTACAACGCCGCCGTGTACAGCACCACGCGCACCGACCACCCCGGCGCGCGCATCGCCACCGACGACCCGCGCACCTTCCTCGTGGGCGGCGAAGTGTCGGTGTTGCCGCAACCGAAGAACCCGCACTTCGGCGACCTGATCCTGACCCCGGCCGAGACGCGGGCGCTGTTCGCCAAGGTCGGCTACCAGCGGGTCGTGGCCTTCCAGACGCGCAACGCCTTGCACCGCGCCCACGAGTACGCCCTGGTCGTCGGGCTGGAGCGGCTGACGCGCGAGGGGCACTTCGCGGGGGCGGTGCTGAACCCCCTCGTCGGCGAGACCAAGTCCGACGACGTGGACGCCGTCACGCGCATGAAGACCTACCGCGCGCTCATCGACGGCAAGGTTTTGGGCGAGGGCGACATTGACGAAGCCCTGTGGGCCAAGGTCGGCCGGCCGTTCTCGGACCACATGCACTTGCTGGGCCTCGACATCAAGATGTTTTACGCCGGCCCCAAGGAGGCGGTGATGCACGCCATCTACCGGCAGAACTACGGCTTCACGGACATCATCATCGGCCGCAAGCACGCCGACGCCCCTTACGACGACAAGAGTGAGATTTGGGACGGCCTGGCGGCGCACCGCAAGTTCGACCAACTGCGTGGCGAGTTGGTGATCAACCCGGTGAAGGTCGGCTTCGCGGCCTACTACGCCGAGGCCGGCCGGGTGCGGCTGGTGGAGGAGGCCCCGAAGGAGTGGAAGATGGTGAGCATCTCGGGCACCGACCTGCGTGCCCAACTGGGCAAGGGCGAACTGCCCAACCCCGGCATCATGCGCCCGGCGACGGCGCAAGTGCTGATCGAGAAGTACAAGGCGGGCTAAGCCGGCGAGGATCGCGGCAGGCGCGGCGTCACCGAGGAGGCGGAATGTACCCCACGGAACCTCTGGACGCCGTAAGATGGTGTCGCGGCGGTTGCGTTGGACATGTTCATGAGGCGCGACTTTGCTACCGGCGAACTTTTATAACAACGCGATGCAGGTGTTCACTCCGAGAACACCCACCAGCGTGCTCGACTTCTTCCGCGGCCGCCGGAAGGAAATCAATCGTGTCCGCGAAACGATTATGAGTCCAGGTGGGCACCCTATGATTTTCGGCAAGCGGGGGATCGGGAAGACATCGCTGGCCAATTTAATACAATTCTTGATTGACCCCAACACTACGAGTTGTGTGCAAAGCACTTGTGACAGCTCAGACAACTTCAAGACGATTTGGAACCGAGTGTTCCAGAACGCTACCGTGCGTTTCCGTACCAGTGTCTTCGGATTCAATCAGTCGGAAGCCGAGCAGCACATCAACCTGGCCGCCTACCTTCCCAGCAACAACGGCGTTAGCCCGGCCGACGTGGCGGGGGTACTGGGGATGGCCCAAGTTCGCCAGGCGGTGTTCGAGCTCGACGAATTCGACCGAGTTACGGACTCCCACACCAAGCGACAAATGGCCGACCTGACCCCTCCGTCGAGCGAAACCTCGTCCAGATCGAGATGCAAGAGATGTCCGATGTCGAGCTGACCGATGTCGTGCAGAGCGGTTTTACCCGACTCGGCATCCGCGCGGCCCCCGAAGTTTTTACCGAAATCGTCGGGCTGTCCGCCGGATTCCCCCATTACGCCCACGTCCTCGGGCTGGCTACGGCTAAAGCGTGCTACACCCAGGAAACGGATTCGATCGACCTGGAACTGTTCGATGAGATGGCCTGCCCCTTGGCCGTCGATGAGGCAATTGACTCCTACCGCGAGGCGTTCAGCAAGGCCACGACCACGACGACGAAGAGTCGATACCCCCAAGTGCTTAGCGCGTGTGCCTTGGCCGCCGCAGACGATAAAGGGCTATTTCGCACTAGTGATGTTGTTGACGCCATGAGTAAAGTCTTCGACAAAACGGTCACCAACCACAACATCAAAAACGCACTCGGCGAACTGAGTACTCAAGAGCGCGGTAAAGTCTTGGTGCAGACGAAACGAGGCCGTGTCAACTACTATCAGTTCCGCGAGCCGATGATGCGGCCATTCCTCCGCATCAAGGCCAAGTCACTGTCGATGAACTGAAGCCCGGATGCCCATTTCGCCGCAGTGGTTGCTCGGGAAGGCCCCGAAGGAGTGGGAGATCGTGAGCATTTCGGGCACCGTGCGGCGGGGGGTCGGCTGGCGTGCCTGCCGCCGTACAGCCCGGACCTGAACCCGATCCAGACAGCGCTCTCGCAGCGCCAAGGTGCTCCCTCGGCAGGCGGCCGGCGGGCGACATTCACCGAGCTGGGTTGGCCGCTGCGCCTGAGCGAAGTCTGCCCCGACAAGAGCCGCCGGGGGGCTACCGCACCAGCACGTCCGGCACGTCGAGCGTCGCGCCGCCGAGGGTGACGCGCTTGAACGGCCACTCGCGGCACGGCGTCGCCGGGGTCGGTGCCGCCCCGACGACGAACGTGTCCGCAATGAGGGCCGCGCCGCACTTCGCCTGCGTCACGACCGCCTGGCCCGCGGCGAACGGCTCGTCCTGGCCCAGCCGGCGCAGCTCCTCCGCGGCGACGCGGCCGGTGCCGTAGCCGAGTTGCGCGAGCCGGCCGTCGAACTCGTAGGGCGACTTCAGCGTCACCTGCTGGCCGCGCGCCCCGAGGGTGGCGAACGAGTTGCCGGGGACCAGCAGCGAGCGGTAGACCGCGCTCAGCCGGATGGCGGCGTCGTGGTTGCGGCGGGCGTCGTCCGGCGGCGGGCCGAAGCTCAGCGTGCGGGCCGCCGTCGCGTACAGGCCGTCGCGCGTGCCGGTGACTTGCAGGCGGCAGACGCCCTCGAGGGGCGCGGCCGTGAAGCCGGGGCGGGGGTAGCGGCCGGCCCCGGCCAGCACCGCGACCGACACCGCCGCCGGCTCGACGCCGTGCCGCAGCAACCGGTGCGCGAGGTGCCCAGCGACTTCGCGCTCAGTGTCGCCCGGCTCGGCGGAGCGGGCCGCCGCCTCGGCCGCGTGGGCGACGACCTGGCCGAGTTCGAGGTAGCCAACAAGGTCGAACGCGGTGAGCGGCCGGATGGCGACGCGCAGTTTCTCGTTGACCAGCGGCATGTTCGGGAACGGCCGGTCGGTGGCGACCTTCTTGCCGGCCGTCAACTCGCCCAGCAGCGCCGCACGGCCGGTGGACCAGTGCCACTCCTTGAGCTGGAAGCCGAGGCGGTCGAGTTCCTCGTCGAAGAGCCGCTGCGTGTCGAGGTTGCTGCACAAGAGCCAGCGCTGCTTGCCGTTGGTAAAAATCCCCGGCCGCTCCGTGTCGGCGAACAGGCCGCGCAGGTTGAAGCCGCCGCACAGCCACGAGACGTGCGCCGGCATGAACAGCACCGCCGCCTCGCAGTTCAGTTCGGGCAGGACCGCCCCGACGACGGCCAGCTTCGCCTCCACGTCGGCGCGCCGCTCCGCCACCGGGTCGGGCGGCGGCTCGCGGTCGAGGTCGGCGTTGACGACGATCGTCGAGTCGCGGTGCGTCAGCATGTCGGTGCCCCGTAGGGGAAGGCGACGGCCCCCGCGGCGTACTGGGCCGCCAACTCGCGGTAACGCGTGGCGATGAGCGCGGTGTTGGCGACCTCGGCGTCGGTGACCGCCCGCACCACGCGGCCCGGCACGCCCATGACGACCGACCGCGGCGGGATGACCGCGTGGGGCGGCACCACGGCCCCCGCGCCGATGAGGCACTCCTCGCCAACGACCGAGCCGGTCAGCAGCCGCGCACCGATGCCGACGAGGGTCCGCGAGCCGACGCGCACGCCGTGCAGGACCGCGCCGTGGCCGACGACGACGCCCTCGCCGACGACGTTGGCCGCGCCGAAGTCGCAGTGGACGACCGCGTTGTCCTGGACGTTCGAGCCTGCGCCGATGACGACCGGGGCCACGTCGCCGCGCACGACCGCCCCCGGCCACAAGCTCACGCCGTCGCCGAGGGTCACGTCGGCGGTGACCACCGCGTTGAACGCCAGGTAGGCGTTGCCGGTCGCCCGCATCAGCATCGTTTTCGCCCTTCTCGGCCTCGCGGCGCGGAACTCTCGATAATGATAGGAGTTGCCCCGACCTCCGCGAGTGAACTGCCATGATCCACGCCGTCGCCTTCCCGTTCGACGCCTTCGGCAGCGGCGGCACCGGGGCGGGGGCCCTGCTGCTCGCCGACGTGCTGCGCGAGGCGGTCGATGACGCGGCCGCCGAGGAGGAGCCGACCCGCGTCGCGGCGTACACCGACCTGCTGACCGTAGAGGAACTCGCCTTCGAGACGCCGACCGACGTGGCCAACTGGCGCGACACCGGCCGCGAGGCGTTCGCGGCGTGCGCCGGCGGCGAGTTCACCGTCTGGCTGGCCGGCAACCACCTCGGCGTCCTGCCGGTGCTGGAGTCGCTGACCGCCGCCGACCTCGTGATCCAGCTCGACGCGCACCTCGACTGCTACGACCTGACCGACACGAGTACGGAGTTGTCGCACGGCAACTTCATGATGCACCTCGGAGAGGAGCGACCGCAGGTGTTGCACCTGGGCCACCGCGACCTGTTCCTGCCGGGCGAGGCGACCGAGGCATACTTCGACGCCGTCCACGGTGCCGACGACTTCGCCACCGACTTCGCCGGGGTGCTGCAAACGGTCGCGGCGATGGCCAAGAAGGCCAAGCGCGTCTGGCTGGACATCGACGCCGACGCGCTCGACCCGGCGTTCGCGCCGGCGGTGCAGCAGCCGCAGCCGTTCGGCGTGACGCCGCACCAACTGCTGGCACTGCTCCACGCGATCAACACGCCCAAGTTTTGCGGCGTGAGCGTCAGCGAGTTCGACCCCGGCCGCGACCGCAACGACGCGACGCTGCAACTGCTGGCGTGGCTCGTCGAGCGCGTGCTACTGCTGCGCGTCGAGTAGCAGATCCAGCGAACGACTATTCCGCTCGCCGGTGTTCTACTCTCTGGATTTGGGGTTCGGCCAACCTCGTAGCTGATGACGTGGCACGTGACAATCGACTCTGAACAAGGAGCTACCTCGATGCGAAGGCTGCCACTCGTATCACTCGCTCTGATTCCTCTGCTGGCCATCTTGGTCTGTGGTGGTGTCCTTTGGCTTGCTGTATTCGGTGGGAGCTTCATTCCCCTGAGCTTTTCGCCGGATCAGCTTCCAGACGCTCAAACTGACGAAGCGTACCAAGTCAGCCTTAAGGTTTTACGGTGCGATACGCCGGTTTGCCAGACCGACATTGTCGCTGGGTGGCTTCCAGTGGGGATGACGCTGTCTCATAACAGGTTGCAAAATACCGCGATCATCAGCGGGACTCCTGTGTCAGCCGGGAGGTATTGCTTCACAGTGCGCGCGTCGTGTTATGGCACCCAAATAGATGGGCGATCAGGCCAACAGGAGTACACACTGGTTGTGAAGTAGCTGGACCCAGGATCTGTCGAAGACGCGATGCCGGCCAACACTGATCGCCAAGCGAATTCGTTTGCGGTTCGCGAGGCGAAGCGTCATGCTGCTTCCGTCGAGACGAGATCGCTAGAGGGACGGTCGCCGACAGTAGCCGAACTCGACGCTGCAGCGACCGGGGCGGCGAGAGTGTTTGCGGGCGTCACTGTCCCCTCGACCGCCACGGCGGCGGACCGGTGTCGTTCGGTTGGCAGCCCTAAGCCGGCGGAGGTGACTGTGCGACTCGACCTGCGGCAAGACTTCGCTGACATCCACGCCCACCTCACCGAACGTGTTCGGGGCTTCGACCCGTCGGGCGGGGACGTGCTGGGCGACCCCGGTCCTGTCAAAGCCATCGAGGTCGGATTCGAGTACGCGCAGGCCGGGTGGCTCGTGGTCGTGTTCGATACGCGGCCCGACGCCGGACCGGACGGCGAGTGGACTTCGTTGATCGAGGGGAACGAACTGCAGCGGCCGCACTGGCTGGAGGCTGGTGAGGCAGGCGGGCCTGTGATGTTGATCCAATTGGACGGCACCGAGGCCGCCCTGCCCGCGGATGCCGAGTTGGGAGACATCCTCGGCGAGATGGTCAAGGCGGTTGTGCTCAAGGCCCGCGCGGACGGTCTGCTCACGGGTCTGCCGAAGGCGGCCGGCTGCGAGTTGCTGATCGAGCACTTCGACGGGCAGTACGGCTGGCCCGAATACGAGGCGCGGGGGCAGGACAACCTCGCCGAATCAGACGATGTATCCGGCCGGCTACCGTGACAGCGTTCCGGCTTCGGGGTGGCGATAGCTTGGCGGCCCGCCGGCGGTGCGGTATTCTCGAACTGGTAACACCCCGCGACGCGGCAGGGGCGAACGATGGACCGGGAGACGTTCACGGCGATGATCGGGGCGCTCCAAGCCAGGACGCCGCTCCGGCCGTTCACCGTGGCCTTGATCGACGGCGACCGCTACGAGGTCGATCGCCCAAACGTTCTCGCGCTGGGGGACGGCGCGGCGGTACTCCTCGCTCCAGGCAACGTGCCAATCTTCTTCGACCACGAGGGCGTCAGCCAGGTCATCGGCGACCTGTCCGGCCGCGGTGCCGGGGCCTCTTAAGGGGGGGGCCGAACCAGGCGCAACAGCCGCAGCCGTTCGGCGTGAGCGAGTTCGGCCCCGGCCGCGACGACGCGACGCTGCAACGGCTGGCGTGGCTCGTCGAGCGCGTGCTGCTGCGGGTCGGGCAGGCGCGGGCGGGGCTTGACAGGGCGGGGAAGTCTGCTAACTTTGGCACAGCGGCGATTAACTCAGCGGTAGAGTGCGTTCTTCACACGGACGAAGTCACAGGTTCGATCCCTGTATCGCCGACTGCCCTTGCGACCCCCGGCACGACAGTGCCGGGGGTCGCGTCGTTTCGCCCGGCAGTCGTAGCCACAGCGAAAGGGTGTCGCGCGCACAGTCCAACAGCATTGGGGATCCAGCAATCTTTCAGCCACCGAGGTGTCAGATCCGCGTCACATTCGGTAAACTGTCTACAAACATCTTGCTAACCCAGGCGCATGGACTGTCACGGGCGGGGAGAATGACCAATCGCGACCGCTGCACAACTCCTGTTCAAGAGACTCCGGGCCGTGGGGTTTACGAAGCCCTACGTGACTAAGGTCGCCGCACTTCCTACGTGGTGGGACGACTCCCTCTGGGACGACCCAGCCAGTCGCGCCGTCGGACTGATGCACCTCTCGCGGCACCTCGGAATCGACATCGGCACGCTTCAAGACCCGTCCGTGACACTTGGGTTTAAGGATTTCGGCCTCTGCAAGTTCAAGAAACAAAGCGGTACGACCGAGGACGAGTTATTACTCGCTCGCGTAATTGCTACGCGAGCCGCTCAGCTCGCGGTTTCCGCGATGGATCGTCTGTATCGACCGATTCCTTCGGCGTCGGACCTGCGGGCGACGATTCTCGAGCAGGCCCCGTGGGTTGGGTTGACGCAACTGCTCGACTATTGCTGGGACGCCGGCGTTCCGGTCCTGCACGTCAACAATTTCCCGCGTGATGTCAAGAAGCCGATGGGGTTTACACTGCGCGTGAAGGGGCGACCGGCCGTTGTCTTGTGCTTGAACAAGCCTCAACCGGCGTGGCTGCTATTCGTCTTGGCTCATGAGCTCGGACACCTACACCACAACCACGTGCCCGAAGACGGGGCACTCCTAGACGAAAGCGTGCGCGAGAACGAGCCGGATGCTGAGGAGACTCAGGCGGATCAATACGCCATTGAGGTGCTCACTGGGCACCCTGGGATCAACATCCAGACCTCCGGGCGCTGGCCGAACGCTAAAACCTTGGCTGTTAATGCCGTGGGGTGCGGGAGGCGTAATCAAATCGATCCCGGTCACCTCGTGCTGAATTGTGCCCACGCGATGGGCGGCAGTTTCTGGGGCGTTGCTAACGCTGCTCTGAAAATTCTCGATCCGACCCCTGACGCGGTTGGCACTATCGGGGATAGGTTCACCGCGAACCTTGACTGGGAACGGCTACCCGAAGACAGTAGCGAATTCCTCACACGGGTCACCCGCCAAGTCGAGCCGGAATGATTGTTCTGGCCGACAACGACGTGCTCTTGAAACTCGCCCAGTGCGACCTCTTTAACGAGTTCCTCACCGCGTTCGGGGTCACAGCCAACCAAGTTACGATCTTGAAAGCCGCTCGGTTCTCGATGGGGACCAAGCGAACGCGCGACCGCATCGGGGTGGAGAGTTCGGCACGCCTGAGTCAAATTCTGCACTCCGTAGGCGACATTCTCACACCGCCGGACCCGAGCTACGTCGCGGCGTTAAACGAACAGATCATTAACGGCATTGACGCGGGCGAAGCGGCGCTGTTCGCTATCTGCTCCCGGATCGAAACGTCGGTCATCGTGACTGGCGATAAACGGAGTCTCGCTGGCCTGACCACCGCTAGCCTGACGGACGGCGCTTGTGCACAGGTGTGCGATGCGCTCGCCGGCCGCGTCCACTGCTTCGAGCAAGTCATCCTCCGCATCGTTGGCCACGCCGGGTTCGACTACGCGGTCGGCAAACTGCTCGCCGGCCGGGAGTGTGATCGCGGCCTCAGCATCTGGTTGGGCACAGGCACTGACGCGTCTGAAGCGATTTTCCGGG
Source organism: Fimbriiglobus sp. (assembly GCA_043744775.1). GTDB lineage: Bacteria > Planctomycetota > Planctomycetia > Gemmatales > Gemmataceae > Fimbriiglobus. Next base: position 2,201 of record JAYTUC010000314.1, on the reverse strand, counting down.
CAGGGTTGGACAGCTTCTTGGGGCACGCACGCAGCATCTCAGGCCGTCTGCTCGCGACCGATTGAGTAACCCGCTCGACTGGCCGAGAAAGCGTCCGCGTCGGCCCCTCGCCGAACCCCCTCACTTCGTCTACAATCGTACCGTCCGGCTGGAACTCGCCTCGCAAGGACTACGCCCGTCAACACCACCGACCCCGTCGCGGACCTCCACGCGGTCTTGCTCGCCGGAGGTGTCCGCGCCGCGCTGATCGAACTGAACCGCGCCTCGGGCTACCGCTTCACGGCGCTGTACCGCTTCGACAAGTCGCTCGCGCGCAACCTGTACTTCTACGACCGAGACAACCCCGGCGTCGAGGCCGGCGACGACTACCCCGTCGAGGCGAGTTACTGCGTCTACGTCCGCGACGGCGGCGTGCCGTTCGTCGTCGAGGACGCGCCCAACGGCCCGGTCCTCGCCGGTGAGGCCGCGCAGGGGCAGGTCAAGGCGTACTGCGGCGTGCCGGTCTTCGACCGCGACGGCCACACCTACGGCTCGCTCTGCCACTTCGACCTCAAGCCGGTGCCCGCCGACGCCGAGGGCGTCGCGCTCATGGAAACCCTCGCCCGGTTGCTCGCCCGCAACTGACCCGCCCCGCGACGCCACCCGTCGCCACTGGGCCGCCCGGCGGCTTTTGCCCCTGCGCGCCGTTGACGGCTACCGTAGAGTATGTTCGACGTTCACCCGCACAGGAGCCACCGATGATTCCGCCCATGTCCCCGACGCCCGACGGCGACGGTTCCGAGTTCGCGGCCGGCTTCCACCCGATGGCCATGTCGAACTTCGGCCCCCTGGCCCCGGTGATGGCCACGACGATGCAGCGCGGCGGCAACTACGCCCGCCAGCGCACGATGACGCTCTCCGACTTGCTCATGGAGAACCGCATCATCTTCCTGGGCAGCTCCCCGGACAACGGCACCAACGGCGTCATTACCGACTTCCTGGTGAACTACACGATCCAGCGGATGCTCTACCTCGTCACCGAGAACAAGACCGCCGACATTCACCTGTACATCAACAGCCCCGGCGGCTCCGTGTCGGCCGGCTTAGCACTGTACGACACCATCCAGTTCCTGGAGTGCCCCGTCAACACGTACTGCATGGGCTTCGCCGCCAGTATGGCCGCGGTGCTGCTCGCGGCGGGGACCAAGGGCAAGCGCTACGCCTTGCCGAACGCGAAGATCATGATCCACCAGCCGTCGGGTCAGGTCGGCGGGCAGATCTCGGACATCGAGATCCAGGCCAACGAGATGATGAAGGAGCACGCCCGGCTCAACGAAATTCTGGCGAAGCACTGCGGCCGCACCGTCGAGGAGATCGACAAGGCCAGCGCCCGCGACAACTACTTCACGGCCAACGAGGCCAAGGAATTCGGCCTCGTCGATGACGTTCTGGTGAAGGCCCCCAAGGGCACGCCGGGCGCAATCACGACCGCACCGCTCCTCATCTAAGTCCGCCAACCCGCACACCTTGCCGCGCCGGACGCTGACTCCGGCCGCGGCCCCCGCCGCCCCTCACCCCACCGCCGGCCGCCGCCCGATAGCACTGACGAGCGACGGCACGCCCCGAACCAGGACACGCCCATGCCGTCGATTCCCTACGTGATTGAAAGCAACGGCCGCGACGAGCGGGTCTACGACATCTACTCCCGTTTGCTCAAGGATCGCATTATCTTCCTTCAGGGGGTGGTGCAGGACGAAATGGCCAACGCGATCGTCGCACAACTTTTGCTCTTGCACTCGCAAGACCCGAAGGCCGACATCCACATGTACATCAACAGCCCCGGCGGCTCGGTGTCCGCGGGCCTCGGCATCTACGACACCATGCAGTTCATCACCTGCCCCGTGGCGACCTACTGCGTCGGCATGGCCGCGAGTATGGGGGCGCTGCTACTGCAAGCCGGTGCCGCCGGCAAACGTTTCGCGCTGCCGAACGCGCGGATCATGATCCACCAGCCGCTCGCCGGCATGGAGGGGAACGCGACCGAGATCAAGATTCACGTCAAGGAGTTCCTGAAGACCAAGAAGAAGCTGAACGAGATCATCAAGCGGCACACCGGCAAAACTCTCGAACAGGTCGAGAAGGACACGGACCGCGACAACTTCATGTCGTCCGAGGAGGCCCGCGACTACGGCCTCATCGACGGCGTGCTGGAGCGCATCGCG
>JAYTUC010000313.1:0-13911 GCA_043744775.1 Fimbriiglobus sp. | reverse complement strand
GCAACTGCACCTTGCGCAGCATCGTCACCGTCAACTCGTGGCCGCGGTAGACTTCGCTCTGCCCCTTCTGCCGGCCGAAGCCCTGCACGTCCACGACGGTGAGGCGGAACACCTCGACGCCGTTGAGGGCCTCCTTGACGGCCTCCAGGCGCTCGGGCTTGATGATCGCCAGGATCAGTTTCATGGCGTGCCGCCGGGGGCGATGAGCCTCGCCTTGGCCCGGCGCGGCGGCTCCGGGGTCGCGGCGGGCGGGGCGTCGCCGACCACCTCGTAGCCGTCGTCGTCGGCGAGCGTCGCCATCGGCACCGGCTTGCCGCCGGCCCGCGGCCGGTCTCGCGGGCGCGGCGGGGCGGCCTCCTCCTCGTCGTCATCGTCCTCGACCGGCCGGCGCTTCTTGGCCTTCCGACGCTTGGGCCGCGGCGACCCGCCGGAGAAGAGCATGCCGACGAGCTTGGCCAGGCCGCCGAGGACCACACAGACGACGAACACCGCCAGGCCGACGAGCTTGCCGACGCCCCGGAACGAGTGGAAACTGGAGCCGGAATCGCCACCACCGCCGGGGATTCTGGTGCGGCTGCCGTCCTCGTTCTCGACGTAGTCGATGCCGACGCCGCAGTGCGGGCACTTCTTGGGGGCGTTCGCCGAGCTGCCGGTCCAGGTGACTTCCTTACCGCACCCGCTGCACGCGCCGGCGTTCGTGCCGGGGCGAGCTTGCGGGAAGCCCGCCCGCGGGGGCGCGACGGGCGGCTGGCCCCGCCCGGCGGGCGCGAAGGCCAGCAGCACAAGCGCGACGCTCAACAGGAGGCGGGGCACGGGCGGACTCCGACGACAACCGAGGGGCGGATTGACATCGGCTAGAGCGTACCACGGCGGCCACGTTCTGCCCACCCGGAATTTTCACGCAACTTACACAAAGGGCACGTCGAGCGGGCCGGCGGGCGGCACCGGCCTCGCCAGGGGTGGCGGCACCTCCACGACGCGGGCCGCCAGCGCCGGCGGGCCGGGCGGCGCGAGCCTCGGGCGAACCGACCGGCGGCGCGGGCGGTCGTCGCGCTCGTCATCGTCGTAGTCCACGCGTCGGCGGCGGCGACGGACCGGCCGCCGGCCGCGCGTCAGTGCGGTGAGCGCGCCGACGAGGGCGATCACGAACACGAAGCACGGGACCACGAGGAGTCGGAAGACGCCGGTGAAGAAGCCCGGCGGCGTCCCCAGGGGCGTGTCCACCGGCGGGGCGGCGGGGGTCGAGGTGCGGCCGGGCGGGTCCTCCCAGCCGTCGGGTCCGAATCGCCGCTGCGGCTTGAGCGGCGGAACCATCGGGTCGAGCCAGTCGGGCCGCTGGGCCTCAACGCCGGGCGCGGCGAGGAGCAACGCGATCGTGGCGAGCAGCGGGCGGGTCACGGCGACACCTCGGGCGGGGTCGGCCATCGTAGCCGGGAAATTACGCCTCCGCCAGGTCCTTGACGAGCACCTGGCTGCGGCGGCCGTTCTTCTCGTAGACTTCGCGGCGCGACGCCGGCAGGTCCTCCGGGGTGCCCAGCCGGAAGCCGCCGCGCTGGATGAAGTAATTGATCGCCTGCGTCGAGAGGCAGAACAGGACTTTGACCCCGCGCGACCGCGCCACGCTCTCGGCGTAGGTGAGCAGCTTGCCGCCGATGCCCTGGTTCTCGTAGCGGGCATCGACGTACACCGACGCGAGTTCGGCCTTGCCGTCGGCCGGGTACATCAAGAGTGCCCCGCAGGCGACGGGGTTCTTATCGACCTCGAAGACGTAGTACTCGCCGATCGACTTCTCGATGTCCGCGCGCGTCCGCTTGACGAGCTCCTCGGCGCGGATGCCCTGCTGGATGAGGTTGTACACCGCCCGCACGTCCTTCTTCTGGGCCATGCGGATCGCCTGGTACTCGTTGGTGTAGATCAGCGTGCCGGTCCCCTCGTTCGAGAAGACCTCGCCCAGCAGCCCCTCCTGGACGCGGCCGTCGATGATGTGGACGCGCTCGACGCCCTCCTTGCCGGCCCGCACCGCGTGCGTCAACTTCGTGAGCGTTTGGGCGTCCAACTCGGCCTTGTGCTTGCGCAGGTACGCCTCGGCGTCCTGCACCGTCATCTGCCGCACGACCCCCTTCGGCCCGCGAATGCCGCCCTCGGTACACAAGTAGATCAGCTTCACGGCGCTCAGCGTCTTGGCGATCTCGACGGCCACCGCGTCGGAGTTGAGGCGGTAACTGCGGCCGCTGCCGTCGATGCCGATCGGCGGGATGATGGGGATGATGTCCCGCTCGAGCAGCGTCTGGAGCAGCACCGTATCGACGCGCTCGACGCGGCCGGTGAACTGGTGATCGACCCCGCCGAGGATGCCCGCCGGGTGCGCGGTGACGGCGTTGGGGCAGACGCCGCGCAGGTCGTTCGCGGCCAGGCCTTCGAGGATTTCGTGCGTCACGCGGTTGGCGGCGGTGATCGCCACTTGCAGGGTGTCGGCGTCGGTGACGCCCACGCCCAGCGTGTCTGAGGGGGTCATCTTCACGAGCCGGGCGAAACGCTCGACCTGCTTGGCGGCCCCGTGGACGAGCGCCACGCGGACGTTCAGGCTGCGTAAGAGCGCGATGTCGAGCAGCAGGTTGGGGAAGTTGTCGTCCTCGACGACCGCGCCGTCGATGGCGATGACGAAGAGGCGGTCCCGGAACCGGGGCACGTAGCGGAGGATCTCGCGGAGGTCGGTCAGTTGCAGCATCGTCCGCGCCTTCGGTTAATCCCGGACCACCCCACCGGCCCCCGGCGACATTCCGCGCCGCCGGGGCTTACAATAGGATGACGGCGTGCCGTCGTCGGCTCCCCCCGCCAGCATAGACCCGGAGAGTGATTCGATGCCCGAGAAAGTTGTCATCATCGGCTCCGGCCCCGCCGCCTGGACCGCCGCGATTTACGCCGCCCGCGCCCAACTCAACCCGCTGGTCTTCCAGGGCAACCCGTTCGACGCCAAGAACAAGCAGAACGGCACCATGCCCTTGGGGCAACTCGCGCTCACGAGTGAAGTCGAGAACTTCCCGAGCTGGCCGACCGGCGACACCCGCGCCTACCTGCAAACGGCCCTCCAGCCCGACGACATCGACTTCCCGTACTGGGTCGCCGACAACAAGGAGCAGCCGACCGAGGGCATCAACGGCCCCGAGCTGATGGCCCTGATGCGCCAGCAGGCCAAGAACTTCGGCACCCGCGTCGAGAGTAAAGACGTGGTCAAGGTGGACCTCTCGAAGCAGCCCTTCACGATCCACCTGCACGACGGCACGTCGGTCGAGGCGATGACGCTGATCATCTCGACGGGCGCGCGCGCCAACTACCTGGGCCTGCCGAGCGAGGACAAGTACAAGAACCGCGGCGTCTCGGCGTGCGCGGTCTGCGACGGCTTCTTGCCGATCTTCCGCAACAAGCCGCTCGTCGTCGTCGGGGCCGGCGACTCGGCGTGCGAGGAGGCGACGTACCTGACGAAGTTCGCCAGCAAGGTGTACATGGTGGTGCGCCGCGGCCAGATGCGCGCGAGCAAGATCATGGCCGACCGCGCGACCAAGCACCCCAAGATCGAGGTGAAGTGGAACACGACCGTCGAGGAGGTGCTCGGTAACGAGAAGCACGTCACCGGCGTGAAGCTCGTGAGCACCAACGGCGGCCCCAGCGAGACCCTCGAGGCGGCCGGCATGTTCTGCGCCATCGGCCACACGCCGAACGTGAACTTCCTCGACGGCCAGTTGAAGCTCAACGAGGGCGGCTACGTCGAGTGGACGACGGTGAACCGTACTTTTACGAGCGTTGACGGGGTGTTCGCGGCCGGCGACGTGTCCGACGACTACTACCGCCAGGCAATCAGCGCCGCGGGCACCGGCTGCATGGCCGCGCTGGATGCGGAGCGCTGGCTGGGCCACCACGGCCACCTCGACCACCCCCCGGAGACGGGCGGCTGGTAGTGGCGACCGGCATGCTTAGCCCGCGCCGGTCGCTTCACGAGCCGTAGCGGTTGAGCCGCGTGATCCACACGACGCGCTCGACGGAATCGACGCGGAAGTAGACGTGCAGCAGGGGCGGGAAGGCCATCCGGTAGCCGCCCATCCGCGACTCGCCTACGCCCAGCGGGTCGGCCGCCAGTTGCTCGTTGAACTGCTCGACGCCGACGCCCATGCGGTCCCGATCGGCCGGGTCGGCGACGACGTAGAATTCGGCGAGTCGGTCGAGCAGGGATGTCTTCCAGACCACGGCGTAAGTCACTTCTGGCCCCGCAGTTCGCGCATCCGGGCGTTGACGCCCTCGGCGGTCACCCACTGCGTGTTCGGGCCGGCGATCTCTCGGTTCAACTCCTCGTCGGTGACGCCAAGTTCGGGAACGACATCCCCGGCCGCGGCGCGGGGGTGAACCGGCCGAGCAGTTGCCCGTCGGGCCCGCGGACCTCGACCCCGAAGCCGGTGGCGGTGGCGAAGGTCGCGGCGATCGTCGGGTCGGGAATCGTCAGGGTCATGGCGTCAGCCTCGCGGGGTTAGGGGCACGGGCATCGTACCACGGCGTCCCGGCGACCGGCGGGAGTCATCGCGACAGGCGTCTCACCGCTGGAAGCGGCTGACGCGCGTCGCGCCGTCGTGCAACTCGAAGCGGTAGCCGTCGGCGAAGGCGTCGGCGAACTCCTCCTGGTGGCTCACTAGCAAAATGCAGTGCAGGTGCCCGCGCAGGTTCTGCAACTCCTGGATCATCACCTGCCGGCCCTGGCGGTCGAGACAGCCGAAGCCCTCGTCGATGATCACGCTCTCGATCGGCCGGTGCTGCCGGCTCGCGTACTGGCCGATGCCGAGGGCTAAGCAGACGGCGACGCGGAACTTCTGGCTGCCGCTCAGGAACGCGACGTTGATCGGCGAGCCGCCGGTGACGCGGTTGAACGCCTCGAGTTCGAGGGCCTTTTCGGTCGTGCTCTCCTCGTGGGCGACGAGTTGCAGGGAGAGTTGCCCGCCACTGAGCCGGTCGAGCACGCCGTTGGCGAACTCGACGATCTGCCGCTCGGCCTGCCGGACCAGGAAGCGCTGGAGGCGGTCGCGGCTCAGGAGTTCGGCGACGGTCTTGTAGCGCGCGAACTTGGCGTCGAGGGCGCGGTACTCGGTGCCCAGGGCCGCGCGCTGGGTGCGGTAGTCGTCGAGCTTGCCGCGGTGCTGCAAGGCCGCGAAGTGGGCGTCCTCCTTGACCGCGAGTTGGGCCTTGGCCTCGGCGACGAGCGCGCGGACCTCGTCGGGCGACCGCCGCGCCTCGGGGTCGAACCCCGCGACTTCGGCCTCTTGCGTCCGCAGGGCGTCGCGCAGGCTTTCGAGGCCGGCGCGGGCGACGGCGAGGCCGCGGAACTGCTTGTCGATGTCGGCCGCCGCCAGCTTCTCCGCCTCGGCCTTCCAGCCGGCGTCGGCCCCCAACCCCGCCCCGGTCACCTTGACCTGCCACGCCTCGGGGAGTTCGCGCATCGCGCGGGCGACGTTGTCGTCGGCGTTGAGCCGGACGTTCTCCTCGTTCATCAACCGGCCCGACAGGTCCGTCAAGGTGTGCGTGAAGTTGAACGAGTCGGCCCCGAGTTTGTCCACGAGGGTGTCCTGGGCCGCGATGTTGGCCTTGGCCGCCTTGATGCTGTTGAGCAAACCTTTTTCCTGGACCGAGAATCGTTGATGGTCCTCGCGGATCTTTGCCGGGTCAATGCCGGCCAACCCTTGCTTCAACTTCGCCAAGCCCGCCCCCGCCGACTCGACGCGGGTGCGCAGGGTGCCGACCGCGGTCAGCGCCTCCCGCGCGGCGGCCAGCGCCTTCTTCGCGGCGGGGAACTTCGCGGCGTCCTGGCGCAACCCCACGAGTTCGTCGCGCTCCGGGTAGCGGGTCGCCGACCAGTCGGCCGGGGCGTCTTCGGCTACTCGCGCGCGGAAGTCCGGCGGCAGTTCGGCGTAGCGCAACGCCAGCGACCCGGTCAGCCGCTTCGTCGCCTCGCGGGCCTGCTTGACCTCGCCGCTCAAAGTCGCGTAGCGCTCGCGCAGCTCGGCGAGCTTGGCCTGCCCCGCCTGCTCACGCGCGGACAGGTCGGCCTCGGCCCGCGTCGCCTCGGCGAGGTGCTGCCGCGCCGCGGCGTGGTCGCGCTGGGCGGACGCAACTTCGGCGTGGCGCTTGGCCTGCTCGGCGTCGAAGTGCTTCGGCGTGAGCGGCTGCCCGCAGGCCCGGCAGTCCTTCGACCCCGACAGACTGTCGAACTCCGCCGCCGCCGCCTTCGCCAGGTTTTCGAGCGATTTGGCGACGCCGACGCGCTGCTCCGCCTCCGCGCGGGCCTGCCGCGCGGCGGCCAACTCGGCCGCGAGTGTGGCCCCCGCCGCCTTGGCCTCCTCGCCGCACTTCTTGACCTCGGCCAACGCCGCGGCGTCCTTCCGCTCGGCCGCGACCGCCTTCGCCAACTCGTACCGCTCGGTCGAGACGCGCTCCAGGATCGGCAACGCCCCCGCGAGTTCGGTCAGCCGCTCGACCTCGGCTTGCGCTGTCGAAAGGGCCGCCTCGGGGTCCGCCGGCTGACGGGCCAACTCGAGTTCGTGGCGGGCCAACTCCGCCTGCTGCTGCTCGACGAGCCGCACCCGCTCGATCGTCCCGGTCAGCTCACGCAGCTTGGAATTGACGCCGGCGAAATTCTCCTCGTCTTTCGCCAGTCGCCGGCCCAACTCGACCCGCGCCGCCTTGGCCGACTCGTGGGCCGCGTCGGTCTCGCGCTTCGACTGGAGCGCTTCGTTGCGCTGCTTCAAGAATCGCTCCGTCTTCTGACTCGACTCGCGGTGGTTGGCCCGCATCGACAGCACGACGCCGACGGCCGGCAACACCGCCCGCAGCTCCGTGTAGCGCTGGTGCGCCGCCTCGATCTTGACGGCGTTCGACAGCAAGCCTTCGCTGGTCTGTAACTTCGTCAACGCGATCGTGTAGCGATTCTGGGCGTCCACCCAGCGACGACATTGCACTTCGAGCGCTTGCAGCTTTTCGATTTCGTGCCGGCAAACCTTGCGGTCGTCCTCGCGGCCGTCGATCTCCAACACCGCCGCGTGGTACTCCATGTCCGACACGTCCGGTACGGCACTCGTGCGGTGCGACACCGCTTCGAGGCGGTTCTTGTACTCGAGCTTGTAGTCGTTGGCCTTGGCGTGCAAGCGCTGGTAGCGCTCCAGATCGACAATACTCGCCAGGACCTCGGCGCGGTCGCTGGCCTTGGCGTCGAGCAGGCGTTCCGCCTTGCCCTGGAGCAGCAAGACGCTCGACGTGAAGGTCTCGTAGTTGAGGCCGATCTTGTCGGCGACCCAGCGGTCGAAATCGACCTTCTTGGTCGTGTCGGCGACGGCGTTCCACTCGCCGGGGGCCGCCTCCTCGAAGACCTGTTGCGTGCCGCTGCCGGCCCCCTTGCTCGTCCGCCGGATGGTCCGCTTGACGCGGTAGACCCGGCCGTCTACACGCAGGTCGAACTCGACGTTGGCGACCTGCGACTCCTTGTTGATCAGCTCGACGGCGTTCGACGACCCGCCGCGGTGGCTGCCGAAGAGCGCGTACGTGAGGGCGTCGAACACCGACGACTTGCCGCTGCCGTTGGTCCCGGCGAGCATCCAGAGGCTGGCACTGCCGAAGTCGATCTCCTGCTCGCCCTTGTACGACAGGAACCCGGCCATTTTGACGCGCAACGGGATCATGGCAGTCAACGTCTCTTGGAAGTCTGGAGTAAGAATTTTTGCCGCGGAGACGCAGAGGCGCGGAGAATACCAAATTCATGTTTCAGAAGGCTTAGGCATGGGTGCGAGCGATTTCCAACGGCGAAGCAACACAGGTATTTGGTTTTCTCCGCGCCTCTGCGTCTCCGCGGCGAAATTCTTACTCGGCATCACGCGCCGGGTTCACACTCGTCGATGATCTGGCCCAGGAGTGTTAACAGTTCTTGCTTCTCGGCCTCGTCGTGGTTCTGCAACTCGGTGTCGGCGTAGCCTTGCACGATCTCGCGCAAACTCTTGCTGCGGTCGGCCTCGCCGAGGGTTAGCGTCTCGCCCAGCGTGTTCGTCTGCACCCAGTCGCGGGCGTACCAGCGGGGGTAGACTTGCTCGGCCTCGTGCAGAATCTCTTCGAGGTTGTGCTCGCCGGGGGTGTAGTGGATGTGCAGGTTGACCAGGTCGTTCGACGTGTCTTCGCCCAGGTTTCGCAGGCGTTCCAGGTCAACGTGCGGGTCGAGCAGCGTCACCTCGTAGATCGGCGTCCCCGGCAGCGGCAGGAGGGTCGGCTCGCCGACGCGGCCGGTCGCGGCGACCTCGAAGAGGACAGTGCCGGGGCTGTTGTGCTGCTCGCCGAGGTCGAGGCGCTCGATACTGCCGCTGTAGCGGACATGGCTGTGCCCCACGAATTGGGGCTTATGAATGTGCCCCAGGGCGACGTACTCGTACTGCGCGTGCAGGTTCTCGCCGTGGATGACGATGTCCTCGGTTTCCTGGATGCGAAACAGCGACGGGCCGACGTGCGAGCCGTGCATGGTGACGTGGGCCGCCAACACCGACGGGGCGCTCGCGTCAAACTTCGCGTGGTTGCGAATGTCAACGTGGGCCTGGTTAAAAGCATTCGTCAAGAACTGGTTCTTCTCGTTGGGCGTCGTGTAGCGCCGCCCCTCCTCGCCCTTCAAGTACCGCGACGCGGTCGGAAACGGCATCAGGACGAATTGCACGTCGAAGGTGTCGCTGCGGTCGCGCAACTTCAGGAACGTCGGCTCGGCGGCGAGGTACAGCCGGCCCGGTTGGACGCGCTCGCCGGGGGCGGTGCCGGTCGGGGCCGCGAGGGTCATGGCGTGTTGCAGGGTCTTGCAGAAGTTCTCGTTGTCGTGGTTGCCCGTGATGGTGAGGATCGTCCCGCCGCCGGTTAGGAAGCCGGTGAAGACCTCCTGCCAGTGGCGGATCGTCTCGCGCAGCGCGTCCGGCCGGGCGAGTTCGCTGAACAGGTCGCCGGCGACGAGCAGCACGTCCACCGCCTGGTCGCGGCAGTGCTGCGCGACGCGCTCGACGGCGTGGCGCAGGTCGTCGGTGCGGTCGATGCGGCCGAGGCGGTCGTTGAGGTGCCAGTCGGCGGTGTGCAGGATTTTCATCACGGCTATTGTGCCCCGTCGGTCAAGGGGCGCGAAGCTCAGTGCGGCTTTACGCCGCGCGGCGAAGGCGCAGCGGCCCGACGACCCGCGCCGCCGGCGCGGCCGCCTCGACGAGCACGCTGCGCAGCTCGCGCTGGGCCTGGCGTAGGATCATGCTGGCGACGCCGGTGGCGTCGGCGCGGCCGATGAGGTCGTCGAGTTCGGCGAGGGCCCAGGCGCAGTCGCCGGTGGCGGGGCGGGGATCGGCCGGGGAAAACGTGGGCAAGTGCGTGGCGGTCATGGCCCGGAACCTCCTTGTTCGGGTAGAAGCGAGGCGGATTATGCGGCGAAAAAACCCGGCCCGCAACCCCAAGTCCGGACCAAGAGTTTTAGCCGCAGAGACGCAGAGTCCGCGGAGCAAACCGAATTCAAGTTTTGGTTCTCTCTGCGCCCTTTGCGTCTCTGCGGCTAAAACTCTGTTCCGCTAGGCCGTCGGGATGATGGCGTCGGCTTCGATCTCGACGAGCATGTCGGGGTCGATTAACGCACTCACCTCGACCATCGCCGTCGCCGGGCGGCACTCGCCGAAGACCTCGCCGTGGGCGCGGCCGACCTCCTGCCAGTCGGCCATGCGCGTCAGGTAGATCCGCGTGCGGACGACGTGTTCCGGCTTCGCCCCGGCCTTGTGCAGCGCGTCCACCACGGTTTTCAAGGTTTGGACCGCTTGAGCGTAGGGGTCGCCCTTGCCCTGGACGCCCTCGGCGGTCGCGGACGTGCAGCCCGAGACGTAGACGAACGGGCCGACTTTGACGGCGCGCGAGTAGCCGATGATCGGCTCCCACTTGCCGCCGGTGCTGATGTTGTCACGCTTCACGGCTGGACTCCGGGTAATAGGTCGGCGAGTTCGGCGAAGTCTTTCAACGCCCGGTCGGGGCCGGCGTCCAGCGGATTCTCCCGGCCGACCGCCCCGCCGGGCACCAGCCAGACCGGCAAGCCGCCCGCCTTGGCCGCGTGAACATCGACCGCCATGTCGCCGACGTACAGCGCCTCCGCGGGGGCCACGCCGAGTCGCCGGGCCGCCTCGAGCAGCATCGCCGGGTGCGGCTTCGCCTCCCCGTCCACGTCGTCCGGCCCCAGGACCTCGGCGAAGAATTCGCCCAGCCCCAAAGCATCCACGAGTACCCGCGTGAAGTCCACGCGCTTGTTGCTGCACACCGCCAGCGGGTAGCCGCGCGCCTTCAACCTCCGCAACGTTTCGGCGACTCCGGACAGGAGCTTCGTCTGCGAGAGCATGACGCTGGGGTGGTGGACGCGGTACTCCTCGGCCGTCACGTCGGGATCGACGCCCGGCACGATGTCGCGCATCAGTTGCGGCAGCCCCAGGCCGACGAGTTCGCGCACGGCGAGTTCGGTCAGCGCCGGCAGGCCGTGCAGCGCGCGAACGTGGTTGACGCTGGCGGTGATGGGCGCGAAGCTGTCGGCGAGCGTGCCGTCGAAGTCGAAGAGCGCGGCGCGAATCATGCCGGTTCCAAGGTCGGAGGAACGAAAACCGTTTTGCCGCAGAGACGCAAAGGGCGCAGAGAATACCAAATCCGACGAATTGTTTTGGTTTCTGGACCCGGCCGGTTGGGGGGCCGTGTTGCCGGGTCAGGCCAAAAACAAAATGCTACGGCTTGGTACTCTCTGCGCCCTTTGCGTCTTTGCGGCAAAAACTCTTCTCGTGAGTTTAGCGGGCCAGTTCGCGTTCGACCCTGGCGAGCAGGTCTTTCACCGACCACTCGCGGTCGCCCAGCGCCAGTTTCGCGTCCTTCGCCACCCACTCGCGGACCTTCTTCTCCGCCGCCACAGGGGTGCTGTGCGTCTTCACGCCGAAGTGCTTGGCGATCTCGCCGAACGTGGCACTCGTCAGCTTGCGGGCGAGGTAGATCGCCAGCATCCGCGGGTGGCTCACCGCCCACGTCCGGGCCTTCGATTGCAGTGTCCCCGCGTTGAGGTGCAGCACCGTGCAGACCGCGGCGTCCACATCGGCGAGGGTGACGGCCCGGACGCTGTGGCGCAGGAGTTCGCCGAGGGCTTCGCGGGCCAGGCCGATCGTCACCGGCTTCGCCTGCACCTTGGCGTAGTGCCGCACGCTGTGGACCGCGCCTTCGAGTTCGCGGACGTTGCCGGTGAGACTCTTCGCCAGGAACTTCAGCACGTCCTCGGGGATCGCCGGGGCGAGGCCGGTCGATTTGTTGCGCAGGATGTCGAGTCGCGTCGGCTCGTCCGGCGGCATCAGGCCCCAGACCGCCCCGCCCAGCAGCCGATCGACGAGTTCGGGCATCAACTCGTCGGCGTGCCGCGGGTGGCAGTCCATCGTCACCACGACTTGCAAGCCCTCGGCGATCAGCGCGTCGAAGGTGTGCAGGAACTCCTCTTGGGTCAGCTTCTTGGTCGCCAGGAAGTCGAGGTTGTCGAGCAGCAGTGCCCCGCAGTCGCGGAACTGCTTGTGGAAGCTGCCGAGCTTGTTGAACCGCGACGCCTGGACGAAGCGACTCGTGAAGTCCTCAGCGGTGACGTAGGTCGGGCCGAGTTCGGGCCACTGCTTCTTCAAGCTCGCGTAGATGCCTTCGAGGAGGTGCGTCTTGCCGGTGCCGACGGGGCCGTGGATTACGAGCGGGTTGCCGCCCATGCCCGGCTCCTCGGCGACGCTCAAAGCCGAGGCGTGGGCGACGCGGTTCGACGCCCCGACGACGAACTCGCCGAGCGTCTTGAAGCGCCGGCCGCGGGCCTTCAGCGCCGGCTTGACCGCGGCCGCCAGCTTCTCGGGCTTCGGGGCGTGACGCGGCAGCGACGGCAGCGGCCGGGCCTCCTCGAAGAGCGTCGCCGTGGCCATCAGCGGCGGCTTGCCCGACTTCGCGGCGACCGGCGTGGCGGCCACCGGGGCGGGGGCGGTGCCGTTGAACAGCGCCTCATCGACGACAAACCTCACCGCGAGTGCGGGCTGGTCGCTGGCCTCGCGGGCGGCGTCGCGGATCGTGTCGCCGAAGGTGCGCGTCAGCCAGTCCTGGGCGTTGGCGTTGGGCACCGCCACGATCACTTCCGGCCCCATCGGGACGAAGTTCGCCAGGGGGAACCAGAGGTGGTAACGCTGCGACCCGATGCGGGCGATCAGCGCCGCCTGCAGGCGGGCCGCGAAGCCGGTCGTCGGGGGCGGGGCTACCGGCACGGGGGGAGGCTCTTCGAAGGGGGCACGGCGTGGCACGCCGGGGGGTAGCGTCACTATCGCACGCGGCCCCGCCGCGCCTGCGCCCGACTTGCGAAACCCGCTACGCCGCGGCCGCCGCCCCGACGCGCAACCGCCCGGCGCGGGCGCGCAGAACTCTTGCGACTGCCGTGACCAACCGCGCCAACCGCGCGGCGCGGCGCGACACTCCGCGTCGGGTGCAGTTTCCCCAAGCCCCGCGCGGGAAAGTGTAGTCACGCGACCGAATCGTTGACCCACCACCAGACGGCCCGACGCTCGTACTCCGCGAAGCCGAAGCGGGCGTAAAGGGCCTTCGCCGGGGCGTTTCGCGCGTCCACGCCGAGCAGGACCGCCCGCCGGCCGGAGTCGGCGGCGTGCGCGAGCGCGAATTCGACGAGCGACGCCGCGACCCCGGTCCGGCGGGCCTCCGGCACCACCCCGATGTACGCGAATTCGAGAAGCGTGCCGTCGTCGCTGGCATCGAGTTGGAGGACGCCGACCAGCCCCGCGCCGCGGAAGGCCACGACCGCCAGCCCGCCGGCGTCGGCGAGGGGGGCGTCGTCGAGCCGCAGGGCGTTCAGCTCGGGGCCGTCGAGGGAGCCGACGTAGGTCCGCGTCAGGGTCGCCTTGACGACGGCCGGGTCGAGGCCGTCGAAGGGACGCAAAATCAGTTCGGTCGCCGTCAAAGTCCGTCCCGAATCCGTCGGGTGTACGGAACGGCGATGCAGTTCGAGAACCGTCAGCGGACGGAACCCGACGGCTGCGAGGGGTTGTGCCGGGGTTGTCGATGGTAGCGGTAGGAAGACCTGGGCGTAGCGGACCCCGGCGGCGAGCCAAGCGCGGCGGGCGGCGTCGAGTTCCGCCGGCGCGACGTTGCCGTCGGCCGGCCAGCGCACGGCCGCGCCGCCGTCGGGGAGGGGTTGCCAGGCGAAGTGGTCCGGCACGCGGCTCACGCGGGCCCCTTATAGAGTGGAGGGAAGTTGTCGCGGCGACGGGTCCACCGATAAGATAGTCGCCACACCCTCGCCGACCCGAGTGCCGACCATGCCGCGCAAAGCGTCCACGAAGACGACCAAGTCCGAGATCGTCGCGTTCAAGGTCGAGGAGCAGTTGGCGAAGTTCCTCAACAACCTGCCCAACAAGAGTGACTTCATCCGCAAGGCGATCCTCGCGCAGTTCGGCATGACCTGCCCGCTGTGCACCGGCACGGGTGTCGTCGGCCGCGGACTGCACGACCACTTCAAGCCGGTGATCGCGGCCAACACCAAGCGGCCGTGCGACAAGTGCAAGGCGGTGATCGACTTGCCGATGACGCTCGACGGGGCACCGGCCGCGGAGCGGAAGCGGTACGAGCAGTTCCTGCACGGCGGCCACTTGTACTGCGCGAAGTGCTACCCGACGGTCCCGGCGTGCGACGACTGCGGCTGGCACGTCCCGATGGAGCGCGTCGCCGAGCACTTCAAGCAGGTCCACACGCACGCGTGAGTCGTGAGGCGAGCCGGAAGCGTCAGCGCCCGGAGTTCGACGCGCGCCGAACAACGGCGTTGCGCAAGCTCCGGGCGCTGAC
>JAYTUC010000312.1:0-3527 GCA_043744775.1 Fimbriiglobus sp. | reverse complement strand
CCTGCCAGTAGTGGCCGGCGTTCACGTCCAGGCACGTCAGGAAGCCGCCGGCGTAGGCGTGCGTGTCGAGGCACACCGTACACCCGTAGTCGAGCACTTCGCCCGACTTCTGCGAGGTGTGCCCCACGATCAGCGTCTTGCCGCTGACGTGCGCGATCGGGCCGCGCAGGAAGTCCCAGAAGATCGCGCTCTCGGTCTGGGCGGCCATCGGCACGTTCGGATCGACGCCGGCGTGCGCGAACAGGTGCGTCTCGGTCTCGAGCCAATCGACGCAGTCGCTCTCTAAGAACTGCCAGTGCGAGCGCGGCACGTCCTCGAAGCGGCCGGACTTGCCCGGCGTCGGGGCGTAGCTCGCCAGGCACTGCACGCCGCCGACGCTCAGCCACATCCGGCGCATCCCCACGTCGCCGCGGGCCTGCAACATCATCAACTCGTGGTTGCCCCGCAGGCAGACGACCCGGTGCGCGGCCTTCAGGGCGATCAGCCGGTCGAGGACGCCCTTGCTGTCGGGGCCGCGATCGACGTAATCCCCCAGGAAGATCAGCCAGTCGTCGGCCGTCGGGGCGACCGCTTCGAGCAGCGCGTCGAGGTTCCGCGTCGCGCCGTGGATGTCCCCGAAGGCGAGGGTGCGCATCGTCACTTCCCCTTCGCCAGTTCGAGGACTTCCCACAGCGACGGGTCGTCGGCGAAGGGGAAGTCCGAGGTCACGCCGAGGTACTGGTCGCCCAACTCGGCGTCCCGCGCGTGGTAGTAGACGCCCAACCGCGGGTGCTCAATGGGGTCGAAGCCGAACAGCACCGCCGCCGGCAGGAACGCCTCCAGGCGGTAGCCGCCCTTCAGCGAGTGGCTCAGGAAGGCGATGTCCGCGGGGCTGCACAAGGGCGCGTCTTGCTGCGCGCGGTTCACCTTCGTCTGCCGGACCGCCGCGTCGAGCTTGTCGGGGCCGCCGCCGACGGCGAGTACGTGGAACTGGTGGCAGGTCCGGCTGGCGCGGTGGCCGGCGCGGGCGTCGCGCGTGTCGAGCCACAGCGTGAGGCCGTCGGCGTTGCCCGGCTTGTCGGCGTCGCCGACGAGGAGTTGCGACTTGCCGGTGACGGTCACTTGCAGCCCCAAGCCGAAGTCGTTCCAGGCGAGCCGCACGTCGGCGAAGTTGTCGCGGCCGTCGAGCGCGGCGTGGTTGTGCAGCCGCGCCGACTCGGGCAGGTCGAGCAGCCGCTCCGCCGCGTCGCCGTCGGCCGGCATCGCCTTGACGTGGGGGCACGGGTGGCTGAGCCGCACCAGGAAGCGGTTGGGCACGAGCGGCGGCATCAGTAGTCCTGCCGTTCGCAGCGCGAGAGGGCGTCCTTGAACGCGACGACCGTGGGGTAGCGCTCCGCCCGGTCGCGCTCGATGCACTTCATCAGCACCCGCACGAGGTCCGCGTCGAGTTTCGGGTTCATCACCTCGGCCTTACGCGGAAGCGTGTTCAGCTTGCGGCTCAGGCTCACCTCCGACGACGGAGACGGCTCCCACGGCATCGCCCCGGTGAACAGCTCGTAAGCCGTCACCCCCAGCGCGAACACGTCCACGCGCTGGTCGGTCGCCATCCGCTTGATGATCTCGGGGGCCAGGAAGTCCACCGTGCCGGTGCGGTTGCCCGGCTGGCAGAAGGCCGGCGTGAACGGGATGGTGAGGCCGAAGTCGATCAGCTTGACGACGCCCTCCTTATCGACCATGACGTTGCGCGGGCACAGGTCGCGGTGCAGGTACGGCACCGCGTGCAGGTACATGAGCGCCTCGCACAACTGGTTGACGTAGGCGACGCGGTTGCCGTCGAGTTGGGGCGACTTGGTCTCGATGAGGTAGTTCAAGCCGAGGCCGTCGATCCACTCCATGACCAGGTACGGCTCGCCGTCGGTGGTGCGGCCGTGCTCGAATGTCTTGAGGCAGTTGACGTGCTTCAGCGACAGGCAGACTTCGCCCTCGGTGGGCTTCTTGAGGCCCATGACCTTGAAGCGGTCCTCGAACTTCTTGGTCTTGTCCTTGTCCATGAGCTTCAAACAAACCGTCCGGCCGAGTTCGCGGTCGTAGGCCTTGAACACTTTGGACATGCTGCCCTGGCCGGTGCGGCCCTGCAAGTCCCAGCGCTTGGCCGCGTCCACCGTCTTGCCCTTGCCGCCGCCGAAAAGTTTGCTCAAGAAGCTCACGGTCGGCCCCTGGTGTCGAGTTGTGGTCACGTCGCGCGGTCACTGAATCTGGCAGAAGTCGATGAGCCGGGCGACGACCGTCCGCAGGTCGGCGCGCGGCACGATGCGATCGACGAAGCCGTGCTTCAGCAAGAATTCGCTGGTCTGGAACCCCTCGGGCAGTTCGAGGCGGATCGTGTTTTTGATCGTCCGCGCCCCCGCGAAGCCGATCATGGCCCTCGGCTCCGCGAGGGTGATGTCGCCCTGGAAGGCCCAACTCGCCGCGACCCCGCCCATCGTCGGGTTGGTCAGCACGGCGATGTACAGGCCGCCGGCGCTGGCGTAGCGGGCGAGCGCCGCGGAGACTTTCGCCATTTGCATCAGCGACAGGATGCCCTCTTGCATGCGCGCCCCGCCGCCGGAGCCGCTCACGAAGATCAGCGGCAGCTTCAACTCGGTGGCGCGCTCGGCGGCGCGGGTCAGCTTCTCGCCGACGACCGACCCCATCGAGCCGGCCATGAAAGCGAAGTCCGTGACGCCGATCACCACGCCGCGGCCGCGGATGTAGCCCCGGCCGGTCACCGCGGCGTCGGGCATGCCGGTCTTGGACTGCTCCTCGACGATCCGCTTGGCGTAGGGGATGCGATCGACGAATTCGAGCGGGTCGAGCGGGCGGAGGTCGGCGTCCCACTCCTCGAACGAGTCGGCGTCGAGCAGTTGGGTGAGGCGGTCGCGGGCCGAGTTGGTGAAGTGGTGGTCGCACTCGGGGCAGCAGTTGAGGCGGGTGGCCACGTCCTTGCGGAAGACGGTGGCCTTGCAGGCGGGGCACTTGACCCACAGCCCCTCGGGGATGCCGCGCGCCTTGGGACGGTCAGTCATGGTCAAGCCGGACACGCGATCCGCCCCCGCACGAGTCTTCTCCAACCAACAGCCTATCGCGCCCGCCCCCGCCCGGCGAGCGGCGGCCGGGGCTAGCGGCCGCCGGACTTGGCGAGGAAGCGCAGCGAACTCGTCGTCGAGAGGCCGAGTTGGCACACCGTGTCGAAGCCGAAGGACTGCAACGCCTTAGCCATCTGCTCGGCCTCGTCGAGTGTCGGGGCGCGGAACAGCAGCCGGCCGCCGTCGTCGTAGACGCCGTAGCCGCCCTCCGCGGCCCGCACCTTGACTGCCTTCGGGTCGAAGCGGCGGCCCTGCACGTTGAACGGCACGCGCGTCGGGGCGACGCCGTTGACCAGGAAGAAGCCCATCTCGCCGAGCTGGCAGTGCTCCGTGAAGCGGCAGTCCTGCACCAGCTTGAGCGCGTCGCGGGCCGCCCACTCGTTCGCGCCGAAGCGGGCCAACTCGTCGAGGCCGCTCGCCAGG
>JAYTUC010000311.1:0-3556 GCA_043744775.1 Fimbriiglobus sp. | reverse complement strand
TCGACTCGATCCGCGTCCGCTACGGCACTCGCCTCGCGGTGGACGGCGTGTCGCTCAGGGTCAACCGCGGCGAGATCGTCGGGCTGCTCGGTCCCAACGGCTCCGGCAAGAGCACCACCCTCGCCGCCGCCGCCGGGGTCATCGACCCCTTCGAGGGGACTGTGAGCATCGACGGCGTCCGCCGCGACCAGTCGGCCAACCGCTACGCCCACCGCGTCGGCTTAGTACCCCAAGAGCCCGCGCTTTACGACGACCTGAGCGCCGAAGCGAATTTGCAGTTCTTCGGCCGGCTCTACGGGCTGCACGGCCTCAAATTGCGGGACCGCGTCAACGACGCCCTGTTCCGCGCCCGGCTCGACGACCGCAAGTCGGCCCGCGTCTCGACCTTCTCCGGCGGCATGAAGCAGCGGCTCAACCTGGCCGTGGCGCTCTTGCACGAGCCGACGGTGCTGCTGCTCGACGAGCCGACGGCGGCGCTCGACCCGGTCAGCCGCGACAACCTGTTCGGCGTGCTGCACGACCTGCGCGATCAGGGCCACGCCATCTTGCTGACGACGCACCACCTCGACGAGGCGGAGCACGGCTGCGACCGCATCGCGATTCTCGAAGCCGGCAAGCTCGTCGCCTGCGGCAAGCCGTGGGACCTGATCCGCGCCCAGCCGCCGGGCCGCGCTGTCCTGTACGGCCACAGCCGCGAGGTGCTGCCGAAGTTCTTCCAGAAGGGCCTCAAGAAGCGCGTCGGGCCGGGGGTCACGTTGGAGTTCACCGGCCGCCGCCTACGCATCGCCGCCGCGACCCAGGAGGCGTTGGGTAAAGCCCTCGCGATCGTCTTGGGCGACGGCGTGCGCCTGGAGACCTTCCGCACGCCGCCGGGCCGCCTCGAACACCTCGTGCGTGGGGAGCCGACCCCGGCGGCGGTGAGCGAAGCGGTGCCGCACTCGGCGGAGGCCCCCCACTCATGATTGACGCCGTGCGCCTCGTCTTGACGCTGGCCGCGAAGGACTGGCACCTGTTCTGGGCCGACCGCCGCGCCGCGCTCTTAGGCTTCGCCGTGCCGATCGTGCTGGCGTCGGGCTTCGGCATGATCTTCCACGAGGGGCCGACGGTCGGGGCCGCGCCGAAGTTGCCGCTGGTGATCGTGGTGCAAGACCCCGGCCCCTTCACGAAAGCCGTCGTCGAGCAGCTCCTGGCGAGCCCGCGCGTCGAGGCCGAGGTCGTCACACTCGACGAGGCGCAGAAGCGCGTCGGCGACCGCCGGCCGGGCGTGGCGGTGGTGTTCCCGCTGGGCTTCGAGAAGTTGGCCGCCTGGACGCCGGGCGTGGCCAAGGCCCGGCCGCGCGTCGAGGTGCGGCACCACCCGCTCGCCGCGAGCGAAGGCCAGTGGGCCGAGGGCGTCGTGTCGGAGGCCGTGATGAAGCGGCTGGCCCGCGAGAAGCTGGCCCCCATCGCCGCGTTCACCAAGGCCGAGTTCGCCGACGAGGCGCTGACGATCCCGTTCGTCGTCGAGACGACGGCCGTCACCGGCTCCGCGCAGGAGCACTTCAACGCCTACACGCACAGCTTCTGCGGCATGACCCTGCAATACCTGCTCTTTTGGGGCATGGAGAGCGGCTTAGCACTCCTCCGCGAGCGGCGGCAAAGTCTCTGGCTGCGCATGCGTTCGGCCCCCGTGCCGCTCTGGGCG
The DNA here is from genome assembly GCA_043744775.1 of Fimbriiglobus sp. Classification (GTDB taxonomy): domain Bacteria; phylum Planctomycetota; class Planctomycetia; order Gemmatales; family Gemmataceae; genus Fimbriiglobus. Next base: position 1,872 of record JAYTUC010000311.1, on the reverse strand, counting down.
GTGCTCGTGGCCAAGGCGACTTCGACCGCGGCGATTGCGGTACTCCAGGTGCTGACGACCTTCGCCTTCGGCTACGCCGTGTTCGGCGTGACGGTCGGCGGCAGCGTCGTCGGCTTCTTACTCTTGGCGTTCGGGGCGGGCCTGCTCGCCGCGGCGACGGGGCTGCTGGTCGCAGCCGTCGGCGGCACCGAGGCCCGCGCCCGCAGCGTGTGTATCCTGGCGATCCTGGGCGTGTCGATGCTCGGCGGGCTGTGGCTGCCGTCGTTCGTGCTGCCCGGCTGGGCGCGCGACCTGGCGCTCGCCCTCCCGACGACCTGGGCGATGCGCGGCCTCGACGGCGTGACCTGGCAGGGCCGCGGCCTCGTCGAGGTGCTGCCGAACGTCGGCGTCGTCCTGGCCTTCACGGCCGTGTTTCTGGCGATTGCGGTGGCGCGATTCGTAACCTCCGAGGCACGCCGTCGGCGTGGTTGGGCATGACGCGAAAATCCTGGCTCACGAACCTGAGTGTCGTCGCACTGTCACTGGCACTGGGCGGCGTCGCCTGCTCGCAGGTGCCGCCCGCGCCGCCGGTGGCCCAAGCTGCCGCCGCGGAGGCGAAGCCGGTCGAACTGGTCGTCGAGGACCAGTTCGCCCGCCGGCAGGACCTCGCGGCGTACCGCGGCGACGTGGTCGTCCTCGTCTACGGCGACCGCAAGGGCATGGACAGTTGCAAGGAACTCGGTGCCAAACTGCACGTCGTCTTCCACCCGACCGCCGCCGACCAGACGCCCGAAAAAGCCCGCAAGGCCCCCGTGGTCGCGCTGGAGGGCCTGCCCGCCGGGCAGCGCTCGCCGGACGCGCTGATCCTGCCGGTCGCCGCCGCCGGCAACATCCCCGGCGTCATCAAGGACCTGATCCGCGCGCAGGTGAAGAAGGCGTCGCCGGAGGTGCCGGTCTGGCTCGACTTCACCGGCGTGATGGAGAAGCAGTTCGGGATGCGGGCCGGCGAGCCGAACATCGTCGTCTTCGACGGCGTCGGCCGGCTGCGGCTGAAGGTCAACGGCACCCCCGACCAGGCGACGACGGACAAGTTGCTGCAGACGGTCCAGAACCTCCGCGCCGAGGCGGCGGGGCTGGGCAAGGCGCAGTGAGGATCGGGAGCAAGAATTTCACCGCGGAGGAGCAGAGTAGCGGAGGTAAACCAAATTCAAGTTTTGGACTTCTCCGCTACTCTGCTCCTCCGCGGTGATGTCTGTTTTCCGCTACACTTCCCGCATGGTCCCCCCCGACTTCGCCGCCAACGCCCGCCGCGCTCTGCTCGACGCCCGCGCCGACGCCGGCCACTGGGTCGGCGAACTCTCGGCTAGCGCCCTCTCGACGGCGACCGCCCTGTTCACCCTGTGGCGGCACCGACTCGCCACCGGTACGAATCACCGCGACCGCATCGACGCCGGGCTGGCGTGGCTCGCGGCAACGGAGAACCCCGACGGCGGCTTCGGCGACACGGTCAAGAGCGTCAGTAACGTCAGCACCACGGCCCTGTGCTGGGCCGCGTTCGCCGCCGACGATTCGGGCCGGCACGCCGCCGCCGCGGCCCGCGCGGGCGACTGGCTGACGCGGCACGCCGGGAGTCTCGACGCGAAGCCGTTGGCCGCCGCGATCGTCAAAATCTACGGCAAGGACCGCACTTTCTCTGTGCCGATCCTGACGATGCTGGCCGTCGCCGGCAAGCTCGGCCCGGACGGCTGGCGGCTCGTGCCGCAACTGCCGTTTGAACTCGCGGCGTGCCCCTTCTGGGTCTTCCAGTGGGTGCGACTCCCCGTGGTGAGTTACGCCCTGCCGGCGCTCGTCGCCATCGGCCGCGTCCGCCACCACCACCGGCCGACGCGGTTC
>JAYTUC010000310.1:0-14148 GCA_043744775.1 Fimbriiglobus sp. | reverse complement strand
GCCGCGATAGCCAGCGCTTCCGGGCGCGAAGGCGGCTGGCCGCGGCGGCGGTGCCTAAAGTGATGTGACGGCCCGCTTCATGACCTGCAAGACGTGCCCGTAAAGTCCCTCGGCCACAACGTCCAGCGTGTCGTGTTCGATGTCGATGCCGCCGCCAAGTTTACTGGTCCACTTCCCCGACGGCAGTTGGCGGGAGGCGTGGGTCCAGAGGGAGCCGCCTCGGGCGTAGAGAGCGACTTTGAGGAAGCCGACCTCCAAGGTGTCATCGACACCGCAGTCTTGATACCCCAACGTGCCGAAGGCCTGCTCCAACGCCGCGATGCCGTGATCGTCCGCATCCCAGTCGGGCAGCCGCCAGTAACCCCCCGGCTCCCACCAATGTTCGGTATCCTCGGCGGCCCACGCGATACAGTTGTACGCCTTGGTTCGTGGGCTGGTTTCCCTGTGATTGTCCGGGGTCAGTTGCGGGAAGTTGTCGCTGGCGTTCATGCCGGGAGGTGCCCCTGATCGACGCCCCATGCGATCCACGCCGCAGCCATCCGGTCGAGGTGACCCCGGTCCGCCGGCGGCACGGGGTCTTGCGACGTAATCGCTTCGAGTGCCCAGAACCACTGGTCCGGCTCCCGGCGCAACTCTTCGAGCAGCAGCGGCACGGCCGGCTGGCCGATCCCGATGATTTGCTGGTACGACTTCAGCATCGCCATCTGCGCGGAGTTAGACAGGTGTTGCGACTTCTCACGCCACTGGGCCGCGAGCTTCTCGAAGCGCTCGCGCACCTCGGGTTGTGTGGCCGTTGCGTCCGGGGTCATGGCGGTCCCTCCTGGGTTGCGATTCCTTCGGCCTCGTCATCCCCACCCCTACTTCTCCGGCCGCAACAGCGGGAAGAGGATCACGTCGCGGATCGTCGGCGTGTTCGTCAGCAGCATCGTCAGGCGGTCGATGCCGATGCCCAAACCGCCCGCGGGGGGCATGCCGTGACGCAACGCCCGAATGAAATCGGTGTCCATTTTCGCCATGCTGTCCTCCGCGGCTTGGCCCGCGAGTTGGGCGCTGAAGGTCGCCTCCTGCGTGATCGGGTCGTTCAACTCCGTGTAGGCGTTCGCCAACTCCATGCCGTGGACGTACAGCTCGAAGCGCTCCGCCACCCCCGGCTCGCTCGGCTTACGCTTCGTCAGCGGGCACAGCGCCGCGGGGTAGTCGTAGACGAACACCGGGCCGACGAAACTGGCCTCGACGTGGTCGCCGAACAGGTCGTTGACGAGCACGTCGTGGGCCTTCGGCGTGCCGTCCTTGGCGTGCGTCGCCACCTTCAACTCGGTCGCCTTCGCCACAACCGCCGCCGCGTCGTTCAGGTCGATGCCGAGGACGTTGCGGAAGGCGTCGGCGTACTTCAAGCGTTGGAACGGCGGCGTGAAGTTGACCGACTTGTCGCCCCACGGGATCGTCTGCGAGTCGTTGACCGACTCGACGCACGCCACGATCAGGCTCTCGGTCAGCTCCATCATGGTGAACAGGTCGCCGTAGGCGTGGTACAGCTCCATCATGGTGAATTCGGGGTTGTGCCGCGGGCTAACGCCCTCGTTGCGAAACACCCGGCCGATCTCGTAGACCTTCTCGATCCCGCCGACGAGCAGCCGCTTCAGCGGTAACTCGAGCGCGATGCGCAGCGTCAAGTCGAGGTTGAGCGTGTTGTGGTGCGTGACGAACGGCCGGGCCGCCGCGCCCCCGGCGACGCTCTGCAACACGGGGGTTTCGACTTCGAGGTAGCCGCGGCCGTCGAGGAAGTTCCGCATCGTCCGCAGGATGCGGACCCGCTTGTGGGCACGGTCGAGGGTCTCGGGCGTGTAGATCAGGTCGAGGTAGCGGTGCCGCAGGCGGTACTCGATGTCGCCGAGGCCGTAGGTGTCCTTCGGGTGCGGTTCGAGCGACTTCGTCAGGAAGGTCAACTCATCGACCTGAATGGTCAGCTCGCCGGTGCGGGTCTTGCCGAACTCGCCCCGCACTCCCACGAGGTCGCCGAGGTCGAGCAGGTTCAACACACTCCACTCGGTCGGCGTCACCTTGTTGACGCGGACCATCAACTGCACGCGGCCGGTCTGGTCCCAGAGTTCCAGAAAGTGCAGCTTGCCGCCGGTGCGGTGCCGCACGATCCGCCCGGCGCAGCAGACGCGCTGGCCCTTCGGCTCCTTGTCGTCGAAGAAGTGCGGCTCGAGTTCGCGGACGCCACGAATCGTGCCCGCGCCGTCGTAGCGCTGGCCCCACGGGTCGAGGCCGAGGGCTTCGAGTTGGCGGAGCTTGTCGAGGCGGACCGCGGCGAGGTCGGTCGGGTTCTCGGGCGGCGAACTGGCGTCACTCGACACGGTGGGGCACTCACGTCAGGCGCGGGCGGGGGGAGGCCATTCTACGGCGTTTCGGCCCCGCCCCCGGCCTTACCCCACGAAGATGCCGGCGGTGTTGCCGTCGAGCGGCTCGACCTCGAAGGCCGTCGCCGGGGCGGTCGGGTTGGCGGCGATCGCCGGGGCGGCGTAGGCCCGCACGCGGCTCACGGTGTCCGAGGGGCCGCTGCCGGTCACGAGCACGTCGCCGGCCGCGCCGGGCTTCGCGGCCACGCTGACGCCGCCGCGCGCCGAGGGGTCGCCGACGAAGAAGTCGGCGTAGCGCGGCGGGGCGCTCGAGCCGAGCAGCGAGCCGCTGAAGACGCTCACGCGCGGGCCGCCGCCGGGGCCGGCCCCCACGACGAGGTCGGCCTTGCGGTCGCCGGTGAACTCGCCCGCGGCCACGTAGACGCCGTTGCGCAGGGTCGGCTCGAAGGCGAAGAAGTTGGCCACCGGCCGGGGCACGCCGGCGAGCAGCGACTTGCCGTCCCAGACGGTCACGCGCGGGCCGCCGCCGAAGCCGGCCGCGACGATCAGGTCCGGCGTGCCGTCGCCGGTCACGTCGCCGAAGCCGACGCGCGCCCCGCCGCGGAACGCCCGGTCGTCGATGCCGAAGAAGTCCACGATCGCGTTGCGGGTCTTGCCGTCGAAGATGCGGACCCGCGGCCCGCCGCCCCGGTCGGCCGACACCGCGATGTCGGGCACGCCGTCGCCGTTGAGGTCGGCCACCGCCACGAAGACGCCGCCGGTGAAACTCGACTCGAACGGGGCGAGGCGGAACAGGCCGGTCCCGGTTCGGCCGCTGGCCACGGCGACTGCCGAGGGGCCGCCCGGCCCGGAGCCGGCGACGTAGTCCACCGTGCCGTCGCGGTCGAAGTCCGCCAGGGCCGAGTGGACCCCGCCGGGCGTCGCCGCGTCGAGCGGGAAGACCACCGAGCGGATCGCGCCGGTCTCGGTCACGACCGTCACGCCGCCGCCGGTCGAGGTGCCGCTCACCAGCGTCGCGCCGGCGGTCAGCGGCGGCACCGGCAAGGGCGGCACCACGGGGGGCACTCCGGGCACCGCGGGCGGGACGCCGGGCACCCCCGGCACGCCGGGGACCGTCGGCGGCAAGGTCACCGTCGGCAGGCCCGTGCCGCCCGGCCCCGTGGTGGGGGTTCCGGAGTCGATGGGGGCCGGGGCCACGGTGAACTTCACCGAGACGGTTTCCGAGTCGAGGACGCCGTCGGACACCTTGAACACCACGGCGTCCTCGCCGGAGTAGCCGGGCGTCGGCGTGTAGGTGAACGCGGAGGTGGCCGTGAACGTCCGGCTCGCGTCGGTGCTGAGGAACACGCCGTGCGCCGGCCCGGACACGACGGTGAAGCGCAGGGGCGTGCCCTCGGGGTCGGCCCCGGCGAGGTTCACGGGCACGCTGGCGTCCTGGGCGACCGCGACCGCCTGGGGGGTAGCGACCGGGGTCAGGTCGAACGCCCCGGCGGTGCGCAGCATCCAGCCGGCGTCGGCCGCCGTCACCGGCGCGGCGTTCGGCGTCACCGGCTGCGTCACGCTGTTGGCGAAGGTCAAGTCGTAGATGGTGTCGTTGTGCTGGTTGCCGCGGGTGCTGTTGCCCGAGATGGCGTTCTGGGCGTAGCCGACGACAGTCCAGGGCTGTCCGTTGACATCGACATCGATGTGGCTGACCCAGTCCCGGCCGCCGGCGAACTTGGTGTTGAGGACGGCCAACTCGCCGGTCGAGGTCTGGCCGCGGGGGTCGTCGAGGCCGTAGACGGCGGGGTAGAGGCGCACGGCGCGCGTCGGCCAGGGGTTGGCCGCGTCGTCGGCGGTGTTGAGCGCCCCCCCCACGTCCTTGACCCAGCCGTAGCCGCTCGTGCCGCCGGGCGTGAACAGCAGGCGCACCGCGGCCCGCAGCCGCACCGCCTCGGCGTCGTAGGTCGCGGCGCGGGCGGGGTCGGCGTAGACCTCGGCGAACAGCCGCCCCGCGCTGACGAGGCCGGCGTAGACCTGAGCGTTGTCCGCGAGGGACTCGGTCGTGCCGCCCGACTTCGACGCGTACAGGCCGTCGGCCTGCTTGTCCCGCCGGATCAGCGCGTCCACCATGCCGGCGACCTTGTCGGGGTAGTCGGCCTCCCGGAAGACCGCCCGGTCGTTGCCCAGGCGGGCGTAGTCCCAGGCGACCTGCAGGAACGTCGCCGTGGCCGTGGCCTCGGAGGCGGTGGGCGTGGTGCGGGCCAGGCTGCCGTCGGGGTGGTACCACTGCTGGTCGAGGACGTAGTCGTTCGCGGCGGAGACGTTCCGCAGGTACCAGCGCACGTAGCGCTGGGCCGTCGCCAGGTTGTCGCCGGCCGGCAGGTCATTGCCCGACGAGAGCAGTAGCCCCTGCACGGCGACGCCGGCGTCGTGCGGATCGACGGCGCGCTGCCGCGGGTCGGTGCTCGGCCCGGCGTTCGGCTCCCAGGAGCTATAAACCCCACCGACCGCGTTGGCGTTGTTGCTCACGACGATCCGCTGGTCGCGGATGTATTGGGCGACACTCGCGGCCACGAACGCGGGCGTGAGCCGGTCTTCGAGGCGAGTGAAGGCCAGCGGGACCGACCGACGCGAACGGCTCATGGCGTAACTCCGGCGAGAGATTCGGCTTACTGTGACAGTCACGCCACCCGCCGTCAACGGCCATTCGCCGCGTCGGCCGGACAAACCCCACCCCCCGACGCCCGGCGGAGTCGCGCACCGCCCCACCCCTACAGACGGACGGCGACGCGGCGCGGATTGCCGGAAGCACCGGCCGTGATTAACGCTTGCAAACGCGCGTACTATCGATTACCGTCAATAGTGTTCCGGCGCAGCCGTCCCCTGACCAGGAGTGGAACCCATGCGAGTCTTCTTGATCCCGAGTGGGACGCACCAAGGGAAGCAAATCCATGTCACGAAGTACGTCGCGAACGCCGACGGGGTCTCGATCCAGATCTCGCACAACATCGTCGCCAAGGCGGGCCTCGACATCCAGTGGGTGCAGTCGCTCTCGAGCAACCACGGCAACTCGGAGCTGTGCAAGCTCATGACGCGCGTGGACCCGTTCGGGCTCGGCGGCCCCGTCAACACGGTCGCCCTGCCGGCGGTGCCGGGGCTGTGCAAGGCCGACGACTTGTTGCCGTTCTACTGGACCGCCGCCGACCTCGCCCGGCGGGGCGACACCGACCTCGCCGACAGCCCGTCGGACCCGGCCCCCGCGACCGGGCGGACCTGGAAGAATTTCGTCACCGCCCTGACCGAGGTGACCGGCACGACGGTCCACCACCTCGTCGCGATCTCGTGGGGCTACGACCGCATGGCCGACGGCACGATCCGCGTGAACGCCATCCACACGGCGACGACGCACGAGATGGCGGCGCACGGCCGCGCGCTCAAGCAGATGTACCCCGGCTACCGATACAACTAAGGGGCCGTAGGTCCTCCGGGTGAAATCACTCAGGGTCCGCCTCGCCGAGCGTTCGCGCCACGACCCCAAATCACGGTGACCCCTGACCGCCCGTGCGTCCGCCGCCCTCGATGGGCGTCGAGTTGGGGCACGGTAAGATTCGCGTCGGCGAGGTCGTCTTCACCCTCTGGGATTGAGGCGTGGGATTGTTTGGCCAGGTGGGCGTACCTTGGAGCGTAACGCCCTGCCGGCGCAAAGTGCCAGGTACTTAGCGGCTGGGGACGTGCCGCAGAGGGCTTCGGAGGAACGGGAGGTGGACCGGCGGATTCACCAACTGTTGGTATCTAACGATAGTCCGACGGACTGGGAGTACCCCTCGGGGTTCGATTGGACCGCGGCGTGTCGAGCCGTGCGGCTACTTCAACCCGCCGCCGAGGCACTGCTTGAGCAGCCTTTGCGGTTGGACGACCAAGTTCAGGACGCCTCCTACTTCGCCGAGCTGTTCGTGTTCGAGGACGGCGCGGTCCGCCCACCGGTCACGTCGATGGTGTTCAAGATCGCCATCCGATTCTCTTCGTTCGGGCGGATGGCGACGATCCACGCCAACTCTGTTCTGTCCGACCTGGGGCAGTATCCGGTAGCCCCTCTGGCGGCGTTGCTCGAAGTGCAAGGGTTCGTTTACGTCCCCGCCGAGGTGTTAGCAGAGCCGTACGACGGAGTGTTGCCGCACGTGCCGGCGGACATCACTACTTGGTGGGGTAGGTTCTTCGACTACATGTAGCCGAGTGCCGAACTGCGCGATGTCGCAGGCGGCGAGGGCGTGTAGGCTTTGTGCGGTCCGCCGTCGCCCGGCGGCCTCGGTTGCTAAGATCGGTCGGTCGGTGGCGGAGGGTGCGACGGATGAGCGCGGCATACTACATCGTCGCGGAGCGGGAGGTGCCGGGCCTCGACTGCTTCGTCAACGGCAAGACCCTCGCCCACATCCCCGACCGGGTCCTCGACCGGGTCAGCCGGCAGGCCGGGGTTCGACCGCTGACTGAGTTCCTCAGTAGCGACCCGGAGGAGGACGCGGCGTTCTTCGAGGACGAAGACATGGACCCGCCGCCCGGCGGGTTCCCGCCCGAGCAGTGGTTCGACGCCGCCGACGGACTCCGCACCGTCCGCGGGCTGTTGACCCGAGTCGCCGATCTGGCGGCCGCCGACCGAGGTTACGCGGAGGGGGTCGATGAGGACCTGCGGCAGTACCTGGAAGTCCTGGTCGCCCTGGAGCGGGCCGGCGTTCGCTGGCACCTGGCGGGCGATGGCTGACACGTTATCAACGACCGTTCGACCCTCGCTCGCGCGTCGGGCTAATAAATCCGCTCACGCTCGATGAGGTTCCCGACAGTGCCTTACACGGACTTCACGCTCGAATCGGCCGAGGCGACGCTGGGGGTCGCCTGCCGGCCGGGGGACCTGTTTCCGGGGCTGGCGGCGTCAGCGGTGCCGGCGTGGCTGGCCGACGCGCTGGGGCGCGGGATGCGGCTGGCGCTGGTGAGCGAGAAGGCGCGGTCGGAGTTCATCGTCGCGCCGATCCTCCTGGCCGTGCGCGAGGCGGCCGGCGACCGCGTGGCGATCCTGTCCGGGCAGCGGCTCGATGTCGATGCGACCCGCAGTCTCTCGGGCGAGTGCGACTTTCTGCTGGCGCGCTCCGAACCGGTGCCGCGGTTGCGTGCCCCGCTCATGGCCGTGGTCGAGGCGAAGAAGAACGACATCGAGGGCGGGTTGGGGCAGTGCGTCGCGCAGATGGTGGCGGCGCAAGTTTACAACGAGAGGGCCGGCGAACCGCTCCCGACGGTCTATGGCTGCGTCACGACCGGCGAGGGCTGGCAGTTCCTCGGGCTGACCGGCACCGCGGTGACGCTGCACCGGCCGCGGCTGTACATCGACGACGTGGGGTCGGTGCTGGCGGCGTTCGGCCGGGCGGTCGCGGAGTAGCGCTGAAGGGGGCAAGCGCAGGCCGGGCACCCATGAGGGGTGCCCCTACTGTTCGCCTGCGGCGGAGCCGAAGCAGTCGGGTCGCGGCCGGTGTCTTGTAGGGGCATCCCCTTGTGGGTGCCCGGCCTGCGCCCCCTGTGGCGGAGCGGGTGACGCACCCACAAAGCCGTCGCTCCGCGGCCGCGCCCGCGTCACGCCTCGCGGAAGGCGACGCGGAAGCTCGTGCCGGTCGCGGCGTCGGCTTCGAGCGTCAGGTGGCCGCCGTGCCGCGCCAGGATGTCGGCGACGACCGCCAGGCCGAGGGCGTCAGGGCGGGCCGGCACGCCGGGGCGGCACAGGTCGCGCAAGCTCGCCGCGTCGCGGTTCAGGCCGACGCCGGGGCCGCGGTCGCTCACCGTCAGCACGACGTAGCGGCCCGGCGCGGCGTGGCCGGGCCAACCGGGGCCGACGGTTTCGGCGCTCGTCGCGATGGTGAGCGTGCCGCCGGCCGGCTCCATCGACTCGGCGGCGTTCTGGGCGAGGTTCAGTAGCACTTGCGCGAACTCGGCCTGCGGGATTTGGCCGGGGGCCAGGCCGTCGGCGAGGTCCAGGCGGATGGCCGTGTGCGACCCGGCGAGTTTCCCCAGCAGCCGGCGATACCTCAAGACGTGGCTGCTCAGGTCGGTCTGCGCCGGGGTGCCGGGGCTGTAACGGGCGACGGCGACGAGGTCGCGGCACATCGCCCCGGCGAGTTCGGCCGCGGTCACGATGTCGGTCGCCAAGTCGTGGCTGTCGGCGTCGGCCGCGTCGAGGCGCTCGCGCAAGAGGCCGGCACTCCCCAGCACGGCGGTGAGCAGGTTGTTGAAGTCGTGGGCGACCCCGGCGGCGGCGCGGCCGAGGGTCACCATCGCGCCGGCGGACCGGTCGCCGACCAGGTCGATCGCCTCGCCGGTCGCGGGGGTCGGGGGCATGGCCGGGCGGGGGTCGGGGGTGCCGTCGGCGGGCGCGGCGTCGGGGCGCAGCGTAAAGACGACCCCGCCGCAGCGGCTCTCGGTGACGCTTAAGCGGACCGCGACCGGCTCGCTGAGGCGGTTGCGGCGCACGGTCGCGAGTTCCTGGCCGGGGAGCACCGAGCGCGGGGAGCGGACCAGGCTGGCGTGCTCCTCGCGCCGGTCGGCCGGCAGGAACGGCGGCGGCGACCCGACGGCCTCGTCGGCGGGCCAGCCGAAGAGCGCGACCGCGGCGCGGTTCCAGAGCCGCACCAGTCCCAGGCCGTCCACGGCGACGACCGCGTGCGGGTGCAGGTCGAAGGCGACCCGCAACAGGTCGTGGTCCGGGTCGGGCGGGTTCGCGGGCCACGGCGTGTCGCGCGGCGACGGCCGGGGGGCGGGCCAGGGGTTCTCCGGCGGCGTCGGGGCACCGAGGCAGATTTCCGGCCGCGTCTCGGTGCTGCTGCCGTCCTCGTGCCGCGAGTGGCCGGCGTCGGGGGCGTCCCAGTCCTGGGCCTCGAACACTTCGGTGCCGGGCCGCTCGGCGCTCGCGCGCAGCCGGGAGACTTCCGCTTCGAGGCGCTCCAGGCGCAGGAACATGTCGCCGAGGAAGTCTTCGCGGGGCGGGGCGGCCTGGGGCCGGGCGGCGGTCAGCACGGGGGCATCCTGGGGGCGGGGGCTTGCGGCGGGGTACGGCGGTCGGGTAGGCTAGGCGTCGCCTCCCCCGCCCCCCGGCCGCGGCCGGCCTCCCCACTGGACGAACCCCCCATGACGGCTCCGACACGTCGCGCCTTGCGAACTCTGGCCACGCTGCTCGCGCTCTGCGCCGGCCCCGCCAGCTCGCGCGCGGCCGAGAACTACAAGCTGACGGCTGACTCGCTCACCCAAGAGGGCGTGCCGGCGGGGGTCGTCACGAAGTACACCTTGGCCAAGAGCGAAGTCTTCCCCGGCACGCAGCGCGACTACTGGGTCTACGTGCCAGCCCAGTGCAAGCCGGGCGGCCCCCCGGCGTGCGTGATGGTGTTCCAGGACGGCGTCTGGTACCGCGACCCGAAGGGCGACCACCGCGTGCCGACCGTGTTCGACAACCTGATTCATCGGGGGGAGATGCCGGTCACGGTCGGGGTGTTTATCAACCCCGGCACGTTCCCACTAGCCCGCGAGGGCGAAAAGCCGAGGTCCAACCGCAGCTTCGAGTACGACACTCTTTCTGGCACTTACGCGCAGTTCGTGGAACAGGAAATCTTGCCGGAGGTTTCAAAAACCGTTGCGTTACGAACCGACGCGGCCGGTCGGGCAATTTGCGGGATTAGCAGTGGCGGAATTTGCGCCTTCACCGCGGCCTGGCAGCGGCCCGAACTGTTCTCCAAAGTGCTGAGTCACGTCGGCAGTTTCACCAACATCCGCGGCGGCGACGCCTACCCCGGCCTGATCCGCAAGGCCCCGCCGAAGCCGCTGCGGGTCTACTTGCAGGACGGCGCGGCCGACCTCGACAACGAGCACGGCAGTTGGCCGCTGGGCAACCTGCAGATGGCCGCGTCGCTGCGCTACAAGGGCTACGACTACAAGCTCGTGTACGGCGAGGGCGCGCACAACGGCAAGCACGGCGGGGCGGACATGCCCGACGCGCTGCGCTGGCTGTGGCGCGGCGAGGCGAGCCAGAAGCGTTAGCGCCTGGAGGACGACACGTCGCAAGCCGCGGCAGGCAGCGCAGGCCGGGCCCCCACAAGGGGATGCCCCTACAAGAATCGGCCCCTCCGCCCTGGGCGCACCGCCGGTTCTCGGCTCCGCCGCAGGCGAACGTAGGGGCACCCCTCGTGGGTGCCCGGCCTGCGCTACCTCCCTCAGTGTGGAGACGCTGCGCCGCCCCGAACCCCCCTACCCACGGGCGGACCTCCGCGCCGCCAACGACGCGCGGACCTCGGCCCAGGGCTTTGCGGTAACGCGGCCGGCGTCGTAGTCGGCTAAGCGTGCGGCGATTTCGCGTCGCCAGGCCTCGCTCAACGGTGGTACGATTTCGTCGTCCAGCCCTGCGGCGAGAAGTTCGACCGACTCGCGGCGCTGCTCGGCCGGCAGCGACTCGGCGGCCGCAAGCACACTGGCGACATCGGCACTCATGGCGAACTCCCTCAAGACATCGTGAGTGGGGGCGGCTGACGGGGTGCCGTGACACGTCTTGTCGTCGCGCAGACCGTACTGCACCGCGGCCGATCGGTCGTCACCGGGCACGCCGGACGGACGCTTCGACTTGCTCCCACGTCAGCACGCGGCTCGGGTCCGCGTCGTGCGCGGCTATCCGACGGGTCAACTCGACCGACCTCCGCTCGACCTCCTCGTGGGGCACCACCCGCCCGGCGTCCGCGGCCGCACTGGCTTTGCGCAACGCCGCGAGCAGCGCCAGCTCGTCGCTCATCTGCTCCAGCGTGGCCGTGAGCGGCAAGCGGTCGAGGGCGTCGCGTGCGATTTGGTGGTCGGTCGGCATCGGGGTTGTAGCAGTACGCATCGCTAACTCCTTACTTCGTCGTCGAACAGCAGATCGGAGCCGACCTCACCACGGCGGCGCGTCTTGCGTAGGGTTCGCCAAAGTGACGATCACGACTTCATCAACTGTGGGGTCGTACTCGTAGACCAGCACGTAGCGGAACTTCGTGACCGGGCAGAGGCGTTGCGTGACACCCTCCAAAGCGTACAACTCCGGCAGGGTGCCGATTCGCCCGACGGCGGCCGCGACGGCGTCCTCGAAGCGACGGGCCGCCTGGGCGTTGCGCGCCCGATACCAGGCCACCGCCTCCTCGATTTCGCCTGCCGCTTGGAGGAGGAGCCTGACATTAGCCACCCGATTGCCGCCGCGACTCCCAGCGCGCCAGGACCTCCGACCACGGCACGGTCTCGGCCCGCCCCGCGGCGTACTCCGCCGACCGGTGTTCGATCAAGCGCCACCACGCCGCGCTCAACGGGGGAGGCGGCACGGTTTCGTCGTCCAGCCCCGCCGCGAGGAGTTCGACCAGCTCGCGGCGCTGCTCGGCCGGCAGCGACTCCGCGGCCGCAAGCAGACTGGCGACATCGGCACTCATGGCGAACCCCCCCAACGACTCTGACGCACACTCTACCCGAACGCCTCCGCGGCCACAACTCACCCCACCAGCGCCGCGACCAGCTCGGCGTGGATCGGGCCGTTGGTCGCGCTGATGTCCATGCGGAACGGGTCGTAGTCGCCGCCGTGCACGCCCGTCACCGTGCCGCCGGCCTCGCGCACCAGCACCACACCCGCCGCCACGTCCCAGGCGTAGTTGTCGTAGGCCCAGTAGCCGTCGAAGCGGCCGCAGGCGACGTACGCCAAGTTGATCGCCGTCGAGCCGGTGCGGCGCAACGCCTGCGCGTGCGCGCTCAGCTTCTGCCACGCGGCGAAGGCCCGCTTCTGCGCCTCGAACGCCGCCGGGAAGCCGGTCGAGATCAGCCCGTCGGCGAGCTTCTCGCAGCCGCTCACCCGCATCGGCACGCCGTTCAAGAACGCGCCGTGGCCGGTCGCCGCGGTGAACAGTTCCCCAAGCCGCGGCTCGTAGATGACGCCGACGGTCGGCACGCCGTCGATCACCAGGCCGATCGACACGCAGTAGCACGGCACGTCGTGGACGTAGTTCACCGTGCCGTCGAGCGGGTCAACCACCCACGTCGGCGGGTGGCCGGGCGGCGGCCGCGTCTCGTCGATCGACTTGCCGACGCAGTCCTCCTCGCCCAGGAAAGCGTGGCCGGGGAAGCGGGCCAGCAGGTGCTCGCGAATGGCGAGTTGCGACGCGACATCCGCCTCGGTCACGAGGTCGGCGCGGGCCTTCTCCTTGACGCGGAACTTCGAGCGCCAGGATTCGAGGACCGCCGCGCCGATCTTGGCGGCGTCCACGGCGGCTTTGAGGTACGTCGGCAGGTCGTGCGTATTCATGGCGTCAGTGTAGCCGGGCGGTCCCTAAAATGCAGTCCGGGCGCGGCTTCACGGGCAGAGGCGAATCGATGCGGACGTTCGTGACGGACTTCGACGGCACCCTCGCCCGGCGCGACTTCTACTCGGAGGTGCTGACCCGCGTCATGCCGTCCGGGACGCCGGCGTACTACCAGCACTACCTGCGCGGCGAGATGACGCACTTCGAGTGCCTCGCCGCATACTTCGGCAGTCTGCGTTGCACCGAGAGCGAACTGCTCGAAGTCATTGCCAAAATGGAACTGGAGCCGGAACTGCCGCGACTCGTCGAGGAGTTGAGCGCCGCCGGGTGGGCGGTCGTCGTCGCGTCGGCGGGGTGCGCGTACTACATCGACCGGCTGCTCGCGGCGGCCGGCGTGGCGCTGCCGGTCCACGCCAGCCCCGGCCGCTGGCGCGGCGACGGGCGGGGCCTCGAAATGACCCTGCCGACCGACTCGCCGTTCTTCTCGGCGAGTGTCGGCATCGACAAGGCGGCCGTCGTGCGGGACGCCCTGACGCGCGGCGAAGTCGCCTTCGCCGGCGACGGGCACACCGACGTGCCGGCGGCGCTGCTCGTGCCGCCGGCCTTACGCTTCGCCAAAGACGACTGCGCCGACGACTTGCGTCGGCGCGGCGAGCGGTTCGTCGCCTTCGACCACTGGGGCGAAGTCGCGGCGAATTTACTGCAACAACGCCACTGAGCGTCGGCCCGCCTCGGCCGTCGGGCGCAATCGCGGCGTACTGCCGGCCATCGTGCGGGCGTACAGGGGGTCGCCCGGCCGCATCCGGTAGATGCGCGTCAGCAGCCCGGCGACGACCTCGCGTAAAGCGTCCGGGGTGAAGCCAGTGAGTGCCCGATCGACCGGCTTGACGAACAGTTGCAACACGACTGGCTCGCCCTCGTTGTCCCCGTAGTTGGGCGTGAAGAGTTCGAGGCCGTCGAGCCACAGGCCGCCGGCGCGGTCGAACAGCTTGACGCGGGCCTCCCACAACTTCCAGTCGGCCTCCGGGGCGTCGGCGGTCGGCCGCTTACTCTCCCAGACGACGAACGGCAGGGCCTCGTCGATCGCCCCCGCGTCGGCCGCCAGGACCTTGCCCATTTGCGCCATCAGCCGCGTGCCGACGCCACGCTTCCGGTACGCCTGATCGACGCCCAGGTAACTGACGTAGCCCCCGTAGCCGGGCACGTAACTGCCGTAGGCGAAGCCGGCGAGGTGGGTCGCGCTCTCAGCGTGCTCTTCCGGCGTGGCCGTGAGCAGGTGAGAGCCGGCGGCATTCGGTCGCCGGGCGGCGCGACCTTTCAGGGATTTCGCAATCCAGCCCCAGGGGATTCGCTCCGCCGGGTGCTGCGTGCTGAGGTAAAGCCGTTCGGCGGCCCGCACTAACGGGTCGTCAACGTCGAAGGCTTCCAGGCAGAAAATGCGGTCATTCCGTAGCATACCTCCACCCCTCTTCGCC
>JAYTUC010000309.1:0-14161 GCA_043744775.1 Fimbriiglobus sp. | reverse complement strand
GGTCGGCGAACTGGTGGAAGTACAGCGGCTGGTTGTTCTCTTCGAGGTGCTCGTGGTACAGGTAGTGGTCGGCCTGGTGCCGCAGGGTTTCGAGTTCGGTCTTCAACAGCACCGCATACGCCGAGCCGTCTTGCTTGACCGACTGCGCCAGGAAGTCGAGCAAAGCGCGGGCCTGTTGGGTGCGGAGTTGGGCGGTGTTGAAGCGGGCCGAGTGGTAGCGCATCATGTCGCGGATCATGCCGCGCAGGTGCCAGCCGGGGTAGGTGTTGTAGCTGATGTACGCGACGCCGTTGGGCGTCATTTGCTTCGCACAGATCTCGTAAACCTTGTCCTGGACGTTCTGCGGCACCCAGCTAAACACGCCGTGGCAGATGACGTAATCGAACATGCCGTAGGAGGCGTCCACGTCGAGAATGCTGGCGGCCTTGAGGGTCAGGTTCTTGAGGCCGAACTCCTTGACCGTCGCCTGGCCCTCGAGGATTTGCCGCTCCGACAGGTCGATGCCGATGAACTCCGAGTCCGGCAGCATGTCGGCCATCGGGATGAGGTTGCCGCCGCCGGCGCAACCGAGTTCGAGGACGCGGCAGCGCTGCACGGGCGTCGGCCTCATGCCGAACAGGGTGCCGATGGTGAAGAGCCGGCTGGGGTGGGTCTGGGCGAACGGGTGACTCTCGTAGGGCACCTCGTCGTAGCTGTTGAGGTTCGCCGGGGGGGCCGCGAGGGTTTCCGCCATGTCAAACGTCCTGTCTGGAGAGCCGGGGGTGCGAAGGGAATCGGGGACGGCCCGCCGCCGGGGGTGGGCGTCAAGTCCGCGCGAACGCATTGTACCGGAACAATCGGCAGACGGGGCGGGGGCGAATTACCCTTTCGCGGCGGCGGGCACTTATCATGAGACGGCCCGGCGGCGGAACCGTTTCGCCCCCGCCCGCCCCAACCGGCCCCCACCACCCCACGAGCCGACCCGCGTGGCGACCCCCGACGACTTGCCGCCCGACGCGACGCCGCCCGACGACCTGGGGGCGGCCCGCCTGCCGCTGGCGACGGCGCTGACCCTCGGCCCGGCGATGCTGGCGACCGGCGACCCGCGCGGCGCGCACGAGGTCTACGACTGCGCCGCCCGGCTGCTGCTCAACGCCGTCCCGTCGGGGCCGCTGCACGCCGCGACGGTCGCCGCGATGGAGGCGGCCGACTTCGAGCCGGACCCCGCGACCCGCGCCGAACTCCTCCAGACGCTGTTCCTCGAAGCCCTCGGCGACGGCCTGGCCGACGCGACCGACTCGGCGGAGAACCCCGACGACGCCGACGAGGGCGGGCCGCTCGACCGGGCGCACGGCGTCATCGTCAAGGCGATCTCGCTCGGGGCCCCGGCGTTCAACCAGGGCAACCACCGCGGCTGCTGCGAAGTCTACGCGGCGACGACGCGGCTCGTGTTGGCGGCCGCGGCGACCCCGGCCCTGGCGCGCGAGCGCCTGGAGCGTGCCCTGGCGGAGTCGGCGGGGGTGAGCGACGAGCACCGCAAGGCGTGGCTGCTGCGCGACGGCCTCGACGGCGTGCTGGCGCTCACCACGGGCGGGGCGTCGGGGCCGCGGATCACGCCGCGCGACGTGCGCATCCTGATCTCGATGGCGGTGCAGATCGGTGCCCCGGCGTACAACCTGGGCGACCACCGCGGCTGCTACGAGGTCTACGCAACAACGGCCCGGCTGATCCTGCAGGTGGCCCGCGACGCGGAGCGCGAGCGCGTGATCCTGCGGGCGGCGTTGCAGAGCGCAGCGGTCGTGGCCGACGCGACCGAGCAGGCGTGGGTGCTGCGCCGCGCCTTCGACGCGATCCTCGGCAGCGACCCGTGAGTCAGGCGGCTCAAAACAGTCCGGCGAGCCGTGCCTGGACTTCAGCCAGGTAGTCCGCGAGGCCGTTATCCTGACCGCGGTCGCGCAGCGTGTCGAGCGGGGTGAGGGTCCAACAGTGACGCTCCCGGTCGCGGTCGTCGGCGGTCAACGCAGTCAGGGCGCGCTTCGGGTCGCGGACCTCGTGGCTCCGCGTGCGGGGGTCGAGGCCGAGACGCCGCCTGACTGCCCGCAACCGGGTGTCTTCTTGTACGCCCTCCGGGTCGGGGCTGAACCCGCTCAAAACCCACGCTTCGCGCATCAGGACGGCGATGCCAACGACGATTGGAACACTGTGTTCCTCATTACGCGCCTGCCCATATCCGGCCCGGCGGTCGGGGTACTTGTCCTGGTCACGAATCAAGACGATGGCGTCGATCTCGGGGAATTCTTCGAGTACGAACAGAATCGCCTTCCGGGCCGACCTCGCGTCGTCTTCCGCCGGTTCGGGGGGACCGCCACCTCTGGGGCGGAAATGACCGTGGCCGCGGATTCTGGCGTCGCTCGACAGCTTTTTAACCCCTGTCCAGGTCAGAGCGCGGCCCGCGCTCGTTTCGTGGTGCCAAATGCGGCAGTCGTCAAGGTTTTGATCCCTCAGCCACGTCTCGGGTTCCAGTAGCACGCGATCAGCCAACTCCGTCGCGATCACGAAGTCCGCTGTAGCCTCGTGGATCACTGCGATTTGCATCGTCATCCAGCCACACCCGCCTTCGCCACCCACTCCTCGCCGAACAGACTCCACATCTCGCCGGAGGCCATCTCGTTCTTCCACTTCTCGAACTTCGGGTGATTCGTTAATGAGTCACACGCAGTCGAGCCGTCGTCGCGAAGGTAAGTCATGCGGACCTCCTGTGGCTCGATGCAGTCAAGCAAATACGGTGAGTGCGTCGTGGCGACAATCTGCAAGTCGGGGTTGGTGACTAACAAGCCTCGGAGCAGCTCGATCAAGTCCCGCTGTGCCCTGGGGTGGAGGCCGCGATCGAGGTCGTCCAGAAGTATCACACTGGGCCTCTCCGTCGCGTACAACGCGGCGAGCAAACCGAGCACAAGGAGTGTCCCTTCGCTGACTTGGGAGGCGCTCAGACCGCGTGCGCCCTGCGTGTCAAACAGGAGTGAGGGCGGCATCCCTTTCGTGCGCTTGGTGTGTCTTAGCCGGATCATAGTCGGGATGATTTTGCACAAATCTTCTTGCAGTGACTTCCACGAATCAGGATCATTCAACGCCATATTCGCGAGCGCGGCGTGCAGTCCCACGCCGTTAGGCGACATGACAGTGTCGTCGTGTGGGTTCGGGTCGGCAGCGATTAGTCTCGACGCTTCGAGTTGGAGAAGTAACGCCTGGGGGAGTGGGTCAATTTTACTCATGCTCGGACGCCAGGGCTTCCAATCGTCGGCATTTATGTCCGTGCCGATGTCCCGATACGAGTGGTCCTCGCGACTTGGTCCAGATGGTGACTCGTTGGAGTTGGCGATAGGACGAGGTGGGAAATAGCATCGAAATGCATAGTCCTTAAAACTAGCCGCCAACTCTACTGTTCCAGACGTGCCGCTACTCAGCCAAGAGTTAAGTTGTCTTGGCTCCTGCTGAATTTGCCGCGTCGCGCTAGTGCAGAGCTGGTTGACCGCTTGCAATATACTGGTCTTGCCCGAAGCATTTGGACCCACAAATACTGTGAATCTTTCCATGGCGAGCATCACTGCGCGTAAACACTTGAAATTTTTATCCAAACGTTGCGGATCATCGGCCACCCCTCCTGAACTCATCATACTCGTGCCGCGTGTCGATGGACGCCCCTAGCGTCAGTGCCTGCGGCACGCAGACCGCCACGCACGCCCCGCACTGCACGCAATCGACCGGCCGCGCCAGCCACGGGCCGTGCGGCGTCCGGCCGAGGCACTGCGTCGGGCAGACCGTCACGCACGCGACGCAGGCGTTGCACCGCGAATCATTGAGGCTCAGCCGCGGGACGATCACGGGACACCCGGCGTAAGAGGAGCGTGCCGGCCGCCACGCCCGCGGCGTCGATCGCCACGTCGCGCCGGTTGCCGTGGCGGCCGGGGACGTAGGTCTGCCCGACCTCGGTCGCGGCACCGTGCGCGACCATCAGGGCCGCGACCAGCGGGCGGTAACGGCGCGTGACCGCGAGCTGCCCGGCGACCGCGAGGAAGGCGTAGCCGGTGACGTGCAGGCCCTTCGCCGCCAGGAACGGCAGCCACTCCCCCCAGAAGCTTAGCGCCGCGCTGACCTCGTCCGGGACGGGGTGCGGGTCGAGGAGCTTCCACGTCCAGAGCGTCAGCCCGACCGCGAAGGTCAGGCCGGCGGCGGTTCGCAGCTTGGCGGTGCGGGTCACGCGAGCTTCTTGACGGTCGCTTGGAAGTACTCGACGCACTTCTTCACGTCCGGCGACGGGTTGCCCTCGTTGGCCTCGTACTCGATGCTGATGTAGCCGCCGAACTTCACTTCCTTCAACGCCTTCAGCACGCCCGCCACGTCCAGAACACCCGCCGGGTCGCCGTAGGGCACGTCGGTGCGGCGCTTGTTGTCGTGGTCCTTCAGGTGCAGGCCGAAGTTGCGCGCCCCCATGACGCGGATTTGTTGCGCCGAGTCGAGCGGCTCGGCGACCTGCGCGGTGCGGATCAGGTGCCCCGTGTCGAGGCACGTGCCGATGAGCGGGTCGTGGTCCTTCACGGCCTTCAAAATCACCTCGGCGCTCGACCAGCGGTGCAGCTCCTTGCCCTTGCCGGTCGGGCCGTGCGGGTGGATCGCGATGGCGATCTTGTACTCGGCGACGAGCTTGTCGAGGCTGTCGAAGCTGTCCGGGCTGGGGTCGGCGCTGAGGTACTTCGCCCCGAGCTTCGCGGCGAATTCGAAGGTCTTCTTGTTGGCGTCGTGGTCCTTCGAGAAGCCCATCACGCCGTAGGCGATCGGGGTGACGCCGTACTCGGCGAGCAACTTCTTGATGCCGGCGAGCTTCTCGGGGCTGCTGTTCATGGGGATGTGGCCGGGGTAGAACTCGGTGTACTTGAGGCCGAGTTCCTGCGTCCGCTTGAGGCACTGCTCGAGGTCGAACTTGCGGAAGGTGTACGACTGCATGCCGACGGTGAAGCCGCCGAACGGGTCGGCCGGCGTGCCGGCGAGGCCGCGGCTGGCGGCCCAGGCCGCGCCGAGCAGCGCAGCAGACGAGGTCAGGAACTCACGGCGGGCGGGCGGGGCGGTCATGGCGGTCACCTTCGGGGCGGCGGGGGGGAGGCAGCGACATTGTGCGCGAAAACCGCCCGCCGGGGGAGTGACCCCGCGGGGAATTCCCGCCGCCGGCGGTTCCGGTTCCCGGCGAGCCGTCCGCGTGAGCGGGGGGTTTCTCGGGACAGCGGGCGTCGAGAAAACCCCCGCTCACGCGGACGGCTCGCCGGGAAAGGAATCGCGCCGCGCGGCCGCGGCGCGTAAAATGCCCCCGACCCGCCCCCGACCCCTGGACGCCCCATGCCGACGACCGCCGACACGGCCCGCGACGAGCGGCTGGCCAACTTGCTCGCGGACCTCTCCGAGTGCCACCGCGGCGGCCGCGGCGACGCCAACGCCGTCGAGGCGGCCGCCCGCGCCAACCCCGACCTCGCCGGCGAACTCCGCGAGTTGTGGGCCGTCGCCCAGTTCGCGCACCTGGCCCGCTCCGTGACGCGCGCGCCGGCCCCCCCGCGGCCCCCGAAGCTGCCCTCGACGCTGCACCTCGACGGCCTGCACCCGTCGCCGTCGTCGGCGTGGGGCGTCGGCGAGGACGGCCCGGACGGCGACCCGGAGGGCTACGGCGAACTGCCGCGCGACTTCGGCGACTTCCGCCTGCTCACGGGGCTGGGCCGCGGCGGCATGGGCGTCGTCTACAAGGCCCTGCAGCGCTCGCTCAACCGCGTCGTGGCACTGAAGTTGGTCCGCGAGGCGCACCTGGCGACGCCCGCCGACCGCGCCCGCTTCCGCGCCGAGGCCGAGGCCGCCGCCCGGCTGCACGACCCCCACATCGTGAGCGTCTACGAGGTCGGCGCGACCGACGGCCAGGCGTACCTGTGCATGGAGTACGTCCCCGGCGAGACCCTCGCCCAGCACCTCTACCGCGCCGGCCCGATGCCGTCGCTCGAGGCGGCCCGGCTGCTGGCGGTCGTGGCCCGCGCCGTCCACCACGCCCACGACAACCGCATCCTGCACCGCGACTTGAAGCCCTCGAACGTCTTGCTCGCCCCGGCCGACGGCGGCACCCTGGAGCCGAAGATCACCGACTTCGGCCTCGCCAAGGTCTTCGACCGCACCGAGTCGCTCACCCTCTCCGGCGCGGTCGTCGGCACGCCGAGCTACATGTCGCCGGAGCAGGCGACCGGCCGCCGCGACCTCCTCGCCGCGACCGACGTGTATTCGCTCGGCGCGATCCTGTACGAAGTCCTCACCGGCCGGCCGCCGTTCCGCGCCGCCCACCCCGTCGATACGCTGCTGATGGTGCTCGAGCAGGAGCCGGTGCCGCCGCGCCGGCTGGTGCCGAGCATCGACCGCGACCTCGAACTCGTCTGCCTGAAGTGCCTGCAAAAGCCCTCGGACTTGCGCTACGCGACCGCGCTGGAACTCGCGCAGGACCTCGAAGCCTTCGCGGCCGGCGAGCCGATGAGCGTGCAGGCCGGCAGCCTCGGCTCGTTCGTGTCACGGCTGCTGCGCGAGACGCACCACGCCGCGGTGCTGGAGAACTGGGGCCTCTTGTGGATGTGGCACAGCCTGATGATTTTCCTGCTCTGCCTGGCGACGCAAGTCCTCGCCTGGGAGCGCGTCGAGTCCCACCTGGCGTACCTCGCGCTCTGGGGCACCGGGGTCGTGACCTGGGGCGCGATCACCTGGCGGCTGCGGCGGCGCGGCGGCCCGGTGATGTTCGTCGAGCGGCAGATCGCGCACGTCTGGGCCGGCTCGGTCATCGCGACGATCGGCCTCTTCCTCATCGAGGTCGTCAAGGGCCAGGACTCGCTCACGCTGTCGCCGGTCTTGCCGCTGATCGCCGGCGTGGTGTTCTTCGTCAAGGCGGGGACGCTGTCCGGGCAGTTCTACGTCGCGTCGTTGGCGTACTTCGTGACGGCGCTCTTGATGGCGCAGTTCCCGCAGGTCGCGCACTTGTTGTTCGGCGTCGTCTCGGCGGTGACCTTCTTCGTGCCGGGCTTGAAGTACTACCGCCAGCGCAAGCGCGGCGAGCGCTTGGCCGGGGCGTAGCGGGTGCCGGGCTTACTCGCCCTTCTTGACGACCTCGAAGCCGTTCAGGAACGCCTCCATGTCGGCCTTATTCTCCTTGAAGAGCTTCCGGCCGGTCCAGGTCAAGACTTGGATCGAGGCCTCGTCGCCGGAGTACAGGTAGATGTGGTACGTCAACGCGATGGAGCTGACGGTGGCGTCCACGGTCAGGCAGACCACGGGCCGGCCGTTGACGGTGCGCTTCTCGTCGAGGAGGACTTTCGCCTCCGGATCGACGTTCCGCACGTTGTCGAGCACGAGCTTCTTGAGCGCCGCCATCGGGATCTCGATGCGCTCGGCGACGACGACGGCCCCGATGTCGCCCTCGGCGTGGAGGAAGCCGACCTCCGCGCCGGGGGGGAGCGGTGTCACCATCGGCTTCCAGGCGTCGGGGACGAGCGTCAGGGTAAAGGTGCCGCGCTTGCCGGTGTAGGCGAGTTCGGCCTTCTTGTCCTTCGCGTACTCCCCGCCGGCCTTCTCAACGGCCTTCTTGCCCGGCTCGGCGTAGGCCCAGGTGCCGTCGTCGCGCAGGATTACGTCCTTGCCGCCGGCCGTCTTGCCGCGCTGCTCCTCGGCCCGCACGCCGCCGAGGCTCAGCGCGGCCGCGATCGCCAGGGCCAACAGGGAGGTCCGCATCGTCGTTCTCCGGGGGCGTGTTGGCGCGAGGGTGCGGCACCAGTGTAGCCGCGACGCCGCGCCGCCGCAACCGGCCGCCGCCGCCCCGGCCGAGTCGCGGCGGGTCACTTCTTCGGCCAGCCCAACAGCATCGGCTTGAGCACGCGGTTCGGCTGGCAGAAGAACGACAGGCTCCGCTGCGTCAGGCCGACGCCGTGGGCGGGGTCCATGACGAGGAAGTTGCAGTTCGAGTCCACGCCGTAGCAGACCACGGCGTGGTACATGACGTTCGAGAAGTAGCCGACGTAGACGTGGCCGTACTCGGACAGCGCCTTGAACATGGCCTCGACTTTCAAGTTGCTGGGCAAGATGACGGCGCTCTCCATGCCCACGTCCAGGCCCATGACCCGCAGGCCCTCGGCCGTCATGGACTGGTTGTTCGTGTTGGTCAAGTCGGTCCACAGGTTGAACATGTCCGAGATCGGCATCTTCTTGCGGGTCCACGGCAGCCCGTCGAAGTGCTGGGCCTCGGCGGCCGCGCCCGTCCAGGTCCCGGACTTCTCGCCGAAGGTGGCGACGGTCGCCTCGAGCCACGAGCTGAGCGCGGCGGCCCAGCAGATCGCGGCGTTGCCCTGGCTGACGACCTGGGGCTTGTTGCGCTCGTAGTGCATGCTCCGGAACGCGGTGACTTTGACCGCGGCCATCCAGTCCGCCCCGTTGAGCTTGCACGTCAGGGTCGCCGTGGTGCTCGTACTCGGGGCCGTCAGGGTGTACTTGCGGACGCTCTCGCCGCGCTCCCAGGCGGTGAGTTGCGCCGAGTCGAGTTCGGCCTGGGGGACCGGGACGACTTCCTGGATCGCGATGGCCGGGTCCGAACTCGCCAGGGTCATGCCGCGGCCCCCGACCAGGTAGATCGCGCGGGTCTCGCCGAGGGGGATCGAGAGCCGCAACCCCTGCGGGTCGAAGCCGCACGACTCGGGGCTGAACCCAGGCAGCGTCCGCAAGTAGGCCATCGCAATCCTCGATCCGTGGCGGGGGAGGCAGGGGCTGGCGTGGGGTGCCTGTCGAGCGAACGCCGCAACACCGAGTCGGGACACTTTGGTAAGTTACCCGATGTCAGTGCCTCACGCAACAACCCGACCGTTGCAAATTTGCGTGCCGGCACGGCTCCGCGCGCCGGCGTCACCCCGCCGGCAGGGGCGGCAGGGTCAGCGCGACCGCCACGCCCACGGCCACGCCGGGGGCCGCGTCGAGCGCCGGCAGCCGCAGGGTGAAGGTACTGCCCAGGCCGGGGCCGGGGCTGCTCGCCGCGACGCTGCCGCCGTGCAACGCGACGAGCTGCCGCACCAAAGCCAGGCCAATGCCGAGTCCGCCCTGCGAACGGTCGAGGCTCGCGCCGACTTGGGCGAACATCTCGAAGACCCGGCCCAACATCTCCGCCGGGATGCCGACGCCGCTGTCGGCCACCGTCACGACCGCCTCGGCCCCGTCGCGCCACGCCGCCAGCGCGATCGTGCCCCCCTCCGGCGTGTACTTCGCGCTGTTGGTGAGCAGGTTGCCGACGACCTGTGCTAAGCGGGTCAGGTCGGCGTCGAGCCAGATCGGGGCGTCGGGCAGCGACACGCTCAAGGCGTGGCCGCCGGCCTCGACGGCTGGGCGGCTCGTCTCGACGGCGTGCTCGACGGCGGTGCGCAACTCGACGCGGCCGCGGCGCAGCGTGACCTTGCCGCTGCCGACGCGCGAGAGGTCGAGGAGGTCGTCGATGAGCCGGACCATGTGGCCGACCTGCCGCTCCATCATCGCCAGCGTGCGCGGCGGCGGCGGGGCCGACGGGTTCGCGCGCAGCACGGCCAGGCCGGTGCGCAGCGGCGCGAGCGGGTTGCGCAACTCGTGGGCGAGCGTGGCGAGGAACTCGTCCTTGCGGCGGTCGGCGTCGCGCAGCTCGGCCTCGGCGCGCTTGAGGTTGTCGATGTCGAAGACCGCGCCGACCGCCTGGGCGGGCCGCCCGGCCCCGTCGCACACGACGCTCCCCGTCGAGGCGAGCCAGCGCGGAGGTCCGTCGGCGCGGCCGACGCGGAACTCGACCTGATACCGCCCGCCGCCCGCGGCCGCCGCGGCGACGGCCGCCTCGACGAGGGGCGCGTCGTCGGGGTGCATACGGCCGAACGCCTCGGCGACGTCCCCCGTCGCGCCGACCCCGAACAAAGCGGCCGTCTGGGCGTCGAAGTCGTAGCGGTTGGTGGAGAAGTCCCACGAGCCGTAGCCGACGCCGGCGGCCGCGGCGGAGAGCCGGACGCGGGCCTCGCTGGCGCGCAAGGCGGCCTCGACCTCCCGCCGCTCGACGCGCAGGCGGGCGTCGGTCAGGGCGCGCTCGACGGCGGCCGGCAGCCGGGCGAGCCTCTGCTTGAGGATGTAGTCGGTCGCGCCGCTCTTGAGCGTCTCGACGGCCAGCTCCTCGCCCATCGTGCCGGACACGAACAGGAACGGGGCGTCGGGCTGCGTCGCGCGGGCCATCGCCAGCGCGTCCAGGCCGTCGAAGCCCGGCACCTGGTAGTCGCAGAGGATGAGGTCGTAGCGGGTCGCCGCCAGCCGCCCGACGAAGCCGCGGCGGTCGGCGACGCGATCGACGGCGAGGCCCAGCCCGGAGCGCGCGAGCCGGCCGAGGACGAGTTCGGCGTCGAGGTCGCTGTCCTCCAGGAACAGCACGGTCGCGCGGGGCGGGGTCATGGCGGGGAGGACTCCTTGGGGGGCGGCGGATTTTTCCAGGCGAGCCGTCCGCGTGAGCGGGGGGTTTCCAGGCGCTCGCGGGTCGAGAAAACCCCCGCTCACGCGGACGGCTCGCCAAGACTCGCCGCGACTTCACCCCTGGTGGCGGAACTTCAGGCTGCCGGGTGGCGGGGCGTTCAGCACGGCCCAGAAGACGCCCAGGGCCTGCACCGCCGCCACGAACTCCGCGAACGCCACCGGCTTCACCACGTAGGCGTTGGCCCCGAATTCGTAGCTGCGCAAGATGTCCTGCTCCTCACTCGACGTGGTCAGCATCACGACCGGGATCGTCCTCAGGTCGGCGTCGGCGCGCATCCGCTCCAGGACCTCGATGCCGTCGAGCTTGGGCAGCTTCACGTCGAGCAGCACCAGCGCGGGGTTGCCCGGCGGCCGGCCGGCGTAGGCCCCGCGGCGGTGCAGGTAGTCGAGCGCCTCGGCCCCGTCGCGCGCCGTCACCACCTCGTTGGCGAGGTTGGACTTGCCCAGCGCCAGCAGGGTCAGTTCGAGGTCCCTAGGGTCGTCCTCGACGAGCAGAATCGGCTCCAGCATGTCGCCTTCCCAGTAGGTCATTCGGGCACGCGCGGCAGGGTGAACCAGAAGGTCGCGCCCTCGCCCTCGACGCCCTCGGCCCAGGCGCGGCCGCCGTGCCGCTCCAGGACGCGCGCGGCGTTCGCCAGGCCGATGCCGGTGCCCTCGAAGTCCTCGGCGCGGTGCAGCCGCTGGAACACCCCGAACAGCTTGCCGGCGTAGCGCATGTCGAAGCCGACGCCGTTGTCCTTGACCCAGAACAGGTCGGCCGGCGTCGCCCCGGAGTCGTCGCGGCGGCTGCCGACCTCGACCACCGCCGGGTCGCGGCCGCGGGTGTACTTCACGGCGTTGGCCAGGAAGTCGCGCACCGCGGTGCGCAGCATCATCAGGTCGCCGCAGACTGTGGGCAGGTCGCCGACGCGCCACTCGATCGCCCGGCCCGGTGCCTCGGCGGCCACGTCGCGCCGGACCTCGCCCACCAGAGCGTTCATGTCGATGGCGGAGCGCTGCAACTCGGCGCGGCCCAGCCGGGAGAAGCCGAGGAGCTTATCGACGAGCCGGCCGGCCAGGTCGCTCGACTCGACGATGGTGGCGACGTAGCGCGCGGCGTCGGCGGAGAGCGCCCCGGCCTGCGTGTCGCGCAGTAACTCGGCGTAGCCGGAGATGTGCCGCAGCGGGGCGCGCAGGTCGTGGCTGACGGAGTACGAGAAGGCCTCGAGTTCCTTGTTGCTGCGCGCGAGTTCGGCGTTGAGCGTGGCCAACTCCTCGGCCTTGCGGAGGATCACGCCGACGACGGCGTCGCGCAGCTCGCCGGCCCCGCCGACCTCGGCGTCGCGCCAGGGCGGGGCGCGGTCGCGGACCGTCTCGCGCCACGCCTCGAACGAGCGCCGCGGGTGCAGGCGGACGCCGCCCGGCCCGGCGGTGAACGGCTGCGTCGGGTCGCCGCCCCAGTTGACCGTCCGCAGGACCTCGGGGCGGAACCACATCACGTAGTGGGGCCGCGACCGCGCCACCGCCACGGCGAGCAGGCCGCTGGCGTGGCCCTTGTAGGCGGCCGCGGCGGGGCACTCGGCACTCAGGGACTCCGTGGCGTAGGGCGAGTCGCGGGCCTCGGCGGCGAGCCACGCGGCCAGCGCGCGGACCTCGGCCTCGGTCGGGGTCTCGCCCACGAGCAGGCAACCGGCGTCGGTGAGGATCGCGGCCCCGCCGGCGTCGGCGAGCGCGAGTAACTCGTGCGGGTGCTCGGCCAGGGCCGCCGCGAAGTCGCCGCGGTCGGCCATCGCCCCGAGCAGCGTCGCGTAAGCCGCGCGCACCTCGAACTGCCGCCCGAAGTCGGTGGCGTTCTCGAGCGTCGAGAGTCGCAGGGCGAACACCCGCGCGAACAGGTCGCAGGCCTCGCGGGCCTGGAACGGCACCCCGCGCGGCTCCGCGTGGTGGCAGGCGATCAGCCCCCAGAGCCGGCCGCCGCGCAAAATCGACACCGACATCGACGCCGCCGTCTGCATGTTCCTCATGTACTCGACGTGAGCCGGCGACACGCTGCGCAGCGTCGAGTGGGTCATGTCGAGTTGCGCCCCGGTGGCGGGGTCGAGCGCGGGCGTGAGCGGCACGGGGCGGTAGCGGGCGTCGGGGATGATGCGGACGCGGTTGAGCCGGTACAGCTCGCGCGCCTGGGCCGGGATGTCGCCCGCGGGGAAGCGGTGGTCCAGCAGCGCCGGCAGCCGGCCGGTGCCGTCCTCGCCGACGACCGTGCCGTTGAAGCCCTCGTCGAAGCGGTAGATGACCACGCGGTCGAAGCGGGTCAGGCTGCGCACGGCCGCCGCGGTCAGGCGAGCCAGGTCGGCGACCCGCGGCGACGCCTCGGCCATCAGCGTGAAGGCGTCGAGCAGCGGGTGGGTGGCCAGCGGCGGCTCGGGCGGCGTGGCGACCTCGAGTTCGAGCACGACCCCGGCGGCGTTGCGGTGGGCGACCGCGTGGAACGACCGCCCCCCGCCGGAGGGCGTGACGAACCCCAGGTACTCCGTACGCGTCTCGGGCAGCGCGGCGTACAGGCGGTCGCGCAGCGCGGCCGCGGCGTCGGCCCCGAGGGCGAACGACAGCGGCTGGCCGAGGGCTTCGCCGGCCTCGACCCCGAGGAGGTGCCAGAGGTTCTCGCTGGCTTGCGTGACGACTAGCCCCGGCGCGCCGAGGACGAGCAGTACCCCGTGGGGCTGGACGCTGCCGGGGGTGTGGATCGGCTCCCGCGCGCACTCGGCGAGGTCGGCCGTCGCCTCGTCGGGGTGGGGCCAGCTCGTCACGTCGCCACTCCGCGGGGTCGGCACGACGGCCAGAACAAGAATGGGTGTAAGGCGCGCGGTCGGGGGATTCCACCGGAATCGAGAGTTTCCCACGCGGCCGACTCTTGGCGAGCCGTCCGCTCACGCCCCGCGGTCACGCAGCCGGGTCGCGGCGCGGCCGACGATTACCCCGTGGTCGAACGCCAGCGGCGGCAGGGCGTCGAGCGGGTGCCAGGCGACCGCGCGGGCGTCGTCGGCGGCGACCGGCGTCACCTCGCCGGGGGCCACGCGGGCCAAGTACGCCACGCTGACCGTCCAGCCGCGCGGGTCGCGCCCAGGGTCGCCGACCGTCACGAGTTGTTCGAGGTCGCCGACGGTGACGCCCGTCTCTTCGAGCAGCTCCCGCCGGGCCGCGGCGGCGAGCGTCTCGCCCGCCTCGACGAAGCCGCCGGGCAGCGCCCACGCCCCGGCGAACGGGTCGCGCTTCCGCTGGATCAAAAGCAGTCGTGGCGTGGCCTCGCGGGTCAAGAGAACCACATCGACGGTCAAGGCCGGGCGTGGAAAGTCGTAAGTGAACGCCGGCTTCGCGGGCTTCTTCATCGCAAGTCCCTGACAGTCCACGAGTTGCGGTCACAACAAAGTTCGACGGCGTGGGGGGTTGCGGGCCGATTTCGCCCCGGTTCGGCGCGGATTCGTGGCGCGGGCGTGCTAGAATGCGCCGAACCGCAAATCGCCGAGTCCGGCGAAGAGGGGTGGAGGTATGCTACGGAATGACCGCATTTTCTGCCTGGAAGCCTTCGACGTTGACGACCCGTTAGTGCGGGCCGCCGAACGGCTTT
>JAYTUC010000308.1:0-3598 GCA_043744775.1 Fimbriiglobus sp. | reverse complement strand
TCGTAGCGGCCGCCGCTGCACACGCTGCCGATGCCGGGGAGCGCCGTCAGGAAGGTCTCGTAGATGGTGCCGGTGTAGTAGTCGAGGCCGCGGGCGATGCTCAGGTCGAGCGTCACCCGACCCTCGGGCACGCCGCCGGCCGCCGCCACGGCGAGCAGTTCGCGCAGGCGGGCCACGCCGTCGGCGGCCTTGGGGTTGCCGCCGCACAACGACTCGACGCGGGCCAACTTATCGGCGTTCGACCCCTCGCTTTCGGCGAGTGTGAGCACCTGGGCCGCCTGCTCGGCCGTGACGCCGGCCTCGCGCACCATCTCCTCGACGACCTTGTCGCGGCCCATCTTCAGCAGCTTGTCGAGGGCACGCAACAGCGGCACCGACTTGTCGAGGACGCCCAGGATTTCGAGCAAGCCGTTGAGGACCAAGCGGTTGTTGACGCGAATGGTGAAGTCGCCCAGTTCGAGCGCTTCAAACAGGGCGTTGACGACCAGCACGACCTCGGCGTCGGCGGCGTTCGACGTGGTGCCGATCGTGTCGAAGTCGCACTGCCAGAACTCGCGGTAGCGGCCGGCGGCGGTGTTCTCCCCGCGCCAGACCGGCCCCATCGCGTAGCGCTTGAACGGCGTCCCCAACTGCGGCACGTACTGCGCGGCGAAGCGGGCGAACGGCACGGTCAGGTCGAAGCGCAAGGCCACGTCGCGGTCGCCGTGGTCGCGGAAGCGGTAGACGAGCTTGTCGGACTCGTCGCCGCCCTTGCCGAGCAGGACCTCGGCGTACTCGAGCGCCGGCGTGTCCATCGGGGCGAAGCCGAAGCCGCGGTAGACGGCCCGCGCCGTCTGCAAGACCCGCTCGCGCGGGATCATCAGGGCCGGGGCGTAATCGCGGAAGCCCTTGAGTGTCCGCGGCTCGATCAGGGGGGGCATGTCGGAACCGGGGTGTGGGGTGTGGAGTACAGGGTATGGTCAAGCCGAAGAGACAGAAGGTTCGGTTCGGCGATAACCCCATAACCCAAACCCCACACCCGGTTCAACGGTTTTTATACCGCGTACTCACCCGCTTCATGAAGGCCGTCTCCTCGGCGGTGAGCACCTCCTTGCGGGCGATCTTCTCGAGCAACGAGTCGAGGCGGTCCTCGTCGCGCTGCTGCTGGGCATTCTCGCGCTGCATCCGCCGGGCGGCGCGGGCGGTCGTGAGGCGCTTCAGGAAACTCTGGCGCTTCTTGGCCGGCCGGGCAGGCGTCTCGTCGTCGGCGTCGGGGCTGCCGTAGCCGGGGCCGTAGTCGCCGTAGCCGGGGTCGGCGAGGAACTGCGGGTTCATCTTCAGCCAACAGGCGACCGCGACGAATAGCCCCAGCGCCATCGGCCAGACCTCGTTGAGCGTCAGGCTGGCGACCAGGAAGACCGCCGCGACCACGATGCCGGCGTAGGAGGCGGTTTGAATCGCCTGGTCGCGGTCGGACTTCGCCCAGACTAGCCCTTGCAGGATTTGCCCGCCGTCGAGCGGGTAGCCGGGCAGCAGGTTGATCAACAGCAGCACCCAGCTCACCCAGAAAACGCGATCGACCCAGACGAAGCCGCGGTGGGCGAACGGACGGTCGAATGGCGTCTTCTTCACCGCTTCGCTCAACTCGAACTCGTTGTGCAGTTTCGACACCATGTCGGGGGTCGGGGCGACCGCCTCGTTGGTGCCCGGCTGGTACAGCCGTAGGCCGAACTCGCTGGTGTAGACGCGGCCGTCGCGGTAGTTGCGCATCTCCGCGGCGTAGGGGTCGGCGAGCGGGTTGACCGTGGGCAGGAAGCCGGCCCCGGCGAGGATCACGAAGGCCCCGAAGCAGACGGCGGCGTTGACGAGCGGCCCGCCGAGGGCGGTCACGGTGTGCGGCTTCCAGTGCGGCGGCACCTCGACGACGGCCAACCCGCCGAAGGGCCACAGGACGATCTCCTTGGCCTCGCCGTCCATGAGGCGGCCGGCGAAGCAGTGGCCGAATTCATGGAGCAGTAACAGCGTGAAGAGGACCGGCCCGGTGAGCAGGAAGACTTCCAGCACGCGCTCGGAGCCGCCGGGGGCGAGGACCTGGCGGAAGAACGTGCCGACGGCGAAGATGATGAGGAAGGCGTGGACCTTGACGGGAATGCCGAAGGCCCGGAAGATCGGGAAGGCCCAGGTCAAGGGGTCGCGCATCGGACAGGCCCACCAAGACTCGGGGGACGACGGTTCGCACGCATCATACCGCCGAAGGGGTGCCGTCGCAACCGGGTGCGCGCGGCGCGAGTTTGGGCTTGCCCACCCGATGTCACGGGGCGACGATGCTAAGATGTCACGCCGCGAGTTCCAGTGAGAGGGGGTGGCCCAGTGATCATCGACGCGACAACCCAGAAGCCGCTCGTCGTCTCCGGGGCCGACACGCCGTGGCCGTACATCCGGCTGCCGCTCGATCAGGTGCCGGAACTCCGCGCGCTACTGGACCGCCACGGCGTCCGGCACACAGTGGACGAGAACTCGATTTCCATGAACGGCGGGCCTTACATGGCTGAGGTATGGCTGCCTCGCGGGTCGGATGCCAAACCGGTCCAGGCGATCCTCGACGCGGCCCAATAAGAACTGGATGGAGTCATGTCACTTGCTGAAGACATCCGCACCGTACGCGAACGCGTCTTGGCCGATCTCGACATGGCCCACGACTACTTCGAGGACACGGACGTTTTTCGGCCCGCCACCGGGGTCTTCGTCGGCCCCGACACCGTCAGGATCGAGAAGCCGGATGACTACAACCCGGACGACGAGGCCTGGGAGTTTCCGCCCGGTAGCGTGGTGGTGTGCGTCGCGGAGTTCCGGGGCGGCTCGCAAATTCTCGTCGCCCGGTCGCGGGCGCGGGTCATGTCACACCCCGTCTAACCGCGCGACATTTCGGCCGACGCTTCGCCCCGCGTCCGCTAAAATGCCCCGCATGCGCACCATCTTCATCGACTTCGGCAACGTCTTGGGGTTCTTCGACCACCGTCGGGCCGTCGCGCAGCTCGTCGCGCACTCGCCGCTCGACGCCGACGCCCTCGACCGCGCCGTCTACGGCGGCGACGCCATGGACGACTACGAGTCGGGCCGACTCACGACCGCGGAGTTCTTCGAGGTCGCCCGCGCCGCCGGGCGACTCAACTGCACGCAGGACGAGTTCGTGCGGGCGTTCGCCGACATCTTCACGCGCAACGACCACGTCTGTGCGTTAATCCCGGCGCTGGCGAAGCGGTATCGGCTCGTACTGGCGAGCAACACCTGCGACGCCCACTACTTGCGCTACTCGGAGGACTTCGCCGACGTGCTCGCGCACTTCAGTGCGATGTGTACGTCGCACGAGGCGAAGGCCCGCAAGCCGCTCGCTGCCTACTATAATTACTGCCAACTCCAGGCCCAGGCCGCGCCGGCGGAGTGCCTGTTCCTCGACGACTTGAGTCACAACGTCGCCGCCG
The DNA here is from genome assembly GCA_043744775.1 of Fimbriiglobus sp. Taxonomy (GTDB): domain Bacteria; phylum Planctomycetota; class Planctomycetia; order Gemmatales; family Gemmataceae; genus Fimbriiglobus. The sequence continues at coordinate 137 of JAYTUC010000308.1, read as the reverse complement.
CCGAGGCCCACGGCTGGCGCGGCCTTTTGTACCACCCGCGGCTCGACCTGCCCGCCGAGCTGCGGGCCGCCGGAATCGTGTTGGACTGACTTCTCCGCCACTGGGAGTGCCGCGATGGACCTGCTCAAGACCGCCGA
>JAYTUC010000307.1:0-44056 GCA_043744775.1 Fimbriiglobus sp. | reverse complement strand
TCTGTCGCCCATGCCTCAGGAGCTGAGGCATGGGCGACAGACTACCCCAGGAGCGAGCCAACGGACCCGTGGAGAACGCGCCTCTTCCTCGACAAGCTCGACGAGCGGATCGTCCCCGACGCGACGGCGCTCGCGCCCCCGCCCGCCGCCGCGGCCCTGAGCAGCCCCCCGGACCTGAGCACCGGCAACAACTCGTACGTGACCGGCGAGGCCGTCGCGTCCTACGACTTCGGCGGCGGCGGCATCGGGAACAACGCCTACCTCGTGACGGGTGGCCCCAGTTCCAGCCCGAGCGGCTTCCTGAGTGCCCCCGGCACCGGCAACAACGCTTACGATGCCACGAGCGGTGGCGACAACGCCTCCACGTCCGGGACCGGCGTCGCGTCCTTCGACTTCGGTGGCACCGGGGTTGGCAACAACTCTTACAGCACCACGATGAGTGACATCGGGTTTGTCAGCGCAGGCGGCGGCGTGGGCAACAACGCCTACGACACGAGTTCTACCGGCGGGGACACCACCGGCGGCGACAACGCCTTCGACGACGGCACCAGTACGGGCAATAACGCCTACGTGACCGGCACGGCCGGCGTCGCGTCGTACGACTTTGGCGGCGGAACCGAAACTGGGAACAACCCCTATGGGGACGGCACGACGACCTTCGACAACTTCGTGCCCACCGAGCCGACTCCGCCGACCGATGCGCCGCCTGACCCGGTCACTGGGCCGTCGGACGGCCTCACCGAGCCGGCCCCGCCGCCGGTCCCGGTGCCTGGGCCAGCAACCGTTGCGCGTGCGTTGACCGACGCTGAAAAGGCGGAGATTGAGGCTATCCGTAAGGCCGTTCTCGAAGCCGATAAGACTGTGAAAAGTATCGACGATCTTAAAGCTAGCTACGCTACCAAACAAGTTGATCAAGAAGCGATTTTAAAGCTGCACGAGGCGAACCTAAAAACTGCCAAGGATCGCCTAATGGAGGACACTAAAAAGCTAAAAGATGCTGGAGATAAAATCCTGATGACAGGTGGTGAACTGAAGTACACAGACGCTCTCGCTCAGTTTTACTTATCCAACGGCATAGTCGTCGGTGCCGAAATAGCTGTCGCAACCTCCAAGACGCTGATTAAAAACCTTGGGCAACGCGTCGCCTACTGTGTAAAGCCCAGTAACGATGTCACGACCCAGATCACGGCGATGCAAGCCCGTAGTCAGGTAATCGAACTCGCTGCGAAGAGCGGAGTCGATTCCGGCGCGCCCCCAACGTTCACGCCGATCGTCTTCACCGCCCCGGACCCAGATTGGGTGAACAAACCTCTTCCCGCACCAATGCCTACCCCTCTGCCATAGAATTGTTCGTGGCCACCGTGTCCAGGGCGGCTACGAAGCCCTTTCTTCTCATCTGGAGGATCTGCCGTGTTAATTCTGATCTCATGGGGTCTGGCGATGCTGGACACTCAGTCACTCACTCACAGATACCGGATCTGGCAGGGAGACCAAGTGGTGAGGCGTGCCGAGCTGACTATTCAGAGCGTTGACCGCCTGCTGAAAGAGAACGCAGAGTCCAGGAAGCGGTCCGATAAGTTGTCAGAGGCTTCGGATTTAGAGTACAGGAAGAATCGCGACGAGTTCAACGCGGGTTTGATTAGGATGGGTTTCCCACCGTTGGACCCCCTGCCCCCGAAGAAGCCACATCCGCCGGGCTAACTCGGCCCGCACGACTCGACGCCGCCACCCGCACGACCCCGCCCCCTCGGCGGGGTCGTTTCGTTCCCCCGGCTGGCTACAATCACGCCATGACCCCCGCGACCACGCCCGCGCCGCGCTTCGCCCTCTCCGTCAAGCAGCCGTGGGCGGCGTTGCTCGCGCACGGGGTCAAGTGCGTCGAGGTGCGGACCTGGCCGGCGACGCGGCGCGGCCGCATCCTCATCCACGCGTCGAAGGTCCCCGACGAGCGGCCGGAGGCGTGGAGGTGGGTCACGACGCCGGCGCTAAGGCTCGCGGCCGAGTTGCGTGGCGGGGTCGTCGGCGAGGGCGAGCTGACCGGCTGCGTGAGCTACGCGACCGCGCTGGACTTCGCGGCCGACGCCGGACGGCACCTCAACGCGCCAGACTGGTATGTCGAGGCGGGGCTGTTTGGGTTAACATTCCGGGAACTCCGGCCCGTGCCGTTCTACGCGGTGCCGGGGAACACGTTCTTTTTCCGCGTGGAAGGATTCCCTGCCCATGACTGACAAGGCCAAGAAGGCCCGAGCTTCGGTGTTCGGCGCGGCCCCCGCTCGGGCCAATACCGCCGCCGCCGGCGTGCCGCAAGCCGAGTCCGGCCGGGTCGCCCCGCCCAAGGCCAAGTTGCTCGTGAGTGTGCGCAACGCCGACGAGGCCGGCGTCGCGCTCGAGGCGGGGGCCGACCTGATCGACGTGAAGGAGCCGTCGCGCGGGCCGCTGGGCATGGCCCACCACGAGGCGGTCGCCGCGGTCCTCGAAGTCGTCAACGGCCGCGTGCCGGTCAGTGCGGCGCTGGGCGAGTGGTCCGAGTCGATCCTGACCGCGGCGCACTGGCACCTCGAACTGCCGCTGACGTACGTCAAGTGGGGCCTGGCCGGGTACAAGGGCGGGCCGGGCTGGGGCGAAGACTTGCTGCAAACCCGCCGCGACGTGCCGGCCCCGGTCGAGGTCGTGGCGACCGCCTACGCCGACTGGGAGAAGGCCAACTCGGTGCCGCCGGCCGAGGTCGTGAAGTTCGCCAAGCGCTTCCGCTACCGCGCGTTCCTGCTCGACACCTTCCACAAGGACGGCCGCACGCTGTTCGACCACCTCGACTACGACGAGGTCGCGGAGCTGATCGAGACCTTGCAGCGTGGCGGCATCCTGGTGGCGCTGGGCGGCTCGCTGAAGCCGGAGCAGGTGAAGCTGCTGGGCCACGTCGCCCCGGACTACTACGCCGTGCGGGGCAGCGTGTGCGTCGGCGGCAAGCGCGACAGCGAGCTCGACCCGCTGCGCGTGCGCAAGTGGAAGGACGCGATCGGGTAACATTCCCGGCGAGCGGCGTGGCGTCAGCCCGCTGTTTACCGCCTGAAATGGTGGCGACAACTAGTGCGGAGCGTTGAATGCTCGCACAGGGCAATCATCCCGGTTCCGGGCGGTAAACAGCGGGCTGACGCCACGCCGCTCGCCGGGAGTCAGAAACGGGTGCCCTCATGGAATTCACCACCGAAGAGCTGCTCGACGCGATCGACCGGGTCGTGCGCGAACTGCTCGACCTGCACGACGTGGCGGGGCCGCCCATCGACGCGCTCGCGATCCTCACGGACGAGTTCGAGTACGCGACGCGCGAGGCCGAGCCGGAGGACGACGAGCCGCAGATGGGGCGCTTCGGCCCGCGGCCGCCGGGCAGCAACGGCCGCGGCCGTCGCCGCGAAGTCGTGTTCAAGCCCGAGCAGTCCGACGAGTCGCGGCAAGTCGCCTGCGCGCGGGCCTGCGCGAAGGAGCTGATCCCGCGCGTGTTCGCCCGGCTGGGCATCACCGTGTCGCCCGACCACCGGCCGGCCACGGCGCAACTCGTTGGCCTGATCGCCCCACGCATTTTGCTGCCGACGAAGTGGTTCACGCGCGACGCCGGCAAGCTCGGCTACGACCTCTTCGCCCTTAAGGAACGCTACCCCACGGCCGGCTACGAACTCATCACGCTGCGGCTGCTCGACTTGGAGGAGCCGTGCGTCATGACGGTGGTCGATGACGGGGCGGTCGGCACCCGCCGCGGCAACCTGTACGGGGTCACGAAGACGCTGCACGAGGCGGAGAGGCGTTGCCGCGAGAAGGTCGCCGAGGAGGGCGAGCCGCAGAAGGTGCGGTTCGACGGCTGGACCTGCTGGGGCTGGCCGATTCCGGGCGGGGCTTTCCGGCGAATCATTTTGCGGAGTCTGCCCGACGAGATATAATGGCGACTGACGCGAGACCCGGTCGCCCGCCCACCCGAACGACGGGGCGCGAGTCGGCCGGGCGTTTTTCATCCCCGAGCGCGACCCCCTTGGCCGGCCGAACCCCGGCCCGGCGCGCGTGACGACTAGCAACCGACCTCCAGGCCGGACCTGTGAGAAGGAGTGATCCGCGATGTCAGACGATCGGATCCCGATGACCCGCGAGGGCTACGACAAGAAGAAGAAGCAACTCGACGCCATGAACGGCCACGAGATGGTCGAACTGACCAAGCGGATCGCCACGGCCCGCGAACTCGGCGACCTCGGCGAGAACGCGGAGTACCACGCCGCGCGCGAGGACCAGGGCATGCTCCAGGCCCGCATCAACCAACTCAAGGACCAACTCTCGCGTGCGGACATCGTCGCCAAGGACACCCTGCCGACCGACAAGGTCGCCTTCGGCAGCCGCGTCCGGGTGATGGACCTCGACACCAAGGAGGAGGAGACCTTCGACCTCGTCGGCCCCGGCCAGGAGAACCCGAGCACGAACCGCATCCTGACCTCCAGCCCCGTCGCGCAGGGCCTCGTCGGCAAGAAGAAGGGCGAGACGGCCGAGATCCCGGTGCCCAGCGGCCTGATTCACTTCAAGATCCTGGAGATCACCCCGGCAGACCTTTGACGGATCGCCGGGGGCTTCGGCCGGACTTTCGCGAAAGATCGGCTGGAATCTGGCCGACCCTTTCACTAGAGTTCGTACAAGCCACTCCGCCTCATCGGAACCCTCGGCCCACCCCCACTGCCTCTCCCGGCGGCGGGTCGGGCAGAATGGCAGCCACGCCGTGACGGACAGTCAACTCCAGAGCATCCACCTCGAGGGCAGCCCGCGCCGCCAGGACTACCGCGCGGCCCGCGACCGGCTCCGCGACGCCTGCGGCAACCTGACCCTCGCCGGCCACGTCGAGGACCTGCCCTTCGGCCACCCCGCGCTGTCCGCCGACGCCCCGACCCTCGCCGGCTCCCCCGCGACGCACTTCGCCTACTTTTTAGTCGAGGGCGCGACCGAGCACCTGCTGAACGTGGGCATCAACACCGTCGGCCGGCTGGCGACGAACACGGTGGCGATCCCCGACGAGCACGTCTCGCGCCGGCACTGCGCGATCGTGATCCACCAGGACGGCCGCGTCGAGTTGCACGACGTGGCCTCGAAGAACGGCACGCTGCTGAACGGCCACCGCATCCCCGCCCCGACGCCCCTGAAGGCCGGCGACGTGATCACGCTGTGTACGCGCCGCGTCACAGTGGTCGCCCGCCCGACGAGTGAACCCCTCCAAGGGATCGTGTGAGCGCGAAACCCGCGACGACTTTCCCCGTTCTGTCCGGCACTGACGCGCCCTATTACCCCGCCGACGCCCGCTGTCCCGTCTGCGGCGTGCCGTACACCAAGGGCTTCGCTTACTTCAACGGCGGCGCTCTGTTGCTGTCCAGAAGCGGGCAGAATAGCATCACCACGGACCGTCTCCGCGCCTTCCTTCACGTCGGATTTCACGGTATCGACCCGGACATGCGGGACTCCTCGGACGTGACGGTGATTTCGGAGTTGAGCGGCGGGCAGTTCGACATGAACTGGTGCTCGGTTCAGTGCCTCCGCGAGTGGCTGACGCGGCTCCTCGACCGGGTCGAGTCGGAAGCGCGGTAGGTTTCGCCGCAGGCGCGGCGAGCGGCGGACGTGAGTCCGCTGTTACCCCCCGGCGTGGGGAGGGCTGTGCCTGGGCGAGCGGCGAGAATTCCCCACGCGCTGTCACTTCCCACTCGGGAAGGAACAGCGGACTGACGTCCGCCGCGCCTGCGACGGAGTCGGCTTGCCGCGCCGCCCGCCCGCGTGCTAGACTCCCGTCACCCCTGGGAGTGCCCGCGATGCAAGTGTTGGTGACCGGCTGCGCCGGCTTCATCGGGTCGAGCCTCTGCGAGCGACTCCTGGCCGACGGCCACGCCGTCACCGGCGTCGATTGCTTCACAACCTACTACGCCCGGCCGATCAAGGAAGCCAACCTCGCGCCGTTCCGAACGCACCCGAAGTTCACCTTCCGCGAACTCGACCTCAGCGCCGACCCCCTCGCCGACGCCGTCCGCGGGTCCGAGGTCGTGTTCCACCTCGCCGCGTATCCGGGGCTGATGAAGAGTTGGACCGACTTCGACCTTTACAGCCGGCACAACCTCACCGCCACGCAACGGCTGCTCGAAGCGGTCAAGGGCAGCCCGTCGCTCACGAAGTTCGTCTACGCCAGCACGTCGAGTGTGTACGGCAAGTACGCCAGCGGCGACGAGAGCCTGCCGACCCGCGCCGGCTCGCCTTACGGGGTGACGAAGCTCGCCGGGGAGCAACTCGCCCGCGTCTACTTGGACGAGTTCGCCGTGCCGACGGTCGTGCTGCGTTACTTCAGCGTCTACGGCCCGCGGCAACGCCCCGACATGGGCTACCACCTGTTCATCCGCTCGATCTTGCGCGGCGAGACGATCCCCCTGACCGGCGACGGCCTGCAAGTCCGCGGCAACACGTACATCGGCGACTGCGTCGAGGCGACCCAGCGCGCCGGCTTCGGGGCGACGCCGGGCGAGGTCTACAACCTCGGCGGCGGCGAACTGACCACAATCATCGACGTGATCCGCCGCATCGAGCGGCTGACGGGCAAGGCCGCGATCGTCGAGCGCAAGCCCGACCGCACGGGCGACCAGGTGGCGACCCTCGCCGACGTGACGAAGCTGTACCGGCACCTCGGCTGGCGGCCGACGACCGGCCTCGACGCGGGGCTGAGCGCGCAAATCGCCTGGCAACGGGAGACGAACTAGTCAGAATTTTCACCGCAGAGGGCACATGAGGGCACATGAGAAAGGCAAATACCACAGAGAGCTAAAACCGGAGTGGGTTTTCGGCGCGGCCTGTCCACCGCAGTGGCACCGAGTTTCCGAACGGTTTTAGCACGGCTTGGTGCCTTACTCGCCTTTTGCCTTTCTCATGTGTCCTCATGTGCCCTCTGCGGTGAATCGGTTTTCTCTCCAGGAGCACGGATGCTCGACGCTTTGCACCGCCACCTCGTCCAGCCACTTGTCGCCCTCAAGCGGCGCAGCCGGCACCTCGACGACCTGCGCCGACTCGAACGCAGCCAGTACGACTCGCCCGCCGAGGTGCGCGCGACCCAGCTCGCAATGCTGCGCCACACACTGCGGCACGCCTACGACACGGTGCCGTACTACCGCGCCGCCTGGGACGCCGCCGGGGTCCGCCCCGAGGACGTGGCCACGCTCGACGACCTGGCGCGGCTGCCGGTGCTGACGAAGGCCGACATCCGCGCGCACAACGACGCCCTCGTCTCGACGGCGTTCGACAAGTCGGCGTTGCGCGTCAAGACCACGTCCGGCTCGACCGGCGTGCCGCTCAAGATTTATCTCGACGAGCGCGGGGCGCAATGGAAGACCGCGACGACGCTGCGGGCCGACGAGTGGTCCGGCTGGCGGCGCGGCCAGCGGGTCGCGAAGGTCTGGGGCAACCCCGAGTACAAGCACCACGGCCTGCGCGGGCGGCTCGTCAACGCCGTGGTGGACCGGGCGGTCTACCTCGACACGATCCGGCTCAACGACGACCGCATCCGCGAGTTCGTCACTGTGCTGCGCAGGCACAAGCCGGGGCTGGTCTTCGGCCACGCCCACTCGCTGTACTTGGTCGCCTGCCGAATGCGCACGATGGGGGTCGATGACATCCGCCCCAACGGCGTGATCTCGACGGCGATGCCGCTGCACTCGTGGCAGCGCACCGTCATCGAGCAAGTCTTCGGCACGCCGGCGACGAACCGCTACGGCTGCGAGGAGGTGTCGCTGATCGCCTGCGAGTGCGAGCGCCACGCCGGGCTGCACGTCGCCGCCGAGTCGGTCACCACCGAGGTCGAGCCCGACGGCCGGCTGCTCGTGACCGACCTCTCGAACTTCGCGATGCCGCTGATCCGCTACCGCATCGGCGACGTGGTCACGACCGCGCCGACGCCGTGCCCGTGCGGCCGGGGCTTGCCGCTACTCGCCACCGTCGAGGGCCGCGACGCCGACTACGTGTTGACGCCGGCCGGCGACCTCATCTCGGGCATCTCGCTGACCGAGAACTTCGCCACCAAAGTCCCCGGCACGGCGCAACTGCAAATCGTCCAGGAGACGCGGACGCGCCTGCTGTTGCGGCTCGTGAAAGACGAGCACTTCACCGAGGCGAGCCGCCGCACGATCGCCTCACTCGTGCTCGAACTGTTCGGGCCGACGATGACGGTCGAGACGGAATTCGTGGACGCCATCGCGCAGGAGCCGAGCGGCAAGTACCGCTTCTGCGTGTCGAAGGTCGCCACCGACCACCTGCGGGGGCTGAGCGCGTGATTCCGCAAGTGTCGGTCGTGATGGCCGCGAAGAACTACGCCCACTTCATCGGCCAAGCCGTCGAGTCGGTGCGGGCGCAGACCGTCGCCGACTGGGAACTCGTGATCATCGACGACGGCTCGACCGACGCCACGCCGGTAGCCGTGCGGCCGTACCTACTTGACCCGCGGGTGCGCTACTTTCGCAGCGACCGGTTGGGGCAGTCGCGGGCCAAGAACCTCGGCGAGCGGCTGAGCCGCGGCGCGTTCGTCGCCTACCTCGACGCCGACGACGCCTGGCTGCCGACGAAGCTCGAACGGCAACTCGCCGTGCTGGACGCCGAGCCGCGCGTCGGCGTCGTGGCGACCCGCCGCAGCTTCCTCGACGCGGCCGGGGCCGTCACGCCGGACCCGTCGCCGATGCCGCCGTCGGGCGACGTGCGGGCGGCGATCTTCGCGCGGAACTTCGTCTGCTTCTCGTCGGTGATGTTGCGCAAGGCGGTGTTCGACCACGTCGGCGGCTTCGACCCGACGCTCGACCTGGCGATCGACTACGACCTCTGGCAGCGGGTGGCGCGGCACTACGAATTCGCCTGCGTCCCCGAGGCGTTGACGCTGTACCGCACCGGCCACGGCAACCTGTCGCAGCGGCTGGCCGACCGCGTCGCCACGGCCGACCGCGTGATGAACCGGGCGCTCGACCGCCGCGGCCTGGCCGGCGAACTGCCCCCCGGCGTCGCCGGCGAGGGCTACGCCTCGACCTACCGCGCCCTCGCCTACGTGATGCGCTCCACGGAGTTGCGCGCGGCCGCCGGCTGGTACCTGCGGGCGCTGCGCACGGGTCGCACCCTGCCGGCGCTCAAGGGGCTGCTCGGGCTGGTGAAGCCGCTGCTGCGCGGGCGGCTGACCGCGACGGGGCCGAACGCGACGGCGAACCGGTAGGGTCGATCTCGTGAATGACTGGCGGGCCTCCGTAGGGCGAGTCGTCGGCTTCGCCACAGGAGGCGCAGGCCGGATACCCACGAGGGGTACCCCTACAGTTCGCCTGCGGCGGAGCCGAAACCCCGCGGCGGGCCGGCGCAGCCGAATTCTTGTAGGGGCACCCCTCGTGGGTGCCCGGCTTGCGCCCCCCGCCGCGGAGCGGGGCCGCCCCACCCTGCACGGTAACCGCCCCATCCGGCGACAAACGCTGTACCGCCCGCGGCGTTCGCCGATTAGAATTGCCCGCGTGGCCCGCCGCGACCCCCCGGATGTTCGAGATGCTCCCCGTCGAATGCCCGCACTGCGAAGCGACGTTCCAGCTCGACCCCGACACGCTCGGCAAGGCCATCCGCTGCCCCGAGTGCCGCCAGCCGTTCACCGCGACGGCGCTCAAGCCGCCGGCCGCGCCGACGCCGGTCGCGGAGGCCGTGAGCGTCTTCGACCTGAGTACGCCAACGGCGACGCCCGCCCCGGTCGTCGAGGCCGTGAGCGTCTTCGACTTGAGCGTGACGCGGCCCTACGAGCGCGTCGAGTCGGAGTTGGTGCTGCCGATGCCCGAGGAGCCGGCCCCGCGGCGGGCGGCCGCGCCGCGCGCCCGGCCGGTGCCGCGGCCGATCACCGACGACATCCCGACGCTCGCCCCGCGGACGCCGAAGTCCGTCAAGCTCGCGCCGAGCGGGCCGAAGGAGGTCGCCTGGTCCGGCGACGAGCCGCCAGAGGTCTCGGTGCCCTACGCCACCCGCGGCGCGCCGGCCGCGCGGCCGGTCGCCGCGCCGCGACCACGCCCGACCCCCGCGAACGGCGACGCGGACGACGACGACGGCGAGCTATTCGTCCGCCGCAAGCGCCGCCGCCGCAACTGGGGCAAGACGATCTTCCTGGGCGTGGTCGCCGCGGTCCTGGCCACGAGTCTGGCCGGCGGCTTCGGGCTGTGGCGCTACTACGCCGTGGCCGAGACGCGCGCCCACGACGCGGCCAAGCTCGCCTTCGAGGAGGGCAACTTCCCCGCCGCGCAGCAGGACTACGAGGGGCTGCTGGCGGAGTACCCCGGCAGCAACGACGCCGACCGCTACCGCTTCTTCGCCGCACTCGCCGCGACGCACAACGCCCTGGGGGGCGTGATGGTGCGCGACAACCCGACGCCGGCGCGCGAGGCGTTCGGCCGCTTCACCGCGGAGTTCGCGCAGTCGCCCCTGGCCATGCCCGAAAGCGGCTACGGGGCCGACATCGTGCAACTCGGCCGCAAGCTGCTCGACGTGCTCGCCGACCACGCCGGCGACCGCCTAGCCGCGTTCAAGGCCGACCGCGTCAAGCTCGACCAGCTCGAAGCCACGGCCGAGGGGGTCGCGACCGCCGAGGGGTTGATTCCGACCGTCGATAAGTTCCGCGACAAGAACGCCGTGACGCTCGACACGCAGCGCAAGCGGCTCACCGACCTGACCGCGGCCGTCGGCGTGGAGCGGCACCGCCTGGGCGTGCTGGCCCCGTTCCGCACCCTGTCCGCCGACCCGACGGCCTTGCGCATCGAGGAGTTCGAGGCGGCGCTGAAGGCGAACGCGTTGACGGCCGACGCCGAGGCGGTGGCGATGCTGGCGGCCGCGGAGGCGAGCTTGCGGAAGCTCTTCGGCTACCGCGTGAAGCGCGCGCCGGCCGGGCTGCCGCCGTCGGACCTCGCCCCGCCGGTGCTGTTCTCGACGCGCCTGGGTGCCCCGCCCAAGCCGACCGACGCCGTCGTGGCGGGGGCGGTCGGCGACGTGGTGTTCGCCGTGGCCCGCGGGGTCGTCTACGCGCTCGACGCGGGCACCGGGGCGCAGCTCTGGGGCACGCGCATCGCGTCGCCGACGGCCGACCTGCGCGCCGTCGATCTGCCGGTGCGCGTGACGATGGGCGACCTCGACTGGGTGCTCGTCGCCGGCGACATCGGCGGCAAGCCGGGGCTGACGGCGCGGGTCGCCCGCACCGGCGAGCCGGTCTGGTACCAGCCGCTCGAGGCCCCGCCCGCCGGCCGCCCGGTCGTGAGCGGTGGGCGGCTTTACGTCCCCTTGCGCGACGCGACCGGCACCGTCGCCGAGTTCGAGACGGCGAGCGGCGTCCGCACCGGCGAGTTGACGTTGCGTCAGCCCGTGGGGGCCGGCCTGTCGCTGATCCCGACCGGGCGGACGGGGTCGAACTTGCTCGTCGTGCCCGGCGACATGAAGCGCGTGTTCCTCTTCGAGCTGGGCCGCGAGGACGCCGACGGGCAGCGGCTGCCGCCGCGCTGCGTGCGCGTGCTGCTCACCGAGCACCCGCGCGACTCGCTGCGCGGCGAGGTCGCCGTCGTGACGCCCAGCGACGACGCCGGGCCGCGCTACCTCGTGCTGACGCAGACCGACGGGACGACGGCGATGAAGCTGCGGGCGTTCGCCGTGCCGCGGCCCGAGGAGGTCGTCGCCGCCGGGGCGACGCTGCCGTTCAGCAGCGCCGACAAGCCGAGTGAGGTCACCGTCAACGGCTGGTCGTGGTTCCCGGCGGTGTCCGACGGCGAGCGGCTGGTGCTGGCGTCCGACGCCGGGGCCTTCTTCGCGCTGGGCGTCAACCAGCTCGGCAACGCCGACGCGCCGCTGTTCACGCTGCCCGCGCCGAAGGCCCCGCCGGAGCAAGACGGCGTCGCGCGGTCGGTCGTCGTCCAGGTCGAGGAGGACGCCTATTGGGTCGTGTTGGCCGGCCGGCTGACGCGGCTGCGCACCGCCGTGGACCCCGTCAACGGCCTGCGGATCGTCGCGCAGGGCGCGGGCCAAATGGTCGGCGAGCCGCTGCACCGCGCCGAGCTGCGGCCGGCCGCGAACCTGGGCGTCGTCGTCTGCCGCAGTCCGGGCGCCGCGAGCATCCAGGCCGTCGCCTTCGACCTGGCCACCGGGGGCGTGCGCTGGACGCGCCGGCTCGGCGTCGCCCCGGCCGGCCCGCCGGTGGCCCTCGCCGGCGACAGAGCCCTCGTGATCGACGAGGACGGCGGGGTCTACGCGGTCGCCACGTCGCCGGCCCCCGGCGGCCCGTCGGTCGTCGCCGTGCCGGTGGCGTCGCCCTACGCCGAGTCCACCGGCAAGTCGAGCTACGCCGCGACCCCGGACGGCCAGAGTGTGTGGGTCGTCACGCCCGAGGTCGATAAGGCCGGCCGGCGGGTGCGGCTGCGCAACCTCGTCGAGGGCAAGCTCGGGGCGGACGTCGTGGTGCCGCTGCCGGACCAACTCGCGGGCGCGCCGGTCGCCCTGGGGCCGGCAGTGCTGCTGCCGCTGGTTAACGGCTACCTCTACCGCTTCGGCCCGGCCGACACGCAACTGGTCGTCGGCCCGCTGTGGCGCGGCGACGGCGCGGCCGGCGAGTTGCAGTGCCTCTTGAGTGCGCACGGCCCCGACGAGTTCTTCGCCACCGACGGCGGCCGCAAGTTCCTGCGCTGGCAGTGGCCGGCCGAGCCGGGTGCCAAGCCGGTCAAGCGGGCGGGGCCGTGGGACTTGCCCGTCAAGGTCGCTTTGCCGCCGGTCGCCTTCGACACCGGCTCGGGGCTAATGGTGGCCGTGGCCGACGCCGCCGGCACACTCTACACGTTCGACGCCAACAAGGTCGCCGATTCGCTGCGGCGCTGGCGCGGCACGGCCGACGGCCCCATCCCCCTGGGCCGGCCGTCGCTGCGCCTCGCCGCCGTGCCGACGGCCGCCGGCGTACGGCTGGTCTACGGGGTTGCGGAGCGCTCGCTGGTCGGCCTCGACCCCGACAGTGCCGCCCCGGCCTGGGTCGCGGCCCGGCTCATCGACGAGGCGGCCGGCGACCTGTTGGGCGTCGCGGTCGCCGGGGGGGAACTCTTCGCCACCGACCCGACCGGCCGCGTCATCGTGCTGAGCGCGGCGACCGGGGCGCGCGTCGCCGAGTTGACGCCGGCCCCCGGCCAGAGCCTCGCGGCCGCGGCGTCGGCCCCGACGGCGGCCGGCGTGCTGCAACTCGGCGCGGACGGCACCGGGTCGCTGATGCCACGCCAGTAAGGCGAACCCCCACTCGCCTCTAGAGTTGCCCCCAGCTTAGCCCCAGCGCCACCAGCAGCGCCGCGACCAGCAGTAGCAGGCCGCCGCCGCGCTCGGGCGTCTCGACCGGCGGGGCGTCGTCGAAGAAGGCGACGCGCAGCAGTTTCAAGTAGTAGCCGGCGCTCAGGACCTGGTTCAGCACCCCGACGGCCAGCAGCGCGAGGTACCCCGCACCGAGGGCCGGCTGCGCGTCGAGGAAGGTTTGGCCGGCCAGGTAGGTGTCGCGGTAGACGAGGAACTTGCCGGCGAACCCGGCGAACGGCGGCAGCCCCAGCAGGCTCGCCACGCACGCCGCGAAGCCGACGGCCACCAGCGGCGAACGCCGGCCCAGGCCGCGCAACGCGCCCACGTCCTCGGAGCCGGTGGCGTTGCGGACAAGGGCGACCGTCGCGAACGCCCCGAGGTTCATCAGCGCGTAAGCGGCAAGGTAGATTACCAGGGAGTCGGTCACCTGTCGCGTGCTGAGGGCCATCAGGACCGTGCCGGCGTGGGCGATCGTCGAGTACGCCAGCAGCCGCTTCAGGTTCGTCTGGCGGAAGGCGAGCAAGTTGCCGAAGGTCATCGACGCGGCCGCCACGGCGATCATGCCCCAGCGCAGGGCGTCGTCGGCCGGGGCGACCGTGAGCAGCCGCGCGGCGAGGCCGACGGCCCCGACCTTGGAGGCGGTCGCCAGCAGCGCGGCGACTTCGGCGGACGACCCTTCGAGCACGTCCGGCAGCCAGAAGTGCAGAGGCACGACGCCGAGCTTGAACATCACGCCGACGCCGACGAACAGCCAGCCGACCAGCGGCACGGTGCCGGTGCCGGCCATCGCCGCGCCGCCGGACACCGCGAGCAAGCTGACGCCGTAGAGCATGACACCCGACGCCGCCGCGCCGAAGACGGCGTACTTCATCGCCGCCTCGCCGGCGTTGCGGCGGCCCTTCAGGAAGCCGGCGAGGACGTACCCCGGCAGGCTCGCCATCTCGACGGCCAGGAAGACCGTCAGGAAGTGGCTCGCGGTCGTCATGAGCATCATGCCGAGGACCGCGCCGAAGGCCAAGGCGTAGAAGTCCGCGGCGTCGTCGGCGTCGGGGATTCCCGTCAGCCGGGTCACGGCCACGAGCAGCAGCAGGAAGCCGGCGAGGATCGCGCGGAGTTGGTGGGCGAAGCCGTCGAGGCGCAGCAGGCCGGTGAACGCCGGGCCGTCGTCGGGGCGTGGCCACAACCCCAGGCGCGGCCCGGCGAGCGCGACGCACGCCGCCAGCGCCGCGGCCAGCGCGACCGCGCCGAGGGGCAGCCGCGGCGCGAGCATGCGCAGCAGGAGTAGGCCGACGATCGCCCCGACGAGGACGACTTCCGGGGCGAGGCGCAGCAGGTCTTCGAGGAGCCGCGTTTGGAGCGCGGCGACCGACTCGGGCGTGAAGGTCATCGGGGAGTTCTAGCGAAGCGCGGCGGGCTTGACGCGGCGCGGTTGGCGCGGTGTCATGCCGCGATGCCCGACGCCCCGCACGAACACGCCGACGCCGACGCCCTCGCGCAAGGCCAGGCGCTCGCCGCGGCGCTGGGGGCGACGGCCTGGGAGGTCGATGGCGAGCCGGGGTTCGAGGCCGAGCCGGAGCCGCCGCCGGTCGCGCCGCCCGCCGCCGCGATGCCGAGGCCGGCGACCAAGCCGACGCCCGCCGAGCCGGCGGTCACGCTGGAGCCGGGGCAAATCTTGGAGGCGATGCTGTTCGTCGGCGGGCCGCCGCTGGACCCGGCCGCCGTCGGCCAGGTGATCCGCGGCTACACGCCGGAGCGGGTCCGCGACGCGATCGACGCCCTGAACCGCCGCTACAAGGCCCAGAACCGCCCGTACGCGGTCGTGCCGCGCGGCGACGGCTACGTGCTGGCGGTCGGCCCGCAGTTCGGCGGCGTCCGCGAGCGCCTCTTCGGCGGCCCGCGCGAGGCCCGGCTGACTCAGCCGGCGCTCGACGTGCTGAGCCTCGTGGCGTACCGGCAGCCGGTGGCGCGGGCCGACCTCGACGCCCTGCGCGGCGCGGACTCGTCGGCGGCGGTGCGCCAGCTCGTGAGGCTGGGGCTGATCGCCGCCGCCCGCCGCGGCGAAACCGACGCCGGCTACGCCACGACGCCCCGCTTCCTCGAACTCTTCCAGCTCGCGAGCCTGGACGACCTGCCAAGGCTGGCGGACTGAAAACGTCGGGAATTTTGCCGCAGAGACGCGGAGGCGCGGAGAAAACCAAGATTCAAGTTTCAAGAAGGCCGAGGATCGCGCCGGTTGGACTTCATCGGGCGGAGCAACACAGGTTTTGGTTTTCTCCGCGCCTCTGCGTCTCTGCGGCAAAATTCTTCTCTGAAGTCTTCACTCCTTGCCCCGAAACACCCCCGACATCATGTGGTCCACCGGGGCGTACTGGTCGGTCAGCGTCACGCGCTCGCCCGCTAACATGCGATCGACTTCGCCGCGCGGCACCACCCGCGTCGCGGTCAACGTCGTGGCGTCGAGCGGCTTCGCGGAGGCGTAGAGGCTGTAGACGTGGCGCTCCGCCGGGTCGTAGTCGGCGTCGGCGCTGAGGACCTCGACGTGCGTGAACGACTCGCGCAGGGTGTGGACGACGGCTTTCCACAGGCGGCCGCGTTCGAGGCGGTCGATCACCGTCACGAGGTAGACGCCGTCGGGGGTCAGTGAGCGCCGGACCGCCTCGTTGCACTCGCGCGTCAGCAGGTGCGACGGCACCGCGAAGTCGTTGACCGCGTCCAGCGTCACCACGGCGTAGGGCTGCCCGGCGGGGCGGTCTTCGAGGAACTGCCGGCCGTCCTGGTTGAACGTCGTGATGGGCAACGCCGGGTCGAGGCCCAGGCGGTCGTAGGCGACGCGGGTGACGCCGGGGTCGATCTCCACCACGTCGATCGCCACCGCCGGCAGCAGCGTCGCCACGCAGCGTGGCAGGGTGTAGCCGCCGCCGCCGATCACCAGCAGCCGCGGGTTCGCAGGGCCTTCGGCGGCGGCGCGGCGGACGAAGTCGAGCTGCGTCGCCTCGTGCGGGTAGTGCAGGAAGGTCGGGTCGTCGAGCTTGACGCACGAGTGCAGCAGCCGGTCGAGCCGCAGCGACTTCACGACCTCGCCGGTCGGCAGCGCGTAGTCCTCGACGCGGATGGTGTAGTAGTTCGTCTCGCGGGCGATCCCCGGCAGGTAGTCGCCGACGGTCGCCACGCCGGTCGCGACGCCGCCGAGGACGACACTGAGGCCGTAGAGCAGGGCGCGCGTCTCGTGGACGCGGACCAGCAACAGCGTGAGTAGGCCGGGCACGAGCGCGACGAGCAGGATCGTGCGGAACATGCCGAGGCCCGAGATGAGGACATAACCCGTGGCGAAGGTGCCGGCGATGGCCCCGGCCGTGGACCAGGCGTAGACGCGGCCGGCCGTCGCCCCCGCGCCGTCGGCGTCCGCGACGGCCAGCTTCACGACCTGCGGGCTGACGGTGCCGAGCGCGAGCATCGGCAGGAAGAACAGCGCGAAGGTCCAGAGCAGCACGCGCGGGATCAGCGGCAGCGTTTCGAGCGGGGCCACGCGGATGAGGACGGCGAACAGCACCAGGACCGCGGCCACCCCAATTGCGGCGGCGACGAGGCAGTGCGCCAGGCGGTCGCGGGCGGAGTTGCCGCCGGGCCGTGCGGGGGCGTCGGCGAGGAGGCCGCCGAGCGCGTTGCCCGCGGCGGTGCCGGCGAGCATGACGCCGATGACGCCCGTCCAGGTGTCGAGCGACACGCCGACGACCTGCGCGAGCAGCCGCGCCGCCGAGAGTTCGAGCGCCATCCCGGCGAAGCTGCACGCGAAGACGACGGCGCACGCCCGCGCCATCGGCAGCCGCGCCGCCGCCGCCGGGGCGAACGCTGACGGCTTGTTGTCACCGACTGACAGTGCGACAACACCCGACGGCGCTGACAGGCCGAGCCGGGCGACGAGTGCGGTCGCGGCGAGGAGGCCAGCGGTCACCGCGACGATGGCGTTGACCGCGAAGTGCGGCACGAGCACGAAGCCGGTGGCGTAGTTGCCGGCCAGGCAGCCGAGCGTGCCGAGCGCGAAGACCAGCCCGGCGACGCGGCCGGCGCGGCGCACGTCCGGCACGCCGAGGCGGACCGCGGCGGGCGTCAGCAGGCTCAGCGCGAACCCCGCCGGCAGGCACAGCGCCGCCGCCAACGCCGGCACGCGCAAGCCCAACGGCAAGCCGCGGTGCAGGCCGGTCGCCCGCAGCAACTCCGGCAGCGCGACCATCCAGAGCGCGGCGACCGCCCCGGCCAGCAGCACGGCCGCCAGCCCGCCCGGCGACGCGGTGCGGCGGGCGACCCGGCCGCCGACGCCGTTGCCCAGGGCGATGCCGGTCAGGAACGCGCCGATGACCGCCGTCCAGGTTTCGAGCGACGAGCCGACGAACGGCGCGAGCAGCCGGCCGGCGACGAGTTGCAGTACCAGCAGGCCGGCGTTGGCGAGGAAGATCACGAGGCCGACCACGGCGAGCCGCGCCCCGGCGGACTGGGCAGTTCGGGGGGCGGGTGCGGGCATGCGGGGCCTTGGGCGGGGAAAAGACTTCTTCTGGGGGGGCGATGCTCCCGATAAACTACGCGACTGCGGGGATTCGTCCCGCCGCCGACTCGCGCCCCGTACCTCCGGCCCCGGCACCCCCATGACCCCGCGCTTCGTCGTCGGCATCGACCTCGGCACCACCAACTGCGCGCTCGCCTACGCGGACGCCGGCAGCGGCGAGGCCCCGCGCGTGCTGCCGCTGGCGATCCCGCAGGTCGTCGCGCCGGGGTCGGTCGAGGCCCGCGAACTCCTGCCGTCGTACTTGTACCTGCCGGGGCCGGGCGAGCAGCCGGCCGGGGCGCTCAAACTGCCCTGGGACGCCGACCGCGACGCCGCCGCCGGCGAGTTCGCGCGGGCCTTCGGGGCGCGCGTGCCGACGCGGCTGGTGGCCAGCGCGAAGTCGTGGCTGTGCCACCCCGGCGTGGACCGCAAGGCGGCGATCCTGCCCTTCCGCGCGACCGACGCCGACCGCCGGATCTCGCCTCTGGACGCCTGCGCGGGCTACTTGAAGCACCTCGTCGAGGCGTGGAACTTCGCGATGGCGCAAGCCGTCCCCGAGCACCGGCTCGAGCTGCAAGACGTGATCCTGACCGTGCCGGCCTCCTTCGACGCCGCCGCGCGCGACCTGACCGTCGAGGCGGCCCGCGCGGCCGGGCTGGAGAACGTCACGATGCTCGAGGAGCCGCAGGCGGCGTTCTACGCCTGGCTCGACAACCTGGGCGACAAGTGGCGCGACAGCGTTTCGGTCGGCGACCTCGTGTTGGTGGCCGACGTGGGCGGCGGCACGACCGACTTCACGCTCATCGAGGTCGGCGAGGAGGCCGGCAACCTGGCCCTGACCCGCCTGGCCGTCGGCGACCACCTGCTCTTGGGCGGCGACAACATGGACCTGGCCGTCGCGCACACGGCCGCGGCGGGGCTGGCCAAGGCCGGGACGAAGCTCGACGCCAACCAGATGGCGCAACTCACGTTCGCGGCTCGCTCGGCCAAGGAGCAACTGCTGAGCGACCCGACGCTCGAAAGCGCCCCGGTGACCGTGTTGGGCAAGGGCCGCTCGGTTGTGGGCGGGACGGTGCGTTACGACCTGCCGCGGGCCGACGTGGAGCGGGTGCTGATCGACGGCTTCTTCCCCGAGTGCGAGCGGCACTCGGAGCCGGCCCGCGCCCGCAGCGTCGGGCTGCAAGAGCTGGGCCTGCCGTATGTTGCCGACGCGGGCGTGACGCGGCACCTCGCCCACTTCCTGTCGCGCCAGGCCGAGGCGTTAGCCACGCGCGAGAAGCCGGGCGGCAAGAAGCGCAAGGGCGGGGCCGAGGCGGTCGCGCTGCCAACCGCGGTGCTGTTCAACGGCGGCGTCTTCAAGGCCCCGGCGCTCCAAGAGCGCCTCTTGAAAGTGCTGAATTCGTGGGCGAAGGGGGCGAAGGCCGAGGGGGTGCGGGCGCTCGCCGGCGTGGACCTCGACCAGGCGGTGTCGCGCGGGGCCGCCTACTACGGGCTGGTGCGGCGCGGCCAGGGCGTGCGCATCCGCGGCGGCACGGCCAGGGCGTACTACATCGGCGTCGAGACGGCCGCGCCCGCCGTGCCCGGCATGAGTCCGCCGCTCAAGGCGTTGTGCGTCGCGCCGTTCGGCATGGAAGAAGGCACCGAGACCGACGTGCCGGGGCAGGAGTTCGGCTTGGTCGTCGGCGAGGAGGTCGAGTTCCGCTTCCTCGGCTCGACGGTCCGCCGCGACGACACGCCGGGCACGGTCGTCGAGGACTGGGAGACGCAGATCGACGAGTTGTCGCCGATGCACGTCACGCTCGACGGCCAGGCCAACGCCGGCCGCGTCGTGCCGGTGCACCTGAGCGCGAAGGTGACCGAAGTCGGCCAGCTCGAAGTCTGGTGCCGCAGCCGCGACGGCAGCCAGCGTTGGAAGCTCGAATTCAGCGTGCGCGAGGGGCGTTAACCGCTCATCCCCCTTGGACGGGCAGGAGATTTCACGCGAATTCTCGGTCGAAATCACTTTTTCTGTTGTGCGCCCAGTCGTGCAAGGGTACAAGGTGTTAGGGACAGTAGATACACTTCCTTGAGAGATCACTGACTTACTCTCATGTCATCAAGGTGCAACAATGGTTATTCCTCTCCGTGACCGCAAGGGTTTTACGCTCATCGAGTTGTTAGTAGTCATCGCCATCATCGCCATTCTCATTGGGCTACTCCTGCCCGCGGTGCAGAAGGTCCGCGAGGCGGCGGCCCGCATGAAGTGCTCGAACAACCTCAAGCAGTTGGCCCTCGGCCTGCACAACTACCACGACGTGGCCAGCAAGTTCCCGGCCGGCGGCGAGAGCTCCCCGACCGGCGGCCACGGCCTGTCGTGGCTGGTCGCCATCCTGCCGCACGTCGAGCAGGGGGCCATCTACAACAGGCTCGACTTGAAAGGGACCGTGGGCGGCCTTCAAGAGAACACCGGCATCTTCTACCTGCACATCATTAACGGGGCCGCGGCCAACGGGGCCAAACTCTCCGCCTTCGTCTGCCCCTCGACGACGCTGATCGACATGATGCCCACCGCCGGCCCCTGCCCCCTCGGCGTCCAGCGGCCGACCTACGTCGGCATCGCCGGGGCCGCCGGCCACTCGACCGCGATCGATTACGGGGCCAACAAGCAGCACGCCCCGTCCGGCATCGTGTCCAAGGGGGGCGTCCTGCCGCTGGGGCCGACGGACTCCGGCAAGAACATCGCGAGCATCACCGACGGCACGTCGAACACGATGCTGCTCAGCGAGCAGAGCGACTTCTGCAAGGACAAGACCGGGGCCAAGTTCGACGGCCGCAGCGACCACGGGCACACGTTCCTGATGGGCGGGAACAACGGCGACCTCCGGACGTGGAACGTGACGACCCTCCGCTACGCGATCAACGACCGGACGTGGGAGAACGTCGGCGTCGGGGACCAGTTCTACGGCCAGAACAAGCCGCTGGTGTCGCCGCACACCGGCGGGGTCAACTGCGCTTTGAGCGACGGGTCGGTCCGGTTCCTCCGCGACTCGATCGACCTCCCGACGCTGCTCAACCTCGGCAACCGGGACGACGGCAACGTCGTGAAGGATTTCTAGCCGCCGCCGCGGGCGGGCTGCCTCCCCCTTTGTAACCCCCCGGAACGCCTCCCACCATGACGAACCGATCCCGATGCTTCGCCCTGCTCTGCGCCGCCGCCCTGGTCGGGTGCGGCGGGACCACGCCCCTCCCGCGCGGGACCGCCCAGGGCCGAGTCACCCTGAACGGCAAGCCGCTGACCGGGGCGACCGTCGTCTTCGAGAGCAAGGCGGTCGGCGTGTGCCAGAGTGCGGCCCTCGACGACGACGGGAGGTACGAATTCGTCGCGTACAACGCCGCCGGCCTGCCGGCCGCGCGGTACAAGGTTACGGTCAGCGGCGGGCGCTTCATGAAGCCCGGCGAGGAGATCCCGCGGGTCACGCCGGCGGCCAAGGGCGTGCCGTTGGCGGCCAGGAAGCCCGACGCGGTGGTCCCGGACAAGTACACGAAGGCCGAATCGAGTGGACTGTCGGCCGATGTCAACGCCGGGGACAACCCGCCGTTCGACTTCGACCTGAAGTCGTAGCCGGCGGCCGCCGCGCCGAGATGTCGTAAGTTAGCCCCTTCCGCACTCTCAGGCGCAAGGGGTTTCTCGTGGCAATCGACGCGGTCGCGGCGGTCGGGCGGCTCATGCGGCTCCTCGCGGTGCGCGGGCCGACCGGCGAGGAGGCCAAGGTCGCCCGCGAAGTCCAGGCGGCGCTCAAGGCGGCCGGGGTCGCCCCCAAGTTCACGCACTTCGACGACGCCAACGCCCGCATCCCCCTGCCGACCCAGACCGGCAACCTCATCGCCCCGCTGCCCGGCCGCGGCACCCGCCAGGCCGAGAAGCCGCTGCTGTTCATGGCCCACCTCGACACCGTCCCGCTCGCCGCCGGGGCCGTGCCGCGTCTCGCCGGGCGCAAGGTCGTCAACGACGCCGCGACGGCCCTCGGCGGCGACAACCGCACAGGCTGCGCCGTGCTCGTCAGCCTGGCGGCCGAGTTGAACGCCCGCAAGCCCGACCACCCGCCGCTCACGCTGCTGTTCACGGTGCGCGAGGAGAGCGGGCTGTTCGGGGCGCGGCACCTGAACGTCGCCGACCTCGGCGGCGTCGCGATGGGCTTCAACTTCGACGGCAAGCAGGCGCGCGACGTGATCGTCGGGGCCGTCGGGGCGGACCGCTGGGAGGTCGAGGTGCGCGGCAAGGCGGCCCACGCCGGCGTCGCCCCGCAGAAGGGCGTTTCCGCCACGATGGTCGTCGCCTTGGCACTCGCCGAGGTCCACGCCGCCGGCTACTTCGGCAAGGTCGTCAAGGGCGAAAGCCTGGGCACGAGCAACGTCGGCGCGGTGAGCGGGGCCGACGGCCGGCAAGCGGGCGACGCGACCAACGTCGTCACGGACTACGTCAAGGTCACCGGCGAGAGCCGCAGCCACGACCCGAAGTTCGTCCGGGAGATCACCGCGGCGTACAAGGCGGCGTTCGCCAGTGCCGCCGGCCGCGTGACCGACGACGCCGGCAAGCCAGCCAAGGTGAAGTTCACCCTGCGCCCGGACTACGCCCCGTTCCGCCTGAAGGACGACGCCCCGGCCGTGCGGCGGGCGGTCGCGGCCGTGCGCTCGCTGGGGCTGGAGCCGAACTTGCGCGTGACCAACGGCGGCCTCGACGCCAACTGGATGGCGAAGCACGGCGTGCCGACGGTGACCTTCGGGGCCGGCCAGCACGACATCCACACGATCAACGAGTGGATCGACCTCGACGAGTTCGAGGCGGCCGTGGAGCTGGCCTACGCCCTGGCGACAGGGTGAGGGCGGGGGCGAGCCGCCCGCCCCGACCTACGACTCGACGAGCGCCGCGGCGGGGGTCGGGCCGACGGCCTCGTGGAGCATCCGCCGGAAAACCGCGGCGCGCTCGAAGCGGTCGGCCCCCGGCAGCCCGGCACTCGCCACCAGCGGCAGCTCCTTGCGGCCGTCGTCCGTGTCGAAGCTCAGCGCGACGGCGTGGAACTCCGGCTCCACCAGGGCGACCTCGACCTCGTAGCCGCGAATCGCCGCGAACGGGATGACCCAGCGGTAGCGGTCCCCCTCGAAGAGGACGCGGCGCGTGTCGGCGTCGATGAGCAGCAGTGCCCCCTCGGCCTCGGTCGCGCCGGCGGCAATGTCTTGCCAAATCCGCCGCGGGATCATTTCGCCGTACACCACATCGGGGCGGCTCACGTCGAACAGCGCGTCGCCCCGGCACTTGGCCTGGCCGAGCATAGTGCGGTAGTAGTAGCGCACGAGGAATCGGTACGGGAGGTCCTCGTTCGGGTTGTGGTGGCGGACGTGGAAGATGACGAGCGCGGCCAGGCACGTCACGAGGTAGCCGACCAGGATGGGGGTCGGCTCGACTCCGACGGCTTCCAGGGCGCGACAGAGCGGGATGCCGAGGCCGACGGCCGCGAGGAGTGTCACCAGGGGGGCGAACGCCACGGGGTAGACCATGAGCCGCCCGCGCCACTTCACCCAGGCGTCTTTGCACCGCCCGGCGTGCGGCGGCGGGACGCGGCTGAACGTCGCCAGGGCCGGGTCCCACGGCGGCGGGGTCTGCGTCAAATCCGCGAGCCTTAACTCGACCGGCACCGTCGCCCAGTCGTTCAGCGACGGGAAGACTTCCACCAGTGCGGCGACCTCCTCGGGGGTCAGCAGCGCCGGCCTCGCCTTGCCGTGCGTCAGGTAGACCTCCGGCTCGACCTCGGCTCGGTCCGGGGGTCGCGGGCAGACCCAGACGCGCAGCCGGACGTGGTCGGCCTTCGGGTGCGCCCTTTCGACGCCGAGGTCGGCCCACTGCGCGAGCGTGCCGTCGGCCAAGGCGGTCCCGAGTTCGGCGGCCGAGGCGGGCGTGAGTACGACGGACTCTTCGCGATACCACGACCCCAAGGTTTCGCTGTACGGCCGCCGGGCGAAGCCCCAGGCCATGACCGCCGGCCAGACCCCGACCGCCGCGAACTCGCCGACGAGCGCGAGCCAGAACAGGTTCGGGCGCACCCGCGGCGTGCGGTGCGGCACGACCTCGGGGTCCGCCTCCAGGGCCCACACGAGCGGCATCCGCAGGTCGTGCCCCCACCAGCGGTCGGTTTCCAGGCGGAACGTGACGTAGCCCGGCAGGCGGTCGAGGCGGTGCCAGCCGACGCCCCAGCGCAGGCACTGGTCGGCGTGGTAGCCTCCGAGGATGACGACCAAGCCGGCGACGCCGAGCAGCGCGGCGGCCAGCGGGGCGTTGCGGCAGTGCGAGTCCCGCACCATCTTGCGGGCCAGCCACGTCATGAAGCCCCCGACCGCCAGCCAGATCCAGCCGACGGCGTACGCGCCGGCCCCGACGAGCAGGCCGGAGACGACGGCGAGTAGCCCGGAGGCGGCGAGCATCAGCGCGGCGTGCGGCCACAGGTCGGGGAGGTTGGCGCGGCCGCTCGGGGTGTAGGTGGGGCGTGCGTTCATGCCCCACCGTAGGACACGATACCGGCCGTCGGGGCGTCAAAGCCGCGCCGGCTACGACTTGACCAGCGCCGCGGCGGTCGCCAGGCCGGGGGCGGTCAGCTTCCAGCCGGCCGACTTCGACCCCGCGACGTTGCTGCCGAAGTCGCCGAGCGCCTTGGCGTGGTTCGACGAGTCGTAGCAGCCGAAGTGCTCGCACAGCCGGCGGGCGTCGTCGTCGCTGAAGTTCGCCTCGCCGCCGCTCAACAGCGCCGCGACGCCCTGCAACAGGTACGTGTTCAGCACGTCCTCGCGCTTGGTGCGGCCGGCGCGGGGCAGCTCGATGCAGGTCACGCGGCCGTGGTCGAAGTGAAAGAGCTTGTGCAGCCGGCCCACATCGACGCCGTACTTCTGGACCCACGCCGACGCCGCGGCCGGCAAGTCGTCGCCCCCGCCGAGGCCCACGGCACTCGGGGCGAGCGCGGTGGGGCCGGCGTCGTCGTCGAGCAGCGTCAGGGCGGCTCGGACGACCTTGCGGCGCTCGTCGGGGGTCAGCGGGGCGAGGATGTCGTGGACCGCGGCGACAGCGTCTGTCATCGGTGTGGCCAAGGGGTGCCCCATGTTGCGTGGTCAGTCTAGGTCAGTGTGCCAGACGGCAATGCCAGTTTAGTCCGTCCGCCGGACGGTTTGCGACGGAATCGCGAATTCACCGGCTGGCCGCCAGGAGTGCCGCCACGCGGACGGCGGCGACCAGGCTCGACTCGTCGGCGATGCCCAGCCCGGCGATGTCGTAGGCGGTGCCGTGCGCCACACTGGTGCGCACGATCGGCAGGCCCGCCGTGACGTTCACCGCCCGCCGGCCGCCGAGGAGCTTCATGGCGATGTGGCCCTGGTCGTGGTACATCGCCACGATGCCGTCGAACTTGGCGCGGTTGTGCGGCAGGAAGATCGCGTCGGCCGGCCACGGGCCCGAGGCGTCGATCCCCTCGCGGTGGGCGGCCTCGATCGCCGGCAGGATCACGCGCGTCTCCTCGTCGCCGAACAGCCCGCCGTCGCCGGCGTGGGGGTTCAGGGCACTCACGCCGATCCGCGCCGGCTTGCCGGTCAGCCGCGGCAGGATGTCGCGGAGCAGGCGGATCTTGTCGAGCACCGTCTGCGTCGTGACCCCCGCCGTCGTGTCGCGCAGGGCCGTGTGCAGCGTGACGTGGGCGACCGCGAGCGGCAGGCTGTCGTCGTAGAGCAGCATGGCGTGCGTCGCCGCCCCAGTGCGCTCGGCCAGGATTTCGGTGTGGCCGGGCAGGCGGATGCCCGCGGCGTGCAGCCCCTCCTTGTGCAGCGGGCAGGTCACGATCCCGGCCGCGTCGCCGGCCAGCGTCAGGTCGATCGCCTTGACGAGGAAGTCGTAAGCCGCGCCGCCGGCCTCGGCGCTCAGCACCCCCGGCTTGACGCCGGTCAGGTCGCGCAGGGTGCCCTTGAGCACCGGCATCGCGTCGAGTTCCGGCTCGGCTTGGGCCAGCGAATCGACGGTGTGCAGCTTGACCGCGTTGCCGACGAGGCGCAGCGCGGCCCGCAGGCTGCCGGGGTCGCCGACGACGACCGGCCGCGCGGCCTCGAAGAGCTTGGGCCAGGCGCGGGCGACGATCTCCGGGCCGACGCCGGCGACGTCGCCCAGGGTAATCAGCAGGAGTGGGCGTTTCATACCGGTTTCTTAGCACTTCGGCGAGAAATGAGGAATGCCAAACCGCCCCGGCTACACTGTCGGCATGACGAAAGTGACGCACGTCTCGGTCCTGCCCGCGGAAACGCTCGCCTTACTCGCCCCGCAACCCGGCGAGGTGTTCGTCGATTGCACGGCCGGCCTCGGCGGGCACACGCTCGCGATCGCGCAAGCCGTCGGGCCGACCGGCCGGGTGTTCGCCCTCGACCAAGACGCGGCGATGCTCGCGCTCGCCGGGCCGCGGCTGGCCGGGCTGCCGGTGACGCTGCTGCACGCCAACTTCGAGAGCCTGCCCGAACTCCTGGCCAACGCCGGGGTGTCGCGCATCGACGGCCTGCTCGCCGACCTCGGCTTCTGCTCCGACCAGGTGAGTGACCCGGCCCGCGGCTTCAGCTTCCAGGCCGACGGCCCGCTCGACATGCGGCTCGACCCCGACGCCGGGGCGACGGCCGCCGACCTCGTCAACACGCTCAGTGAGGGGGCACTGGCCGACCTGATCTTCGAGTACGGCGAGGAGCGCAAGAGCCGCTGGGTGGCCAAACGAATCGTCGAACGTCGCGCCGTCAAGCCGTTCACGACGACGGCCGACCTGGCGGAATTGGTGCGGCGAACCGTGCCCCGCAGCGGCTCGATCGACCCGGCGACGCGGGTGTTCCAGGCGCTGCGCATCGCGGTCAACGACGAGCTGGGCGCTCTGGACAGGTTGCTGGCGGCGTTGCCGGGGCTGGTGCGGCAGGGTGGGCGGGTGGCGGTGATCAGTTTCCACTCGCTGGAGGACCGGCGGGTCAAGTCGGCCTTGTTCAAAGTGCCCGAGGTGTGGCATCCTCTCTCGAAGAAGCCGGTCGAGGCGGGGCCGGGGGAGCAGGCGCGCAACCCGCGCGCCCGCAGCGCCAAGCTCCGCGCGGCCCGCCGACTTTAAGTGACGACCCCGGAGTTCACGGATGAGCGACCCGAATAGTCCCGACCGCGTGCCGCTCGACCGGCCGCCGGTGCCGCGCTTCAACCCGCTGCCCGACCTGCCGGACTTCCCCGAACTGCCGCGCAACTCGGCCCCCCTGCCGACGCCGTCGGTGCCGATCCCCGCCCCGCCCCCAGTTTCACCCCTGGCGGCCCCACGCGTGGTCGTCGATTTGCCCCGGCCGTCGCCGTCGGTGACCATCGACGCCCCGCCGCGGCCGACCCCGCGCGCCGCGACCCCGCCGCCGAAGCCGCCCGAGCCGACGCCGCCGGCCCCGACGCCCGCGCCGCAGGGCCGCTGGGTCGGCGAGGCGATCACCACGCTGATGCGGCCGACCAAGTCGAAGGCGACGGTCGTGGCCGCGGCCGGCAGCCTCGTCGCTGGCGCGTTCGTGCTGCAACTGCTCGTCGGCCACGGCCTGCCGACGACGCCGCCGACTGCCAAGACCGTCGCCGTAAAGCCGGCCGAGGTGCCGCCGCCCGCTACGCCCGCCGCCGAGCCGGAGAAACCGGGCGAGTTTGCCATGCCGCCGATCCCGACGCCGGTCGGGGGTGTCACGGTAACGGCCGCGGCGTTCCCGAAGCTGGAGCCGGTCCCGCCGCCTTGGACGCCGGAGGGTGAGCCGCCCGTGAAGATCAAGCCGGTGGCGTTCCCGTCGTCCGACCCGGCTTTCACCCTGGCCGCGGGCCAAACGCCTGCCGGCGCGCCGGCGGTTCCTGAACTGCCGCCCGCTCAGCCCGCACCCGCCACGCCGGCCCCGGTCGCGGCCCCGGTCGCGGCCCCGGCGTTGCCCCCCGTCACGTCGCCGTCAGGCGTCGGGTTCCCGGAGTTGCCTAAACTGCCGACTGCCCCGTTGGCGGGCGAGTTCCCTAAGTCCGACACGGTCGCCGTGCCGAGGCCCGTTCCGGTGCCGGCCTTGCCCGCGAAGCCGCCTGAGCCGGCCCCGAAGCCGGTCGAGGTCAAGCCGGTCGAGGTGCCGAAGCTGCCGACGAAGTCCGCGTTCCAGGAAGTCCCGCCGCCCCTGCCGGCCCTCCCGGCGGCCCCGGCCCTGCCGTCGGCGTTCGTCCCGGTCGAGCCGCCGCCGGAGCCGATCCGAGTCGCCCCGACGCCACCACTGCCAGCGCCGGCCGGCGAGGCGCGCACCGACTTCGATGTCGATTTGCACCCGGCGCAGGCCGGCCAGACTTACGAGGCGGTCAGCAAGCAGCACTACGGCGACGCCAAGTACGCCGACGCCCTGCGCGCGTTCAACCGTAACCGCGACCCCGGCCGCGACGAGTTGCAACTGCCGCCGACGCACGCCTTACGCAAGCTCGCCCCGACCGGCCGGCCGGCGACGGCCAACCCCGTCGCCCCGGCCGGGGGCGAGTCGTGGGCACCCCCGGCGACGCTGGGCACCTCGAAGCCCGCCGCCGGCCGCAGTTACACCGTGCCCGACGACGGCCTGACCTTTCGCGACCTGGCGGGGACTCTACTCAACGACCGCGCGAAGTACCGCCGCATCAGCGACCTCAACCCGTCGATCGACCCCAACGCCAAGCTGCAAAAGGGCGACAAAATCGCGGTGCCGTGAAGTCGCCGCGGTTTCGCCCAAGTCGCGCGCCCGGCCGGCCGATGAGAGGGGTGTTGGTCGCCCCGGTTGACACGACCGGGGGGCCTGCTACGATGCTGGCAGTTGAGCGAGTGGCCCGATAGCCAAGCGGTAAGGCAACGGTTTGCAAAACCGTCACCCCCGGTTCGATTCCGGGTCGGGCCTTCAAGAAAGCGAGCCGTCAGGGCAACCTGGCGGCTCGCGTCGTTTCATCCCGGCGAGCGGGGGACGACAGTCCCCCGAGTCCCCACTACTGAGGGAACCGCACGCCGCGGGGAGTCTCGGGGGACTGTCGTCCCCCGCTCGCCGGGATGAAACGACGCGCCAGCGGCGGAGTCTCAGTCGAGCCGCTTGTGGCGGTAGGCCCAGATCACGCCGTCGTCCGCGCTGTCGCCGGCGACGTGGCAGTAGAAGGCGTTCGACTCTCGGTCGTAGAACGTGTTGGCCGCGTGGCGGAACTTCGGGCCGCCGGCCGGGAGTCGCCTTGGAGCCTCCCAGGCGTTGGCTACCGGGTCATAGGCAAACACCCCCGGTGTCGTGCCCTTGAAGTCGATCGCGATGACCCGGTCGAGTTGCGGGACGTACTCGTAGAACGCGCCGTTCGTCCCGGCCGACGCCGGGGCGGTGCCCGCGGGGCCGAGGTCGGACCAGACGCCGGCCTTGAGGTCGTACGCCAGGAGGCCGCCGTCGCCGCCAATCTGGTAGACGCGGTGCCGCTTCGAGTCGTAGCAGCCGGCGCGGTCGTAGCCGGTCGGCACCGCCCCCTTCGGCCGCGCCTCGTCCCAGCGGTTCGCGGCGGGGTCGTAGAACGCCACGCTATCAGTACCGACGAGGGCGAACCGCTTCTCGGACGGCAGGTAGTGCAGTTGGGGGAACGCCCCGGTCGCGGCACCGGGGGAGCCGGCGGCGACGGCGCGCTCGAAGCGGCCCGTCGCCGCGTCGTAGAACCACGGCGAGAACGCGGCCCGCTTCCTGGCGACGCGCTGGGCTTTGAGCAAGTCGAGTCCCTCGCGCATCGCGTTGACGCCGCCGAGGTAGTACTCGCTCAGGCCGTCGCCGCCGAGGAAGGCGAACTTGCGGCGGTCGGGGTCGTAGGCGAGGTTGCCCCAGGCGTGGATCAGCGTGTGGACCGGCACCGGCTTGTCGCTACGGTCGCGTAACAACCCGTCGTCGCCGACGCGGAGGTCGCCGGCTTTCACGCGCCGGGTGAAGCCCGCGGTGTCGGTGCCGGGGTGCAGGCAGAGCCAGCGGTGGGCGTTGAGGTCGTAGAACCACAGGTCGTCCATGGCGTGGCCGTCCGGCTTGACGAAGCCGTGGACCCCCTCGCCGAACAGAAAAGCCCCGCGCCGGTCGGGGGCGGCCGCGAACGCCTTCGCGCCCCAGGAGCTGCCCCGCGCCTTGCCCCACTTCGGGTCGGCGGCCGGTGCCCCGAGGTTCCGCCACTCGCCGTCGCCCAGCGCCGCGACCTTCGCCAGGTGCGGCCCCGGCTTCGAGGGCAAGTCGGCCAGCGGCCCGCGCCCCGCCGGCGGGTCGTCGGCCCGCGCCCCGGCGAGCGTGAACGTCGCCAGCAGCGCAAACAGGGCCCGGCCCATGACGTAACCCTCGAAACGCGGACGGTTGCCTTCGCACCACGGTACGGGCGGGGTCGGGCGCGGGCCAGCGGAATTCGCGCCGACAGCCGAGCCGGTTGTGTTACGATAGCCGCCTCTTCGGGGGGGCGTGCCGAATGCGAAGTTTCCCGCTGGCGTGCGTCGCGCTGGCCCTGACCCACGGCCCCGCCGCGGCCGAGGGGCCGGCCGCCACGGCACTCGCCAAGGTGGCCGCCGGCATGACGCCCGGCACCTGGGCGGAGCTGCCGACGGAGGGCTACACGGCCGAACTGCTCAAGGCCCAGCACCACCACGTCTTGCAGTACACCAGCGCCGCGACCTGGGAGCCGAAGTCGCGGCAAGTGCTGTTCGTCGGCCAGGGGCACTACTCGGCGCTGAAGTTCCTCTCCTACGCCGCCGGGGCGAACCGCTGGACCCTGCGGCCGACGCCGCCGTGGTGGGGCGGCGACCCCGCGACCGGCAAGGGGCCGATCGGCCACGCCTACTTCAACAACGCCCTCGACGCCGCCAACGGCGTCTTGTACGTCCACCAGAGCGACACGCGGCTCGTCCACCGCTACGACGTGGCCGCGGACGCGTGGGCGACGCTGCCGGAGATCGCCGGCGCGGCGACCGGCCACGGCACGGCCCTCGCGTACTCGCCGGAGCGCCGGGGCCTGGTGCGCGTGTTGGGCGGCCACGTCCACGCCTACGACGACAAGGCGGCCGCGTGGAGCCGGCTGACGACCGAGCGGCTGCCGATGGGGCCGTACCACAACTTCGCGCAGTCCAGCCCCATCCACAAGGTCATCCTCTTCGGCGGCGGCAACGGCAGCAAAGACGTCTACCGCCTCGACGCGGCCGGCACGATCGCCGCGCTGAAGCCCGCGCCGGTCGAGGGCGGCGTCAACACGGCGGTCGTGACCGTCGATCCGGTCGGCGGCGAGTTGCTCGTGCTGCACAAGGGCGGTCAGTTGTTCGCCTGCAACCCGACCGCCGACGCCTGGCGCGAGGTGCCGACCGAGTTGCCGTTCGCCATGAAGGGCAGCAGCTTCGACGTGGTGGCGACGCCGGTGCCCGAGTTCGGCGTCGTGCTGGTCTTCACGGCCCCGGCCAAGGGGCTGAAAGTCTGGCTGTACAAGCCCGCGCCGGCGAAGCGGTAGTCGCGAGCCGCTCGCCGTTGGCGAGCCGTTTGCAGCGGCCGGGCCGACGTAGGACAACGAACAGGCCGCGCGTCATCGCTTGAAGAGGGAGGGGCCGAGATGGGGGCGTTCGCCGTCGCCGTGAGTTTGTGGGCCGCCGCCGGGCTGGCGGCCGCCACGCCGCCGGGCGTCGCCGCGCTCGTCGCCCAACTAGGCCACCCCGACTTCGCCGAGCGCGAGGCGGCGGCGGCGGCACTCGCCGCCGTCGGCGAGCCGGCGCTGCCGGCCCTGCGCGCCGCCACCGGGGCCGACGACGCCGAGGTCGCCCGCCGCGCCGCCGACTTGGTGCTGGCCGTCGGCCGCGCCGCGGAGGCCCGCCGGCTGCTCGCCCCGACGCTCGTCACCCTCGCCGCGCCGGCCGACGGGCCGCTGACACTGTCGCAAGTCGCGGCGGCGTGGTCGAAGGCGTCGGGCCTCGAGTTCGTCGTCGCCCCCGACGAGTTGGGCCGCACCCCGGTGGCCAGCCGCGCCGCGGCCCCCGTGCCGCTGTGGGCCGCCGTCGAGGCGGTCGCGCAGGAACTGACCCTCGACGTGCGCCGCGCGGCCGACCGCCCCGCGCTCACGCTGAGCCTGAGTTCCGCCGGCAGGCGGCCGGGGCGCTTCGCGGCGCACGCGCTAGCCGTCGAGGCGATGCCGACGGGCGGCGTGACCCTGCCCCCAGGCGCGCTCTCGGTGGTCCTGCAAACCTACGCGGAGCCGAGACTGCGGCTGCGGCACTTCGACGCGGTGGTGGTCACCAGGGCGACCGACCCCGGCGGCCGCGAACTGCGGACGCTGCCGGCGCTGGTGTTCACGCCGCCGGCCCCGGTGGCGTACCGCGGCCGCGGGCTGCGCGGGGGCGGGGCGATCGTCCTCGACGGCGGCGGCGTGGCGCTCGTGCCGGCGGGGCTGCCGACGCCGGCCTTCGCCCCGGCCGCGTCGCAAGCGCTCCTCCGCTTCGCGGTGCCCGATGACGCGCCGCAACGCCTCGCGGTCCTGGAGGGCTTCTTCCGCGCGACGGTCGTCGGGGCCGACGAGGAGTTGTGCCGCGTCGGCGGCCTCGACGAGAAGCCGCTGGGGGCCGCCAACGGCCGCGGCGTCACCTTGACGGCCACCGCGGTGCCGCAAACCGGCGACGGCGGGTCGATGGTCGTCGTCTCGGTCACGAGTTTGTTGGGCGAGTACCAGTACGGCACGGCCCCGCCGGTGCCGCTGCCCGCCGGGGCGGCCGCGAACCTCGGCCTGCCCCGGCGCGACGGCCTGCCTCTTACCCCCGTCACGTCGGCCGCCTCCGGGCTGGTCGTAACCGACGCCGCCGGCGAGCCGTTCGAGGCGAGCGCCGGCCCGGCGATGGCGGTTCCCCTCGGCGACGGCCGCTACACCGAGCGCCTGACGCTGCGGCTGCTGCCGACCGAGAAGACCCGCGGCGCGCCGGCCACGGTGACGCTGAGCGGCGCGCGGACGCGGCCGCTGGACATCCCGTTCACGCTGCGCGACGTGCCGCTGCACGCCGCCGCGCCGGTGCCGTAAGGGGTCTTCGGCCGCCCCATGTTGGGGCGCGCAGGCTGGGCACCCACGAGGGGATGCCCCTACGGGAATTTTTGTAGGGGCATCCCCTCGTGGGCGCCCGGCGTTGACAACAATTGTGTCGGGTGGTCTTGTCCGCTCCGCGTCAGAGGGCGTAGGCTGGGCACCCACAAGGGATGCCCCTACAAGAACCGACCGACCGGCCGGCGGGAAGCGCCTCGCTTACCGGGGGTAGGCCGGGGCAAGCTCGACCCAGTGCGTGCGGGTGCCGCGGCCGGTCGGCACGTCCCAGGCGGCCCGCGCGGGGCCGGGCACGAAGACGTGGCCGGCCGTGTGCAAACCCGAGTCGTCCGTGTACGAAATGGACGCCGCCGTCGGGTCGAGGGCCTTCACCGCGTACGCCAGGTGCGCCTCGCCGCGGGCGTAGGCGTGGCCGCCGTCGTTGCGGAAGCGTACCTGCACCGAGGTCGCCGGCGCGCCGGCCAGGTCGAGGCTGCCCCAGCACAGGCTCTGCGACCAGAAGTCGGGCGGCTCCTCGCCGCGGCGGGGGATCGACCAGTCCTTGACGACCGGCTTCCAGGTCTTGCCGCCGTCGAGTGAGGCGTCGATCTGGTACTGGACCTGCGGCCGTGGCGGGCTGCGCGACAGGACGTGGGCCGCGGCGTACACCGTCAGCGCCGGCTCGCCGCGGGGCGTCTTGAGTTCGAGCGTCACCGCCGGGGTGCCGAACGCGCCGGCGACGACGTGGGCGTTCGCCTGCGGCAGGTTCGGCCCCGCCGAAACAACAGCGCGGCCGCCGGCCTCGAACTCGACGAGCGTCCCGCCGTCCTTGAGCCGCGGCATCGTCGCCGCGCTCGCCTGGCAAACCGTCGTCACGCTCAGGCCGGAGTCGGCCAGCGCCTTCGCCCCGGCGTGCAGCTTGAGGAAGTACTGCCGCCGCCCCTTGACGAGGTCGGAGAGGTCGAGGCCGTCGGCCAGCTCGCCGCCGGCCTGCCAGGTCGCCCCGCGGTCCACGGACACCGACACGGCGCAGTTGACCTTGCTCTTGAGGACCAGCCCGTTGCGGCCGCCGGCGTCGTAGATGCCGAACGGCTTGGCGTTGGGCGGCGTCGCGCCGATGACGTACGGCGAAGAGAACTCGAAGGTCACCGCGGCGTCCGACTCCTCGACGACGCCCTCCTTGTAGTCGCCGGTGCGGAAGTCGGGGGCGTAGGTGAAGACCGCGTTGGCGAAGCGCGCCCGGCCGGCCTGGCCGCCGGCCCCGGCCTTCGAGCCGCGCAGGGCGTCGGGCTGGTTCACCCAGGTCTCGGCACGCGACGGGCCGGTCACGGCCGCCTCGAAGTCGTTGCGGCCCCAAAAGACGAGCGTCTTGCCGTCGGCCAGTCCCGGCTCCAGGTATCGGCGCATTTTCTCGCCGCGGCGCAGGTGGACCGTCGGGGGCGGCCCGGCGTAGCCGGGCAGGTACTCGGCGGTCGTGTAGCGGGCGTAGGAGCCGGCGTCGGACGGGTGCAGGCCGCAGACCAGCCAGCCGCGCTGCCGCTCGGGCGCGAACTTGCGGTCGGTCAGCCGCTTCCAGTCCTTCTGGATGGCGGCCAGCGACAGGAGCTTCTTGCCGTCGGGGCTGAAGACGACCGTCGAGAGGTCGTGGTCGAGCGCCGCCCACTGCCCAGGGCCGTAGGCCCCGCCTTCGAGGAAGACTTCAAACGAGTTGTGCCCGGCGACGCCGACGCCGCGGCCGCGGCCGTGGCCGAGGAGGGCCTCCATCTCCGCGGCCCACTGCGAGTGGGTGGTGCCGCAGAGGCCGTAGCCGTGGGCGAAGAGGCCGGTCCAGTACTCGCGGGTCCGGGAGTCGCCGCCCTGGCCGAAGCCCTGGCCCCAGAGGTCCTCGGCCCCCTCGGTGCCGTGCCAGTAGTGCGTGTTGCGCCACAGCCACGACGCGAGGGCCTTGTCCTCGTCCGTGGCCGGCCGCTTGCCGACGACGCGCTCGTACACGTCGGCCTGCGTCCGGAACAGCCGCGGGAAGGTCGAGCAGGCGAGTTCGCCGGGGTACCACGGGTGGTCGGTGCGCAACTGCGGGTCGCCGACGCCGGCGCGCAGCGGGGCGGCCACCAGTAGGGCGGCGAGGGCGAGCGGCAGGGGGCGGAGGGTCATGGGGCGGCGGGCTTTCGCTGAGTGGGTACGGGGACGGCGCGGGGTGTTCTGATGCCGGCGAGCCGGAAGCGTCAGCGCCCGGAGTTTTCGCGTCAGCGCCCATGCTGCTACGATTTCGTCTTCTGTAGCTGGCCTCTGTGAGGCCGGTCTTACTGCCTGTG
The DNA here is from genome assembly GCA_043744775.1 of Fimbriiglobus sp. Lineage (GTDB taxonomy): Bacteria > Planctomycetota > Planctomycetia > Gemmatales > Gemmataceae > Fimbriiglobus. The sequence continues at coordinate 8,781 of JAYTUC010000307.1, read as the reverse complement.
GCGGTGACTTTCGCCTGGGGAAGTCAGACCGGCCTCACAGAGGCCAGCTACAGAAGACAACACCCTCCGGGCGCTGACGCTTCCGGCACGGGGGGTCACTTCTTGGCGGGGCGGTAGACCCAGACTTTGCCCTCGGTCTTGTCGGCGAGGTTCACCGCGTTCTCCTGCACGACCTTGCGCGCCGCGTCGGTCGCGTCCGCCGGGCCGACGTTCTGCTCGTACACCGTGAGCTTGCCGCCGCCCAGGTTCGCCGCGACGACCGACGTGTGGTGCGCCGTCGTCTGCGTGGCCGTGCGCGTCTGGGTGCCGCCGCCGGGGAGTTTCGCCGTCGTCTTGGTCACGAACACCGCGTCGCGGTACTGGATCACGTCGCCCGGCCTCGCGTCGGCCGGCTTCTCGACTAAGGTGCCCCAGACGTAGTCGCCGTCCGCACCGGTGACGCCGTAGTCCGCGGTCGTCTTTGCCCCGGCGGCTTCGAGGGCCTGGGCCACGAGCGTCGCGCACTCGCCGTCGCCGACCTTCTCGCCCACCTTGGCCTTGGCGAACTTCGCCACCGCCGCGCCGAGGTCGCCGGCCGCGGCCGGGGGGGCGTTCGCCACGGGGGCCGCGAGCAGGTCGAGCACCGCAACACTGAGCGTCTTGACGCCGACGGCGATGCTCGGGCCGGGCAGCGGGGCGTAGCTGTCGGCGTGCATGCTCGGCAGCGTCGCGGCCCCCGGCCGCTGGGCCGCGGCGAACTTCTCGGGGGCGATCGTGCCGAGGAAGTACATGCAGATCGGCACCCCCTCGCGGCCGTAACGGCCGAAGTCCTCGCCGCCCAAAATCGGGGCGCGCTCGATGACGTTGGCGTCGCCCAGGAAGTCGCGGAACGTGGCGGTGAGCCGGCGCGTGAGCTTCACGTCGTTGACGGTCGAGGGGGTGTACTCGTCGAGCCGGACGCTGACGAGCGGCTCCGGGGCGTTGGCCCCCAGCGCGGCCGCCTTGCACTTGCGGTCGATCGCCTTGAGCACCTGGTCGCGCACGCCGTCCTTGGTCGAGCGCACCGTGATCTGCAACTTCACCTCGTTGGGGATGATGTTGTGCTTCGTGCCGCCGTGGATCGAGCCGACCGTCACGACCACGGGGTCGGTCGGGTTGACCTCCCGCGAGGCGATCGTCTGCAAGTCGAGGATGATCCTGGCCGCCAACACGATCGGGTCAACAGTCGTGTGCGGGGCCGCGCCGTGGCCGCCCTTGCCCTTGACGGTGACATCGACGGTATCGACGTTGGCGAGTGCCAGGCCCTCGCTGTAGGCGACTTGACCGACCGGCAGGCGGGCCTCGCAGTGCATCGCCACCGCGAAGTCGGGCTTCTGGAACTTCGTGAACAGCCCGGCGTCGAGCATCGCCTTGGCACCAATGCCGACCTCCTCGGCCGGCTGCGCCACGAACATTAGCGTCCCCGACCACTGGCCCTTGAGCGTCGAGAGCACGCGGGCGACGCCGACGAAGCAGGTCATGTGAACGTCGTGGCCGCAGGCGTGCATCACGCCGGTCTCGTTGCCGGAGCGGTCGCGGGTGCGGACCTTGCTGGCGTAGGGCACGCCGGTCTGCTCGGTCACCGGCAGCGCGTCCATGTCGGCGCGGACCATGACCGTCGGGCCGGGGCCGTTCGACAGGATGCCGACGACGCCGTGGCCGCCGAACTTGGCCGTGACGGTGAACCCGGCGGCTGCGAGTTCCTTGGCCATCCGCGCGGCCGACTGCTCCTCGAAGAGCGACAGTTCGGGGTTCTCGTGCAGGTGCGTGTACAGCTTGACGAGGTCCGGCGATTCCGCGGCGATCCGGGCATCGACGGCCGCGAGGTGCGGCTTGGCCGGCGACTGGCCAAAAGCAGGCGACGCGAGCAGCAGGAGGGCGAGGGCACGGCGCATGGGGGGCGACTCACGGCGGCGGGGGCGGGCGGAGCGCCGATTGTCGGCGAAGCGCGCGGCGAACGCAATCGCTTAGGCGAGCCGGAGGCGTCAGCGCCCGGAGTTCTTGACGCGGGCGCGTGGCGCGACGGACTCCAGGCGCTGACGCTTTTGGCTCGCCGGGCACTTGGCGTTGACCTCACCCGACGGGCCGGGTATTCCGCCGTTCCGCGCCGGGGAGTTGGGCGGGTTGGCGCGGCTCGGCGAGGCGGCGCGGTTGTGCGGGATGCGCCGCGCTTCGGCCGCCGATTCGCCCCCGCGGGGCGGTTTCGGCGTCGCGCCACGGGCCTGCCCAATTTAACTAATAGGGTGCAGCCTTCGCAGGCCGAGCAACCGGGCGTTTTCCCTACGTTTCAGCGGACTTTCGCTCAAGACCCGCGGACGGCCGCGTTGACCGCCGGGTAACGGCAACATAGAGTTGGGCGGCTGACGCGGACCCCCCTCCAGCCGCGGGGCGGGGCGAGTGATGGCCCCCCATTTCCCGACGTTCCTTCGCTCCGAAGCCCCCAGGTCCCCGATGCCCCACCCGCACCCCACGACCCACTGGCGCACCGACCGGCCGGCCGAAGGCTTCTACACCAGCGCGTTGCCGGGCGACCCCACTCGCGCGGTGCGGACCTTCCTGCCCGAGCAGTACCAAGCCCGCTACGCCTACCCGCTCTTGGTGCTGTTCCACGGCCGCGGCGGCAACGAGGAGCAGGTGCTCAAGCTCGCCCCGCGCGTCAGCCGGCGCAACTTCGTCGCCCTGAGCTTCCGCGGCCCGACGGTCATCGGCCGCCGCGCCGACGGCAGCCCGGCGTGTACCTGGGACTTCGCCGACGCCGGCCGCGCCGCCGACGCGGTCGTCGAGGCCGTGACGCAGACGCGCCGCACCTGCCACGTCCACTCGGAGCGCGTCTACCTCGTGGGCATCGGCGACGGGGCGACGGCCGCGTACCAGGCCGCGTTCGCGCTCGGCGACAAGGTCGCGGGCGTAGTCGCGGTCAACGGCAGCCTGCCGCGGTCGCAGGGCAAGGTCCCGCTGTTCCGGCTTGACCAGGTGCGCCGTCAGCGCGTGCTGATCGCCCAGAGCGCGGCCAACCCCGCCGCGGGCCTGCTGGAGGCCATGCGCGACCACAAGCTCTTTTACGCCGCGGGGGCCGACGTGCAGTTCGCCCGCTTCAAGTCGCCGAGTAGTTTGCCGGCGGAGATGTTGACGGCCGTGAACAAGTGGGTCATCGACCGCGTCAACGCCGAGACCGAAGCCCTCGTCGCGCGGTAGCGCGCGTCAATCGCGAGTTTCGATCGCCCGGAGCCTCAGCACGTCTCGCAGGACCAACCCCGCGTTCACGACCAGCCACGCGGCGTGGACCCCACCAACAACCCGCGTGCCCCAGGGGTCCGCGGCCAGGTCGATCAGCAGCGCGACTCCCCAAACGACTAGCGGAAAAAGCGGGATGGCCGGCAAGATGCTGACGCCGCGGCGTTCGGCCTCCGGAACCCCAAGGCGTGCGTCTTCCAGGGCGATCCCTGCTACACCCGCCATGACCCACGCGACCCACGCGGCGAACACGACGACGAGCAGTATGGCCGCGTTCATGGGGGGTTCTCTTACGCCCAAGCCGCGGCGGCGACGGCGGACAGGCCGACGCCGAGGAGCAGCAGCACCCCGAAGCAGCCCTGGCCCTTCATCTCCGGCTTCGCGGCCCGCAACTTGTCGGTGTACGTCTGCAAGTCCTCGCCGGTCTCGGACCAGACGCACGCACTGAACGGCACGTGCTTGCCGCAGCCGCAACAGAACGTCGCGTCGGCGGAGTACAGGTACGGGTTCTTCAAGTAACTGCGCACGATCTCCTCGGGCATCCGCGTGGCGACGCCGCACTTGCGGTGGACGTACACCTGCGGCACGCCGGCCAGGTCGCCGCCCTCGCGCTGCTCCTCGGGGAGCGTCACGTACTCCTGCTGCTGGCCGTCGGCTTCGAGCGCGAGGTGCGCCTCCTCGTGGGCCGGGTAATCGGCCTTGTCGATCCGCTCGTGGCAGTACGGGCAGTGGACCTTCGGCTTCCCCTTCGCCATGAGCAACCCCCTCGTCCCCGTGAAGTTGACCGACCCGCGGCAGTCGGCGCGGCGGGTCGGACTAGCTTAGGACTTGAGCGCGAGCAGCGGGAGTTTTGTGAGCGCCGACGCGCGAGCGAGGGGAGCAAACCTCCGACGCAATGTTGATGGGCGACGGCCGCACTGTCACTCCCCACCAACGTTGTCAACGGCGTTTGCCCCCCTCGCTGGCGCGTCGGGCCAACAAGGTCTCCGGAAAACCGGCTACTCGGGTTGCGGGCGGCCGCCCTTGCTGCCCTTGTCGCCGGGGGGGCCGCCCTTGCCGCCCTTGTCACCTTTGCCGCCGCCGGGGGGGCCGCTCTTGCCGCCGGGGGGGCCGCCCTTGTCGCCGTCCGGGCCGCCGGGGCCGCCGGGGCCGCGCTCGCGCATCTCGGCGAGTTGCTTCTTCTGGTCGTCGGTCAGAATCTTGCCCAGGCGGTTATCGACTTCCCTCTGTAGGTCGGCCAGGTCCTTCTTCTGCGCGTCGGTGAACTCGAGCAGCTCGACGATGTGCGGCGGCACGATCGCCCCGATCGGCGGGCGCGGGCCGCGCGGCGGGCCGCCCTTGCCGCCCTTCTCACCCTTCTCGTACTTGTCGGCCGGCGGCTGCGCGGCGGTCAGCACCGTCGCGGTGAACAGGGCGGTGCCGAGTAGGAACGTGCCCGCCACGATTCGCGTCTTCTGGAACATCGTCAACTCTCCGGGGAAAAGGTCAGCGGCCGTACGGGGTACGGTCGCGGTCGTCACGCTCGAAAGGGAACGGCTCACCGGTGAGCGCGGCCCAGCGTGTGCGTTGCTCGGGCGTCAGCGCCGCGAGGGTGTCGGGGAGCGACGGCCCACGCCGCGGCCGGCCGGGGCGGCCGTCGGGGGGGCCGGGCCGGCGTTCGGGCGGCGGGCCGTTCGGGCGCGGCGGGCCGTCGTCGGGGCCGCGCAGGGCGTCGCGCTGCGCCGGCGTGAGCTTCAGGAGGGCCACGAGGTCCGGGTCGCGGAACGCCTCCGCGCCGCGGGCCTGCCAGGCGAGTTGCCGCAGGCGGGCCAACTGCTCGGGCCGCAGCACCGCGGTGATCCGCGCCTCGTGCCGGCGGGCGTCGGCCAGCAGCCGCGCCCCGCGCTCGTCGGGCTGGAGCCGCGAGAGGCGTGGCCCCGGCCCGCCCTCCGGCGCCGCGATCTCCCGCGTCACCGCCTCGACCTCGGCCGATTGCCCCGGCGAAAGCTTCAACTCGTCCCGCACCGCCGGGTCGCGCAGCAGCAGGTAATGCCACGCCCCGTGCATCACGGCCAGGTCGCTGAGGATCGCCGCGACGCGGGCGCGGGTCGCCTCCAGGTCTTCCGTCGGCGGCGCGGCCTCGTCGCGGCGGCGCTCGATGAGTTCCTGGTAGTACGCCAGCGCCGACTCGAGCAGCTTGCGGCGCAGCGGCTGCGAGCGCGGGTCGTCGGCCAGGTCGTCGTCGGCGAGGCGGATCATCTCGTCGGCGGAGCGGCGCGCCAACTGGAAGCGGGCCTCGGCCTCGGCGGCGCGGCCCTCGGCCTCCTTGTACGCCGCCTGCGTGCGGCCCTGCTCGCGCAGCACGACCGCCGTGGAGAGGCCGAACCCGACGGTGCCCGCGACCGACACCGCGAGTGCCGCCCGCACCGCCGCCGGGTGCCGCCGCATCCACTTGCGGGCGAGCTCGACCGCCGTCGGCCGGCGGGCCAAGATCGGCCGGTCGTCGAGGTAGCGGCGCAGGTCGGCCGCGAAGTCCCCCGCCGTGGCGTAGCGCTCCGCCGGCAGCTTCGCCGTCGCCTTCAAGACGATCGTCTCCAACTCCTCGGGCACGTGCCGGTCGAGCGTGCGCAGCGGCACCGGCTCCTCGTGCAAAATCTGGTGCAGCAACACCTGGCGGTCGGTGGAGGGGAAGATCGGCCGGCGCGTCAGGAGTTCGTACAGCGTCGCGCCGAGGGAGTAGATGTCGGTGCGGTGATCGACCTCGCCGCGGCGGCCGGACGCCTGCTCGGGGCTCATGTAGCGCAGCGTCCCGAACACGTCGCCGGTGCGGGTCAGGCCGCCGGCCTCCGCGGTCAGTTGGGCCAGGCCGAAGTCGGTCACCCAGACGCGCCCGGCCCCGTCGAGCAGCAGGTTGCCCGGCTTGATGTCGCGGTGGACCACGCCCGCCTCGTGGGCGTAGTCGAGTGCCTCGGCGACCTGGCAGGCGACCCGCGCCGCGACGCCGTGGGTCGCCTTGCGCTCCGCCGAGGTCGCCGGCCGCGTCGGGCTGCCGGGGGCCTGCGTCGAGGCGGTCGGGTCGGCGTCGCGCAGGGTCGCGTCGAGCGGCTGGCCGTCGATCAGTTGCATCGCGTAGTAATGCGTGCCGCGCTCACAGCCAACCGCGTAGACCGGCACGATGTTGGCGTGGTGTAGCTGCGCCGCGGCGTGCGACTCGGTGCGGAAGCGCTGCAACTGCTTGGCGTCGAGCGCCGCGGCGAACGGCAGCACCTTCAGGGCGACCCGCCGGCCCAGCGACAGTTGCGTCGCCTCGTACACGACCCCCATGCCGCCGCGGCCGAGTTCGCGGACGATCTGGAAGTCGCCCAGCGGCAGGGTGGCGAACTGCGAGGCGGCCGGCGGCCCGCGCATCGCGCCCAAGCCGTGGGCCAACTCGACGCCGTCGAGGCACTCCGCGACCGCCACGGCGAGGCCGGGGTGGCGCGCCTCGTAGGCCCGGCGGTCGGGGCGGCGGCCGGCCTCCAGGTCGGCCAGGTAGTCGCGCGCCGCTTGCAGCACGCGCGGGTCGTCGGCCGGGTCGTCGGTGGTCACGCCGATCCCTCCGCCGCGGCGAACGTTTTCTTCAACTGCGTCAGGCCGCGCAGCCACAGCTTCTCGACGCTATCGACGCTGCGGCCCATCGCCGCGGCGACCTGCGGGAACGTCATCCCTTCGAGGTGCCGTAGCACGAGGACCGTCTGGTAGTCGTCGGGCAGGCCGGCGAGGGCCTCGGCGACCCGCAGCGACTGCTCGCGGCGGCACTCCGCGGCGCTCGGCGAGCTGCGCGGGTCGGCGAGCATCTGGGCGAGGCCGTAACTCGACTGGTTCAGGTCGGCGGCGAAGTTCACTTCGAGGCGGGGGTCGCGGGCCTTCGTGCCGAAGTAGCGGCGGACCTGGTTCGAGAGCGTCCCGGCGAGGATTTCGCGCAGCCAGGCGACGAACTGCCCCTCGGCGGTGCCGCGGAAGTCGTCGAAGTGGCGGTGGGCGTCGAGGAAGGCTTCCTGCACCACGTCCGAGGCGTCGAGCTTCCCTTGCAGCCGCCGGCCGATGCCGACGCGGGCCAGGAGCCGCAGGTAGTGCCGGTAGGCTTCGAGCAGGGTGCCGAGGCGCTCGGGGTCGCGGCGGGCGTCGGCAATGCGTCGGTCGGCGTCGGCAGTCATCGCGGCCCCTCCTGTGACGGGGTTAGTGTCGCCCCGGACCAGGATACCGCCGCGCGAATGGCGAAACGGGGAGAACCCACACTCTCACGCTCTTGGCGCGCCGCGCTTCGCCAGAGCCGCGACGATGACGTACCCCGCCAGCGCGATCGGCGTCATCGGCCAGCCGCCGCCCAGCGACGGAATGCCGGCGGCGACGGCGTCGCGCACCAGGTGCGACGCCACGGCCGCCACGACCGCCACCGCCCGGCCGGTGTTCAGTGCCAGGAAAATCGTCGCGGTCACCGGCAGCGCGAGCAGCACGAGGTCGAAGACCCACGCGCCGTAGGGGGCCGCCAGCAGCGACACCAGCACGACGAGCGGCAGCCGCGCCGGCCAGTCCCACGGCGTCGCCGCCCGGACGCGCACGGCCGCGTAGCCGAGGCACGCCAGCGCCGCGGGCAGGAACTGCCAGCGGAACTGCGCGGGGTCGATCGCCATCCGCAGGTGGTAGCTCGCCAGCGGCAACTCCCAGTCGGTCACGGCGACGGCCGTGGCGGAGGTCGGGGCCGTGATCGCCGCGAGGAAGTCGGCGAAGATCGCGCGGTTCGGCAGCGTCGCCAGCAGCGAGCCGACCGCCAGCGCGACGGCCCCGCCCAGCAGCACGCGCCGGCCGGCCGGGGCGCGGGCGTCGAGCAGCAACAGCGTGGCGAACGGCAACAGCAGGTGCGGCTTGACCGCGGTGAGTGCCCCGACCAGCCCGGCGGCGACGGGGTAGCCGCGCGTGCGGAAGTAGAGGAAGCCGCACAGCCCGGCGAGGACGAGCGCGGAGTTCTGCCCGTAGACCAGCAGCCGCGTGACCTCGAACGACGTGAGCAAGACACCCACCGGCACCAGTCCCGCCCAGCGCCGGCCGCCGCCGTAGACCGCCGCCAGCGCTAAGCCACTGAGCAGGAGGAGCAGCGACTGCGTGCCGAGCCAGGCGAGGTGCGCGGCGTTCGGGTCGAGCCGGCCGAAGGGCGTGTACAGCGGCAGCGTCCACGGCGGCGTCCAGAGCATCACGACGCCCGTGTGCTCGCCGGCCGGCATCATCGCGACTTGCCACGGCATCAGTTGCGCGCCGTCGTAAGGGTTCCCGCCCTCGGCGTGGACGCGCGCGGCCGAGTAGTACTCGACGAAGTCCCGAGGCGGAAAAACCGTCGGGGCCTGGGCGGACGCCGGCGCGGCGAGCAGCGTGGCGACGAGGGTCAACAGGGGGCGCGTCATGGCGTTAGCGTAGTGACGCGGTGCCGGAAGCGTCAGCGCCCGGCGAGCCGGAAAGCGTCAGCGCCCGGAGTTCTTCGACTCGGAACTCCGGGCGCTGACGCTTTCCGGCTCG
>JAYTUC010000306.1:0-14265 GCA_043744775.1 Fimbriiglobus sp. | reverse complement strand
GATTCGATCAAGCGCGTCGAGATCCTGAGTGCCCTGCAGGAGCGGCTGCCGCACGCGCCGGTCGTCAAGCCGGAGCACTTGGGGACCCTGCACACCCTCGACGACATCGCCCGCTTCCTGGCCGGGCCGGACCGCACCGCGAAGATCGAGGTGCAGGCGCTCCGCCACCCCCCAAAAACCGATGACGGGTCGGCCCCGTCCAGCGCCGCGGCTAGCCCCGTGGCGGGCCGCCCCGTCCCCCCGCTGAACCCGAACCCCGCCCCGGCCGCTGACAGCCGCCTGGCCGACGGCCCCGCGACCGTCCCGCTCAGCGCGATCCGCCAGGAGATGCCGACGCAGTCGGTCCTGGCGTCCGCGATCCGCGGCCGGCCCGGCAGCAGCGGCGACACCGCCCTCTCCGAGGTGGCGAGCGCGCTCGACGCGATGCGCCACCAGGTCGTCACGGGGGCGATCGAGAACATCGACCGCAGCATCTTGCAGCTCGTGAACATCGACCTCGCCAGCGGCCGGCCGGCGCTGGCGCTGGCGGAGGGGGCCGAGGTCTGGGTGGTCGCCCCGCCGGACGACGCCTTCGCTCACGAGGTCGTGGCCCAACTCACCGCCCAGCACTTCGCCGTGTCACGCTTCGGGTGGGTCGATCCGGCCGCGGCCAAGCCGGCCGGCACCCCGGCGGCGCTGCTGCTGCTGCCGCCGGCGCAGTCGCGGGGGCTGCCGCTCAACCGGCTCGCGTTCCAGTGGCTGCAGCACGGCGGGCCGAAGCTGCGCCAGGCCGCGCGGCAGGGGGCCGTGACCCTCGTCGCGTCGGTGGCGCGGCTCGACGGCGAGTTCGGCCTCGGCGAGATCGCGCCGGGCACCGACGCGAGCGCCGGCGGCCTGGCCGGGATCGTCAAGACGGCCAAGCACGAGTGGCCCGAACTCGGCTACAAGGCCCTCGACGTGGCCGCGGCTTTCGCCCAGCAGGCCCCCGCCGCCGCGGCCGCCGCGCTGCTCGACGAGTTGACGCTGAGCGGCCCGATCGAGGTCGGCGTCGGGGCGCGGCACCGCTGCACGCTCGAACTGGCTCGCACCGCCCGCCGCGCCGTCACCGGCCCGCCGCTGCTCGGCCCCAAGGACGTGGTGCTCATCACCGGCGGGGCGCGCGGCGTCACCGCCGAGGTCGCCGTCGCGCTGGCCGAGGCGTTCCGCTGCACCCTGGTCCTGACCGGCCGCACGCCCGTCAGCCCCGGCCCCGAGCCAGAGTTCCTGCGCGACCTCAGCGACGAGCCGGCCATGAAGCGGGCGATCGCCGAGCACCTCGGCAGCGCCGCGACGCCCAAGGCCGTCGGCGAGTTCTACGCCAAGGCGGCCGCCCAGCGCGAGGTCGCCCGCACCGTCGCCCGCGTCCAGCGCGCCGGCTCGAAGGCCGCCTACTATTCGGTCAACGTGTCGAACGGCCGGCAGCTCGCCGACCTGATCCACCAAGTGACGGTGAAGTTCGGCCCGGTCACCGGCCTGGTCCACGGCGCGGGCGTCCTGGCCGACCGCCGCATCGACGACCTGACGCCCGAGAGCTTCGACCTCGTTTACAACACCAAGGTCGAGGGCCTCCGCAACCTGCTCGACATCCTGGCGAATCAGGAGTTGAAGGCCCTGGTGCTGTTCAGCTCGACCACGGCGCGGTACGGCCGCGTCGGGCAGGTCGCCTACGCCGCTGCCAACGAGGTGCTGAACAAGACCGCGCAGGTCGAGGCCCGCAAGCGGCCGAACACGCGGGTCGTGTCCCTGAACTGGGGGCCGTGGGAGGGCGGCATGGTCACGCCGGGCCTCCGCAAGCTCTTCGAGACCGAGGGCGTCGGGCTGATCCCGCTGGCCGAGGGGGCGATGTTCGCGGTCCAGGAACTCTCCGCGTCCGGCCGGGCCGTCGAGGTGATCGCCTTGGGTAAGGCGAACCGCACCACCAAGCTGCCGGCGATGTCGGCCAACGGCTCCGGCACCGCGCCGGCCCTGGCGACCGCGACGCCGCCCACGAACGGCGCGACGACCGCCTACCCCGCCACGCCGGCGACGACCGCCCCGACGCCGGACCTGGGGTTCGTCTTCGAGCGCACCATCGAGATCGCCACGCACCCGATCCTGCGGTCGCATGTCCTCGACCACCACGCGGTGCTGCCGATGGCAGTCCACATCGAGTGGATCGCCCACGCCGCGTTGCACAACAACCCCGGCCTCGTGTTCCACGGCCTGAACGCCTTGCGGGTCACGCGCGGCGTCAAGACCGACGACGGGGCGACGACCGTGCTGAAGGCGTACAGCGGCAAGGCGGTCCGCGACGGCGACTTCTTCGTCGTCGTCGTCGAGTTGCGCGGGCTGCCGCGCAACGGCCGCGAGGTGCCGTTCTCGCGCGCCGAGGTGCTGCTCACCGCGAAGCTGCCCGCCGCGCCGGCCGCCGAGCCGGACCCGTCGGTCGCGCCGTACCCGCACACGGTGGACGAGATCTACCGGCACTTCCTGTTCCACGGCCCGGACCTGCAGGCCATCGAGGGCGTCGCCGGGCTGACCGACTTGGCCGTCGTGGCGACCGCCTACCCGGCCGCGCCGCCGAGCGAGTGGTTCACGAACCCGCTGCGCTCGTCGTGGGTCGCCGAGCCGATGGTGCTCGACGCGGCCTTCCAGTTGATGATCCTCTGGAGCCTCGCGCAGCACGGCGCGGCGTCGCTGCCGTGCTTCGTGGGCCGCTACCGGCAGTACCGCCGCTCGTTCCCGGCCGCCCCGGTCAAGGTCGTGATCCGGGTGACGCGGGACAACGGCACGTTCGCCCGCGCCGACATGGACTTCCTCGACGCGGCCGGCGTCGTCGTGGCGCGGCTGCAAGACTTCGAGTGCATGATCGACGCGAACCTGGCCCAGTCGTTCCGCCGGAACACCCTGGCCGCCCGCAAGTAGCCACAACCCCAACTCGGCCGCCCCCGCCACTCCGCGGGGCGTCGGCTGGCCCCCGGAGTCCTGCGAATGCCTGCGGCCGAGCGCGTCGCGATTGTCGGGGTGGCCGCGCGCCTCCCCGGCGCGGGGTCGGACCTCGACAGCTTCTGGGACGACGTCTCCGCCGGCGTCGATGGCGCGCGCGAGGTCCCCGACGGCCGCTGGCTGCTGCCGCCGGAGGCCTGCCGCGACCCCCGCATCGCCCACCCCGACGCGGTCTACTCGACGCGCGGCTACTACCTCGACCCGTTCGACGTGGCCGCGGCCGACGTGGGTCTGCCGCCCGACCTGCTCGCCGGCCTCGACCCGCTGTTCCACCTGGTGCTCGACGTGGGCACCCGCGCCTACCGCTCCGCGGTGACGCGCGACCTCGACCCGCGCCGCGTGGGCGTGGTGCTGGGCAACATCTGCCTGCCCACGGAGAAGGCGTCCGACCTGGCGCGCGAGTACCTCGGCTACCGTGTCAACCGGGCGGCGGGGCTGCCGCCGGAGCCGCGCCGGACTCACCCGCTGAACCGCTACGTCGCCGGGCTGCCGGCCGGGCTGCTGGCGAAGTCGCTAGGCGTCGGCGGCGGCACGTTCACCCTCGACGCGGCGTGCGCCTCGTCGATCTACGCGCTCAAACTCGCCTGCGACGAGTTGCTCTCCGGGCGGGCCGACGCGATGCTCGCCGGCGGCGCGTCGCGGCCGGACTGCCTCTACACGCAGATGGGCTTCGCGCAACTGCGGGCGTTGTCCCCGAGCGGCCGCTGCTCGCCCTTCGACGCCGCGGCCGACGGACTGGTCGTCGGCGAGGGGGCGGGCGTGTTCGTGCTGAAGCGGCTGGCCGACGCGCTGCGCGCCGGCGACGACATCCACGGCATCCTGTGCGGCACCGGCGTGTCGAATGACATGCACGGCAACCTGCTCGCGCCGGCCAAGGAGGGGCAGTTGCGGGCGATGCGGTCGGCCTACGCGCAGGCTGGCTGGAAGCCCAACGCCCCCGACCTCATCGAGTGCCACGCCACCGGCACGCCGGTCGGCGACGCGGTCGAGTTCGAGAGCCTGCGCGAGCTGTGGGGCAGCGAGGCCGAGGGGGCGTGGAAGCCGGGGCAGTGCGTCATCGGCTCGGTGAAGTCCACCGTCGGCCACCTGCTCACCGGGGCGGGGGCGGCCGCGCTGGTCAAGGTACTGCTGGCGATCCGCCACCGCGCCCGGCCGCCGCAGGCGAACTTCGAGACGCCGAACCCCAAGCTGGCCTATGCCGGCGGGCCGCTGAGGGTCGCGTCGCAGCTCGAGGAGTGGGACCCGCGGCGGCCGACTTTGCCGCGCCGCGCCGCGGTCAGCGGCTTCGGCTTCGGCGGGGTCAACGGGCACCTGCTCGTCGAGGAGTACGTCGGGCAGACCTACGCCGGCACCGCGTCGCAACTGCTGAGGGCCAAGCCGACCGCAACCACCCCGTCGCTGCCGCCGTCGCGGCTCATGGCCCGGCTCAACGACCTCATCACGCGCCACTCGGACGCCATCGGCAACGGCGCGGTGAGCGCGAACGGCACCACCGCGGCGAGCGACCCCGGCCCCGACCTGACGGCGAACGGGCCGGTCGCGGTCGTCGGGCTGGCGGCGCACTTCGGGCCGTGGGCCGGCCTGCGGGCGTTCCAGGAATTCGCGCTCGGCGGCGGCCAACAGCCCGACCCCACGCCCAAGGCGACGGGGCACCTCCCCGGCGACGCGGCCGGCCCGCCGGGCTTCTTCGTCGAGGAGCTGGTCGTCCCGCTCGACCGCTTCCGCATCCCGCCCAAGGAACTCGGCGAGATGCTGCCGCAGCAACTGCTTATGCTGCAAGTCGCCGCCGCGGCCCTGGACGACTGCAAGGGGGCCGCGCCCGACGCGGAGGCGGCCGCGGCCGGCGGCGACCCGCGCACGGGCGTGTTCGTCGGCCTGGGCCTCGACCTGAACACGACCAACTACCACTTGCGCTGGAGCGCGAAGCTCAAGGCACTCACGACCCGGCCGCCGCGCCGGCGCGAGGCGTCGGCGGACGGCACGCCGCCCACGTTCTCGTCGGCGGAGTGGCCGGACCTGCTGGCCGACTCGGTCTGCCCGCCTTTAAACGCCAACCGCACGATGGGGGCGCTCGGTAGCATCGCCGCGAGCCGCATCGCGCGGACCTTCCGCTTCGGCGGGCCGAGCTTCACGGTGTGCAGCGAGGAGAGTTCCGCGGCGCGGGCCGTCGAGCTCGCCGTCAGGGCGCTGCGGAGTGGCGAGCTCGACCGGGCGGTCTGCGGCGGCGTCGATCTGGCCGGCGACCCGCGGGCGGTCGGGGCGACCGACGCCCAGCGGCCGTACTCGCCGACCGGGCGGTCGGCCCCGCTGGAGACGGCGTCCGCGGGCGTGCTGCCGGGCGAGGGGGCCGGGGCGCTGGTCCTCAAGCGGCTGGCCGACGCCGAGCGCGACGGCGACCGGGTGTACGCGGTGATCCGCGGGGTCGGGGCGGCGTGCGGCGGCAGCCCGGAGGGCCTCGCGCCCGACGCGGCCGCCTACGCCTCGTCGCTGGTGCGGGCCTGCGCTGACGCCGGGGTGGACCCGGCGGGCGTCGAATACTTCGAGGTCGCGGCGACCGGCAGCCCGTTCGACGACCGGCCCGAGGCCGACGCGCTCGCCGCGGTCTTGCAGGCGAAGGCGCGCCCCACCCCGGCCACGCTCTCGGCGGTGCGCGGGCAGGTCGGCCACGCCGGGGCCGCGGGGGGCGCGGCCGGGCTGATCAAGGCGTGCTTAGCACTTTACCAGCAAATCCTGCCGCCGACGGTGGACCCGGCCGGGCTGCGGCCCGAGTTGGCGGCGTCGCGGCCGCGCTGCCACGCCTCGGCCGCCCCGCGCTACTGGCTCAAGGACGCCGACGCCCCGCGCCGCGCGATCGTCGCCGCGACCGGCGTCGATGGCTCCGCGGTCCACTTCGTGCTCGAAGAGTCGCCCCAGGTCGTCGACGCCGTGACGCTGATCGACCCGACCGCCGACCCGGAGCGGCTGCAGCCGCTGGGCGCGCGCCCCGAGGCGCTGTTCGCCGTCGAGGGCGACACCGCCGCCGACCTGGCCGGGCGGCTCGCCGAGCTGGCCGGCTGGCTCGACGCCACGCCCGCCGCCGCGGCCGTCGAGTTCCTGGCCCGCGAGTGGGTGCTGCGCGCCCCGCCGGCGGCCAACCGCCGCCGCGCCGTGGCGCTCGTCGCCCGCAGCCCGGCCGAGCTGCGCGAGCAAGTCGCCGCGGCGCGGGCGCACCTCGAAGCCAGGCCCGAGTCGCCGCTGCCGGGGGCCGACGGCCCCGAGGCGCGGCCGGCGCTGCGCGACCGCGTGTTCTACAACCCCCAGCCGCTCACCAGCGCGGCCGCCGGGCCGGCGGGGGTCGGCGTGCGCGGCCGGCTGGCGTTCGTCTACCCCGGCTCCGGCAGCCAGTTCGCCGGCATGGGCCGCGACGTGGCCGGCCACTGGCCGGAGGTGCTGCGCCGCCAGCAGTCCGAGAGCCGCCGCCTGCGCAGCCAGTACGCGCCCGGCCTGTTCTGGGCCGAGGCGATCCCCAAGGCCGCGACGGCCAAGGACTTCCTGTTCGGCCAGGTCGCCCTCGGCACGCTCACCAGCGACCTGCTCGTCGGGCTGGGGTTCAAGCCCGACGCGATGCTCGGCCAGAGCCTCGGCGAGTCGTCGGGGCTGTTCGGCCTGCGCGTCTGGCGCGACCGCGACGAGATGTTGGCGCGCATCGAGAACTCGACGCTCTTCGGCAGCGACCTGGCACCCCCCTACGACGCCGCGCGGGCGTTCTACCAGACCCCGCCGGGGGAGGCGATCGACTGGCTGGCCGGGGTACTGGCCGCGCCGCCGGACGAGGTCCGCGCCGCGCTGCGCCCCGGCGGCCGCGCCTACTTGCTCATCGCCACGACCCCGACGGAGTGCGTCGTCGGCGGCCTGCGCGCCGACGTGGAGGCGCTCGCGGCGGAGTTCCCCGGCAAGGCGTTCCTGCCGCTGACCGGCGTGACGCTCGCCCACTGCGAGGCGGGCGGGCCGGTGCAGGGGCCGTACCGCGAACTGCACACGCTGCCCACCACGCCGCCGCCGGGCCTGTCGGTGTATAGCGGGGCCTTCGCGCGGCCGTACAAGCCGACGCCGGCGATCGCGGCCGACTCGATCACCGCGGGGCTGCTGAACACGATCGACTTCCCGGCGGTCGTCAACAACGCTTACCGCGACGGCGTGCGCCTGTTCGTCGAGGTCGGCCCCGGCAACTCGGCGACCCGCATGATTGCCGCGACGCTCGCCGGCCGGCCGCACCTCGCGCGGGCCGTCTGCGTCGCCCGACAAGACGGCGTGTCGCTGACGCTACGGGCGGTCGCCGCGCTCATCGCGGAGCGGGTGCCGCTGGAGTTGACGCGCCTCTACGGCGGGCCGTCGCCGGTGGCCGGGCACCAGGCCGCGCCGGTCGGGTCGGTGAGGCCGCAGGTGCGCGTGCCGGTCGGCCTGGCCTCGACGGAGGCCCCGCCGGCCCCGTGGCTGCCGCGGCCGGCCCCCAAGTCCGAGCCGCGAGTCCCCGCGCCCGCCGCCGCGCCGGTCGGGGTGACGCCGAGGCCGACGCCGCCGGTGACCCCGGTGACCGTGCCGCGGCGGGCCGCCGAGCCGGCCCAGGAGTGGAGCGACGTCGGCTTCCAGTTGCCGCCCGTCGAGCCCGAGTCGGAACTGGTGCCGCTGGTGCTGGCCGAGGTGGCGCAGGTCGCCGAGGCGGGCGACTTCGACCTGACGCCGATCAACGTCGATACCCCGCCGTCGGCGCTGCCCGCGCTGACCCCCGCCCCGGCCCGGCCGCGCGCCGTCGTGTCGGTGCCGACGACCGCGCCGCGCACCGCCCTGCCGGTGACCGTCGGCGTCCCCGACCCCGAGGCGGTGCGCTGGGCGACGACGCTCCCGCCCGACGCCGCGGTCGCCCAGGCCGCCGCACGAGACGCCACCGCCCAAGCCCACGAGGCCTACGTGAAGACGCAATCCCACGCGACCGAGACCGCCGCCGCGGCCAACGACATCCGGTCGAAGCTGATGGCGCAACTCCTCGGCCAGGACGACGACGACGCCGCCCCCGACGCCCCTGACGCCCCCGACGCAGTGGCCCCCGACGCCGGCGCACTCCTGCCGACGCAAGTCGTGTCGATCCTCGACACCGTGCGCAAGCCGCTGACCGCCGACCCCGACGCCGCGGGCTTCGCGCCGTGGGCCGGCGCGCAGCCGCCGCGGTCGCTGACCACCGCGCAGTGCTTCGGCTACGCCCGCGGCAAAATCGGCGACGTGCTCGGGCCGACCTTCGCCGCGATCGACGCCTTCCCGACCCGCGTGCGGCTGCCCGACGGCCCGCTCATGCTCGTGGACAACATCCGCTCGATCGAGGGCGAGGCGCTGTCGATGGCGTCCGGCCGCGTCGTCACCGACCACGCGGTTCACGCCGGCCGCTGGTACCTCGACGCCGGCCGCTGCCCGGTGAGTGTGACCGTCGAGGCGGGGCAGGCCGACCTGTTCCTCGCGGGGTTTCTCGGCGTCGATCTCCAGACGAAGGGCCTGGCGGTCTACCGGCTGCTCGACGCGGTCGTAACGTTCCACCGCGGGCTGCCCAAGGTCGGCGAGACGATCGTCTACGACATCCACGTCGATAGCTTCTTCAACCAGGCCGACGCCTGGCTGTTCCGCTTCCGCTTCGAGGGCAGTGTCAACGGCGAGCCGGTGCTGACGATGCAGAACGGGGTGGCGGGCTTCTTCACGCAGGCCGCTTTGAACGCGGGGCAGGGGATCGTCCACACCAAGCTCGACAAGGTCGCCGTGCCCGGCAAGAGGCCCGACGACTGGCGGCCGTTCGTCACGCTGCCCGCCGGGAGCTTGAGTGACGCGCAAGTCACGGCGTTGCAAAACGGCGACTACGTCGGCGCGTTCGGTCCCGCCTTCGCCCACTTGCCGCTGCGCAACCCGCTGCGCCTCCCGGCCGGCATGGTCCGGCTGCTCGACCGCGTGCCGGTGGTGGACCCGACCGGCGGCCGCTTCGGGCTCGGCTTCGTGCGCGGCATCTACGACATCCAGCCGAAGGAGTGGTTCATCGAGTGCCACTTCATCGACGACAAGGTGATGCCCGGAACGCTGATGTACGAGTGCTGCCTGCACACGTTGCGCGTGTTACTCATGCGCATGGGCTGGGTCGGCGAGGACGGCGAGGTCGTCTGCGAGCCGGTCACCGGCGTCCGCAGCCGCCTGAAGTGCCGCGGCCAGGTCTTGCAATCGACGAAGTTCGTCACCTACGAGATCAGCGTCAAGGAACTCGGCTACCGGCCGGAGCCGTACTGCGTCGCGGACGCGCTGATGTACGCCGACGGCAAGCCGATCGTCGAGATCACGAACCTGAGCCTGCGCATGAGCGGGTTGAGCCGGGGGCAACTCGAAGCGACCTGGGAGCGGCCCGACCCCATCATGATGACCCCGCCGGCGCGGACGGTCGGGGTCGAGTACGAGGCCAAGCCGGCGCTGTACGGCCGCGACAAGATCATGGCGTACTCCAACGGCGACCCGTCGGAGGGCTTCGGCGCGCCGTACAGGATTTTCGACCAGGACCAGCCGCGCAAGCTCGCCCGGCTGCCCGGCCCGCCGTTCCAGTTCCTCGACCGCGTCACCGCCGTGACCGGCGCGCCGTTCGTGCTGGTCGCCGGCGCGTCGTGCGAGGCGCAGTACGACGTACCGCCGGACGCCTGGTACTTCGGCGAGAACCGCAGCGAGTTGATGCCGTTCAGTGTCTTGCTAGAGGTGGCGTTGCAGCCGTGCGGCTGGCTGGCGGCTTACTGCGGCTCGGCGCTGACTAGCCCGACGGACATCTCGTTCCGCAACCTCGGCGGCAGCGCCACGCAGTTCCTGGCCGTGACGCCGACGGTCGGCACCCTGACGATCAACGTCACGATGACGCAGGTGTCGAACTCGGCCGGCATGATCATCCAGCACTACACGATGTCGGTGACAAGCCGCGGCCGCAAGGTCTACGAGGGCACGACTTACTTCGGCTTCTTCGCCAAGGAGGCGCTGAAGAATCAGGTCGGCATGCCGACGGCGAAGTTGCCGCAGTTCACGCCGGAGCAGCGCGCCGACCGCCAGTTCCAGTCGGGCCGGCTGCCGTCGGAGTCGCCGTTCCCCGCGCCGATGATGCGCATGGTCGATGTGATCGACGGCTACCACCCGGCCGGCGGCTCGAAGAACCTGGGCGTGGTGCAAGGGCATATTGACGTGGACCCGTCGATGTGGTTCTTCGCGGCACACTTCTACCAGGACCCCGTCTGGCCCGGCTCGCTGGGCCTCGAATCCTTCCTGCAACTGGCGAAGTACGTCGCCTTCCAGCGTTACGGCACCGCCCCCGCGGCCGGCTGGCAGACCGTAGCGTTGAACCGCAAGCACGACTGGGTCTACCGCGGCCAGGTCGTCCCCGGCGACCGCGTGGTGACGGTCTACCTCGAAGTGACGGCGGCCGACGACGTGGCCCGGCGGCTGACGTTCAACGGCTACCTCACGGTCGATGGCCGCAACATCTACCAGATGACCGGCTTCACGCTGGAGTAGGGGGGCGGGTGGGTTCTGGCGCTGCTGGGTGAGAGTTTCCTCGGTGCAGTAGGGTTCATCGCGCCTTGGTCGATGACGATGAACTGAAACCGACACCGCCGGGCGAAGAGCCGACGCCGACGTTATCGGCGAGCGGAAGTGAATGGCCTTTCTTGCCGCGTGGGGTCCTAATTCCCACGATGAAGTGACAGGGGGGCGGATCATGGGTTGGCGAGGCGTCCTGCGGCAGATCGAGGCGGATGGGCGGCGGGCCACCCGTGAAGCCGAGCGTTACAGGAGAACCCAAGAGAAGCAGCGACTGGCCGACTTGCGGGCAGCCCGACTCGACCACGCGATCTCGGAAGTGGAGGAACACGTAGAGTTCATCGAGTCACTAGGTTCCGTCCACCGCGACTGTGGCCGGAATTGGGACTGGCAGGCGGTCCTCAAACCTCTTCCAATTGCCGTCCCGGTGCCGGGCCGCGACTGGGAAGAACGCTCCCGACTAGCAGTGGTTAACTACCGGCCGACCTTCTGGGACTGGTTCTTGGCGAGAGGCGGGGATCGGCGTGAGGAACTCCGGGGCGGCATCAGTGTCGCCCGCGACCGCGACCGCGCCGACTACGCCGATGCGGCGAAAAAACATCATGAGGCCGTCGCCGCCAGTCGGCGGTCGAGCGACTTCGCGGGCTTGGTCCTCGCGGGCGACCCGGACGCATACGCCTCTGCTGTCGAAGAGTTGGCGGAGCTTGCGGACTTGCCGGCCGCCTTCCAGTCGCTCCGGCTTTCGGTGCCCCGTCACGGCGTTGTTCGGGCGGACTTCGACGCTGGGGCGGACGGTGTCGTGCCCCGCTTCACCAAGCGGGTTTTGGCGAGCGGCGCGCTCTCGATCAAGGCGATGCCAGCGCGAGACTACGACATGCTTTACAGTGAGTACGTCTGCGGCTCTCTGCTGCGTGTCGCCCGCGAACTCCTCGCATTGCTCCCGGTGGAGTCCGCCGTCGTCACCGCCCACCGCACTCGCCCGGATTTGAGAACGGGTCACCTGCGACTCGATCCGATCGCGTCGGCATTAGTCCCGCGAGTGACTGCAGAGCGGATCAACTGGCAGGCGGTCCACCCGACGTTGTGCTTGTCGAACTTCCTGCACCGCGTCCGATTCGATGGGGCCGGTACCTCGGATAGCATCAGGCCTATCGACGCATCTGAGTTCTGACCGGCCGGGATGCTGCCGCTGGCAGGTCGAGCGTGCGGATAACCGCGGCGTTGCCTCTGGATCCGACGCCACGCTACGCCTGCGACCCCTGGCAATCCGACGGCGTGACCGGGAAGTGCGCTGACCCTGGGAGGCCTGGAACCCGCCCGCTGACGCAAGCGGCTCGCCTGGACGTGCCGCGAGGCGCGTCGCCCGGAACCTTCGGTTCAGCCGCCGCCCATGAGGTAGGCGCGCAGCTCGATGTACAGCTTCGTGCAGCGGCCTTTCCAGGCCGCGTCCGACAGCAGGCTCGGGTGCGACGCCGGGAAGCGCACGTCGATGGTCAGCACGTTCTCCTGCCGCGAGTCGGCGCGGGTCAGCCGCAACTCGATCTCGATCGGGCCGGCCGAGCGGCGGCCCAGGCCGAACCACGCCAGGGTCGTCGCGGGGGTGCGGCCCTGACCCAGCCGCACGCGCACCAGGCCCGGCGCGTTCTCGAGCACCTCGCCGCCGCAGTCGTGCACGAACCCCCGCAACTTGCGGATCGCGATCACCTCCGGCATCCACGCCTCGACGCGGAAGTTCAGCGCCGTGAAGTCCACCGGCTCGCCGCCCAGGCCGTCGGTCGGGGTGTCGGAGCGGTGGCGGTACTCGGCGTCGGTCTCCAGCGGGATCAAGGTCTCGGAGCTGGGCAGGTCGCGCGCGGCCGGGGCCATCGGCGCGGGCGTCGTCCGGGAGACCGAGCGCGGGGCGGGGCGCTCCTCGCTGTGGCGCAGCGCCTCGGCCAGCCTCTCCGACAGTTCGCGGGCCGACTGCGGGCGGTCCTCCGGCGACTTCTCCAGCACCGCGAAGACGACCTCCTCGACGGCCCGCGGCACCCAGTGGGGCAGGCCGATCTCGGCGAACGTCGGCGGGGCCTCGGTCGCGTGGGCCAGCAGCACGTCCATGCCGTTGGCCCCCAAGAACGGCAGCCGGCCGGTGAGGAGTTCGTACATCATCACGCCGACGGAGTAGAGGTCGCCGCGGTGGTCCATCGTCTCGCCGCGGACCTGCTCCGGGGCGATGTAGCCGGGCGTGCCGACCGCGAAATCGACGTTGGTGTCGGTCACCTTGTGCGTGGCGGGGTCGTCGATGAGCTTCGCGAGGCCGAAGTCCATGACCTTGACGCGCTCCTTGGGCGTGTCGGGGTCGGTGATCATCAGGTTGGCGGGCTTCAGGTCGCGGTGGATGATGCCCTCGTCGTGGGCGGCCTGGAGCACCTCGCAGAGCTGGTAGACGATGCGGGCGACGCGCGGGGCGGTCATGCGGCCGGTCTTGGCGAGTAGCGCCTCGAGGTTGACGCCGCGGACGTACTCCATGACGATGCACGGCCCGGCGGGGTCGTTCAACGTCGCGTCGTAGAGCGTGACCGCGTGGGGGTGGTGGAAGCGGGCCATCACGAGGGTTTCGCGCTGGAAGCGCTCGCAGAAGCGCCGGTCGGCGGCGACGTGGTCGTGCATGACCTTGACGACGACTTGGCGGCCGAGGTCGGTCTGGCGGGCGAGGTAGACGCGGCCCATCCCGCCCTCGCCGAGGAGCCGCTGCACTTCGTACCGCCCGAGGAAGACCCGCCCGACCATTGTGTCCGCCTGACCCAAGGAGTGGGGGCACCCGTGCGCGGCAAGCGTAGGGCGAGAAACGCCGCCGTGCCGGGGAAATCGGAGACGTTCCGGGCGAGCCGTCCGCGTCGGCGGGGGGATTCCAAGCGCTCGCGGGTCTAGAAAACCCCCGCTCACGCGGACGGCTCGCCGGGGACTCCCCCGGCGTCCGGGCCACGCAGCCGCTCCAGAAACTGCGTGAACGAGTCCGCCATGCGGTAGCAGTTCTCGTAGCCCCACGGCCGCCGCGGCAGTTCGTCGGCGTCGCGCCGCCGGAAGAAGTCCTTGATGGACGGGTCGAGGTGGGGCCAACTCGCGATTCGTTCCTCGCCCCAGAAGTACCGCATGTCGGTGTCGAGCGCGAACACCTGCCCGCGGTCCAGGCCGGCGACCGACAGGCACCCGGTGTTGCCGCCGTGCCCGAAGCTCACGCACACCATGTTGCGGGGCGTGACGTTCGAGTCGAGCAGGTCGGCGGCCTCCTCGGCGCTGTGCAGCGAGGTCACGCAGATGGCGTCGCCGAACGGCGTCGGGCCGTCGCACGGCGACAGGGCATCGACGTACCCGCCCCCGACGGAGAGCAGGAAGTCGCGGTAGTCGGCCGGCAGGGGCACCCCGACGAGGCGCTCCAGGCGCTCGACTTCCGCGGACGGGTCGGGGCGGGTGCCCGCGAAGCCCAGGAGTCGCAGGCGGTCAAGTGTGGTCACGGCTAAGCCCTCACGTTTGGTAGTGCAACCTCAAGAGACTCCGCGGCTCCGCCGCAGGCGACTCCTGGCGAGCCGCCTGCGTGAGCGGGCGGGTTCTAGTACTCCGTTGCGGCTAGTCTGTGCCATCGCTACAACTCCCCCGACCCCCGAGGAGTTGCGATGCCGCCGCCGACCAAGATCGCCGTCACCCTGA
>JAYTUC010000305.1:0-14290 GCA_043744775.1 Fimbriiglobus sp. | reverse complement strand
TCTTCGACGCGGCGATGTCGAACAGCGACGAGAAGGCGTTGAGCGTCTGCGACCGCTCGTTCGACTCGGGGTTGGCGAGCCGGGCGTTCAGGCGGCCGAGCAGCGCGGCGTACAGCGTCTCGCCGCGGCCCAGCGACACCTCGCCGTCGTTCTGCAACGCGGCCGTGTATAGGCGGTCGAGCGCGTTCGTGACCGCGAGGCGGACCTGGGCGTTGGCCGCCGCGTCGCGCCAGCCGAACCACAGCTTCTCGGCGGCGGCGTAGTCCTTGCGGGCCTCGTGGCAGCCGGCCAAAGTCGCGGCGGCGGACAACGCCTCCGTCGGGAACACGCCCTTGAGCGCGGCGAGGTACTGCGCCAGCGCGGGGGCCAGCACAGCGATGGCGTCGGCGGGCTGGCCCCGGTCGCGCAGGGCCACTGCGTAGCACTCCGTAATTTCCAGTCGCTCGGCGGTGCCCTGTGGGGCGGCGTCGGCGAGGGCCTTCAGCTCACGCAGCCGCTCCGCGGCCAGGGCCTCCGGCGTGACGTTGCCGAAGTCGCGCAGCAGCCGCGCCATCAGCACCTTCTCGCCTTCGGCCCACGGGCGGTCGAAGGCGCGGCGGAAAGCGGCCAGCGCCAACTCGGCGTGCGGCCCCGGCTGGTTCTTGACCTCGGCGGCGCGGCGGTGGCCCTGCATCGCCAGCAGGTCGAGCGCCCGCAGGTCGGTCGGCGACTTGGCCTTGGGCCGCAGCGCCTCGATCCGTTGGAACACCGTGTCGGCGCTGGCCTCGTCGCGGATGTCGTTGAGCAGCCCCTGCATCCGCGTGACCACGCTGTACACCTTGCCGGCCGTCTGGCCGAGGGTCGCGTCGGCGACGGTCGCAGGGATGCGGAAGTCCTTCGACGCCTGGTAGAGGCCCTGGACGTAGCCGAAGTAGTTGTCCACGCCGGTGAGCTTCTCGACGAGGGCCGCGAGGATCGGCAGCGTCTCGGGGTCGAGTTCGGTCGGCAGCGCGTAGCCCTGGCGCGGCTGCCAGCGCTGGTACTTGCCGCGCAGCAGTTGCGCCAGCGAGTGTTCGTCGAGTTGGCGGTAGGCGTCGGCCTTCGCCGCGTCGTGCTTCGCCTTGTCGTCCACGGCCAAGTAGAGCCGGGCGAGGGCCATCGACCGGCCGTAGGCGGCGGCGTCAATCTCCTTGATCGACTCGAACACCGCGATCGCCTCCTTCAAACGGCCGAGTTCGGCGAGCAGGTGGCCGAGTGCTGTGCGCCAGCGGGCGGTCGGGTCTCCGGCCTTGGCCCACGCCGTCAGGCTCTCTTCGAGGTCCTTGGGCAGGTCGAGCGCCAGCAGCAGGTCGTACTTCGCCTGCTTCCAGCCGTCGTGCTTCGGCTGCGCGGCGACCCCGGCGTCGAGGAACTGGCGCAGCCGGGCGACCGTGGCGGGCTTGGCGGCCTGGCGGGTGGCGGCGTGCATCGCCAGAGTCACGGCGCGGGCCTGCAACTCGAAGGCGAGAACCCGGTCCGGGGTCAACTCCTCCTCGGAGTCCTCGGCCGGCACCGCCAGCGGGGCGTCGCCTAACAGCGCGAAGGCCTCGGCGGCGACGGCGTTGGGGTCGGCGTCGTGCCGCGCCTGGAGCGTCAGGCGTTCGAGCTTCGCCCACGACTTCAGCGGCGCGGGGTAGGCCGCCTCACGCTTCGTCAGCCGGGCAATCGCCTCTCCGCGGGCCTGCTTGGTGGCCTCGGCGCGGGCCGCCTTGAGCGCGGGGCGGGTCAGCAACTCGGGGTTCTTCAACTCGCCCTGGAGGTGCGCGTCGCGGGTTTGCAGCGCCCAGTCGTCGAGCCGCAGCAGCCGGGCGGCCGCGGCGGCGGGGGCCGGCTTGCCGTCGGCGTCGGTGAGGAACGCCGGCAGCAGGTCGTAAGCCTCCTCGACGCGGGCCTCGTTCCAGCCGGTGCCCAGCAGCGCGTCGAAGAGTTGCGCCTGGTACTCGCGGCGGTGCCTGGCCGGGCCGGACTTCAGCCGCTCGCGGGCGAACGCCAGCACCTCCTCAGCGCCGAGCCGCTGGCGCAAGAGTTGGTCGAGCCGCGCGCCGAGGCGGTGCCTCGCCTCGTCGTCGGCGGTCGCGGCCCAGCGCGCCTGGACCGCGGCGGCGAGCTTGACCCAGCGGTCACGCTCCGGGAAGTTCGGCGTCGAGTTGAGCCACTGCAAGTCGGCGTCGAGGCGGGTCGGCGTGCGGTCGGCGACCGTGGCCAGCACGCGCTCGAAGAGTTCGAGGTGCAGCGCCTTGCCGGCGTCGGTCTGCTGGAACAAGTTGTTGTTCAGCACCAACTCGGCCAGCCCGCGCGGCGTCGGCCGCGCGAAGTCGGTGCGGGCCGCCTCGGCGAGCAGCGGCAGCCAGCGGGGGTCGAGCCGGTCGGTTTGCAGGCGTTCGCCCTGGCCGCCGGCGTGCCGCAGCGCGGCGCGGGCCTTGCTGACTTGCGCGGGCGTCGGCTCGGCGGCCGCCGCGTCGGCGACCCACTGCCGCAGCAGCGCGTCGGCCCTCGGCTCGGCGTCGGTGCGGACCAGTGCGGAGAGCGTTTGCCACGCCGCAGCCTCGGACTCGGGGTCGGCCGCGAGCCAGGCGGCGAGGGTGTCGAGCTTCGCCGGCAACTTGCCCTCGCGCTCCTGGAACTCCGCGAGCATCGCGTAGAACTGATCGACCTCGTACTTGTCCCAGGCGTCCTTGGCGGCGAGTTGCTCCCGCAACCCGGCGACGGCCGCGTCGCGCTCGCCGCGGTCGTAGAGGTGCCGCACGTAAAGGACGCGGAGGTTGAAGTGGGCCGGGTCCTCGGCGACGCGGGCCTTCAGGTACTCGGACGCCTCGGCCGCGAAGCCGGAGTAGTTCAGGGCGTAGTAGTACTGCGTGACCCAGTCGCGGCGGGTCGGGTGCGCCACCGGCAGGGCGAGCAGCGGCGCGGCGAGCTTGTCGCGCAGTTGCCGCTGCTCGGGGTAGCTCAAGACGCTGCCGGCCTGGCCGGTGAGCCACTGCGCGAGCGCGACGCGGTCGCCGGGCGCGGGCAGGGCCAGCACGTCGGGCACCGCGGCGAGCATGCGCTGGCGGGCCTCCTCGTTGCGGCGGCCGGACAGTTGCAGCGCGACCCGCAGCCAGGCGAGCGCGGGCTTGCCGGCTTCGAGCTTGTCGATCGCGTCGAGTTCGGCGTTGGCCTCGTCGTAGCGCTGGAAGGCGAGCGCCTGCCGCGCCAGGGTAAATCGGTCATCGGCCGTGGCCTTGCCGGCGGCGAGGGCGGCCTTCGCGGCGGCCAGCTTGGGCACCGGCAGCCGCTGCACGACGCACTTCGCCAGCGGCGCGGTCAGCGCGGCGTAGGCCGCGGCGAAGGCGTCGTCGGCCGTCCCGGTCACCGTCTGCGTCGTGCGGCTCTGCACCTTGCCGGCCGTTGCCGTCTCGATCACCGTCGCCCACCACAGGCCGCGGACCTGCACGAAGTCGGCGTAGGTCGTCACCGTCGTCGAGGGCGCGCCCTGGTAGCTCGACTCGACCTTCGTGACGACCTTCTTGATGGGGTCGATCGTGACGCGGACGACGTGCTTGCCGTCGGCCGAGGTCACAACCAGGACCGACCCCGCCTCGACGGCCGCGGCGTTGCCGTACTGCTCCCAGAGGGGCGTCATGGTGCCGTCGTAGCCGTTGACCGGCGGGTGCGTCAGGTCGGCCGGCTTGCCGTCGCGGCGGCGGGCGAGCTGGAACGCGCCGTTCAGCGCGACGCGCGTCACGCCGTCGCACCAGTCGATCGTCGTGGCCCTGGCGTCCGAGGCGTAGCGGGCGGCCCAGCGCTTGGGGCTGACGAGTTCGGTGGCGCGCTCGTCGGCGGTTGCCTGGCGCGGGGTGGTGAAGCGCGTGATGCGCTCGATCGTCAGCCCGCCGGGCAACGTTGCGAGGCTCGGCCGGCGGTAGACGAGCGTGGCCAGCTCGGTCGCCGCCTTGCCCCACGGCGACTTCGAGGGCGCGTCGGCCGGCACCGGCGGCAGGGGGGGAAACAGCGCATCGAGCGCCGAGGCCGCCGCGGGCCGGTAGTAGCCGGGCAGGCCGAAGCCGCCGTACCCGTAGCCGTTGCCCAGCTTGGCCTTGGCCGCGACGGACAGCTCCCCCCGCCGGTTGACGCCGCGGTAGCGGCCCATGGACGACGCGAGACGCAGGCCGGCGAGGTCGCCCGCGGGGGAGTCGAAGTCCATGTCGCCCAGTTGCAACTGGACCGCTTCCCGCTGTTGCTTGTCCCCCTTGCGGTCCATCGTCTCGCCGTCGTCGAAGCTGTCCTCCAGGCTCTTCTTCAGGTCCTTGTCGGCCCCGGAACGCAGTTCGGGTTCGTCGGGAGCGGCCGCGGCCGACTGAGGCTCCGCTGCCGCGGCCTTCAGTCCCGGAAGGCCGAAGCTGTCCGTATCGAACCCCCACTCCGACTTGGAGCGCCCCACCGCCAGCGACTCGCTCTCGTAGTACAGCTTGTTGCCGTCCGTTGGCATGTTGAACGCTTGCCCGTGCTCGCCCCACTCGTTCGACGTGCCGAGGTCCAGCCCGGACCTGAAGTACTCCGTCGAGTTGCGAACGATTTGCGCTCTAGGAGCCAGCGGGGTGCGGTCGAGGCTCGCGAGGCGGTTGAGCACCTGGCGGCGCAGGCCGGCGCGCCAGAGGCCGGCGAGCCGCGTCTGCTCGCGGGCCAGCGCGAAGGCCGCCTTGTCGCGGCCGTCGGCGAAGAACTGCTCGCCGTCGCGCATCCCGAAGCGGCGCGTCACCGCGAAGCGCGCCCGGTCGGCGTCGCTCTCCAGCACCAGGAACGACGTGTACGGCGTCATGATGTGGAACTCCTCCGACAGCGCCACCACGTCCTCCTTGACGGCCGGCGTTTGTTGGCCTTCGAGCAGCTTGTCGAGGTGCAGCCGCGCCCAGAGCCGCGGCAGGAACGAGTTGCCGTCTTTGTCACCCTTGAGGGTCAGCGGGGCGGTAAAGCGGACCTCGCGGCCGGCCTGCGTCCCGGTGACGACGACCTCGCCCGCCTGGTCGGTGCCCTCCGGCAGGTAGCGGCCGAGCAGGACTTGCTGCGTGCCGGGCGTCAGGTTCGGCAGGACCTCCGGGTAGACCCGCGCGGTCTTGAGGCCCGTGAACGCGACCTTGACGTTGCGCACCGGCGGCCGGGTGACCTCGCCGAGGATGTCGAGGGCGACTTGGGTCGGGGTCTGGTCGCCGCCGAGCCGCCGGCTCGACCCGCCGCCGAGCGACGCGAGTTTCGTGAGTACGCCCGACTCGAAGGTGCTGCCCAAAGCGACCGCGTGGACGGTCACCGGCTTGCCGGCGGCGCGGTACGCCTCGTCGAGCCGCACCGCGGCCGCCTGCGGGTTGGCCTCGACGGTCCCGGCGATGCCGTCGCCGAGGTAGACGACGTGCGTGCCGGGGGCCGACTGCGCCAGCACGGCCGCCAGCCCGCGGTCGAGGTCCGACCAGCCGAGCGAGGCGCGCCTGGCTAGGAAGTCGCGGGCGGCGCTGACGTTCTCCGGGGTGGCGGGCGTCGGCTGGCCGAACGCGAAGAGCGTCTCCACGTCCGTCGCGGCGAGGTTGAACGTGTCCCGCGGCGTGAGCGCGGTCAGCAGCGCCCCGGCGAGCGCGGCCTGGGCGCGGCGCTGCGCGGCGTCGATCGACGCCGACGTGTCGCACCAGAGCACGAGTGACAGCGGGGCGTCACTCGACACGAGGTCGCGGCCCGACTGCGGCGGGGCGGGCGGCGTCACTTGCAGCAGGAAGTAGCCGTCGGAGCCGCGACGGTGCGGGATCATGGTGACGGCGGGCGCGGCGTCGGCCAGCTCGATGACCGCCTCGAAGTCGCGCGTCGGCGTGTACTCCTGCGCGGCGAATTCGAGCTTGGCCGACGTGCCGGCGAAGGCGGTGCGGCACGGGTGCGTCGGGCTGCTGACGCCCTTCAGCGGCAGCGCCGAGTTGACGGTTAGGCTCACCGACAGCTCCTTGAGCGGGTGCAGCCGCAGCATCTCGCTTTGCAGCGCGTAGGAGTAGCGGACCTTGCCGCCGACGGCCGGCAGCACCTGCGTGTAGGTGATCGAGATGCGCTTCTCGCTGTGGCCGAAGATCGGGAAGACGCGGGCCTTGAAGAGGTTGCCGCCGGCCCACTCCAGCAAGCCGGGGTCGCGCCGCTCGCGCAGGATCGTCTCGAAGATCTCGCGGGCGCGTTGCTTCTCGACGACATCCGCCTCGACCTTCTCGTTGCCGATCCACATGGCGAAGCCGGCGATCGAGGCATCCTGCGGCAGCGGGAAGTGGAACACCCCTTCGAGTGTCGCGGGGGTCTGGTTGACGAAGGTCTCCTCGACGGTGGTGCGGGCGATCTGGTCGCGCACCTCGACGGTCACCTTGTGAACGCCCACCGTCAGCGGCACGGCGCGGCCGTCCACCTGGGCGACGAGCGAGCCGAGACTTTCGTTGACCGACGCGCCCTTCAAACTCTTGAGCCAAACGGGGTCGGCGAGCACGCGGGCGAGCTTGTCGCCGGCGAGCCGGTAAAAGCCGCGCTCGTTGAGGGTCAGCGTCGTGTCGCCGGGGCCGAGCAACTCGACCGGCGTGCCCTTGGCCGGCGTCACCTCGATTTCTCCTTGCAGCAGGCGCAGGCGCGTCGGCTTGAGCACCTCGACGAGCGTGCCGGGGCCGGCGACCAGCGTCGCCTCGGGCAGCAGGCGCACGGTCACGGCGTTGGCCCCGCGGCCGTCCACCTGCACCCAGTCGCCGGGCAGCACGAGGGTGTTGGGCCGCAGTGGCGTGAAGCGCATCGCCCCGACGGGCTTCACACTCGCGAGGCCCTGCACGTCGGTGACCTTGCCGACGCGGCCGTCCGCGCTGAGCGTGTCCTTGAGGGCGAACTTGTCGTCGGCCGCCGGCGGGGCGTTGGCCAGGAGTGTCAGCGTGGCGACGAGCCGGCCGGCGGCGAAGCGGCGCAGCGCGACGAACTTGCCGGCGGCGTCGAGGTCCACCTCGGCCGGCGGGTCGAGGCGGTACGTGGTGCCGCCGTCGCGCGGCGTCGCGCCGACGACGGCCGAAGCCCGCACGTCCCACCCGGAGCCGCGCAGGCGGTCGCGCTCAGGGGCATCGAGCGGCGTGAAGCGGTTGGCCGCCTCGTCCACGGCGAAGGCGGTGTCGCCGCGCACGATCGTGTAGCGCTCGGGCGTCTCCTCGAAGCGCAAGTCCGCGGCGCGGCTGAACAGGTCGAGTGTGCGCGACTCCTCATTGAGGCGGAAGTGCCCGCCGACCGCGGCGACCTCGTCGAGGGCTTGACGCAGCGGGTCGGGCGACGGCGGCGTGTTGGACGTCAGCGCGAACAGGGCCAGGCCGGCGGCCACGAGGCCCCCGGCGAGGCGGAGGAGGTGCGTCATCGGTCGGGTCCTTCGGGGGGAGGTCAAAGGGGGTTCGTTGAATGCCGCCAGGCTCAGGGCGCGCGACTTCGCCAACCGCTCGGCGTCGGGGTCCGGGCCGGGGGGCAGGCCGCGGGCCAGCAGGTCGCCCACGCGGCCGCCCGGCTCGTCGTCAGCTTCGGGGGTCATGGGCGGCCTCGCGGGGGGTCGTCGGTTCGTGGCGGCGGAAGCCCGCGCGGAACGCCTCGCGCGCCCGCGCCAGCCGCGACCGCGCCGCGGCGACGCTCAGCCGCTCCGCCGCGGCGATCGCGCCGATGCTCGCGGCGTGCAGGTACTTCTCGCTCAAAATGCGGCCGTACTCCGCGGGGAGTCCGAGCAGCGTGAGTCGCACGAGGTCGGCCCCCTCGCGTAGCAGCAACTCGTCGAGCGGCCCGCGGGCCGGGTCGTCCCAACCGCGCGGGTAGGCTTCGCGCTCGCGGGCGTGGCGGGCCTGCTTACGCAGGTGCAATTGCGACTGCGTGCGGGCGACGCCCCAGAGCCAGGCCCAAAGGGGGCCGCGCGCCGGGTCGAAGGTGCGGGCCGATCGCGCCGCGGCCAGGAAGGTCTCCTGCACCACGTCGGCGACGCCCGCGTCGCAGCCCAGCAGCCGGGCGACGGTGCGCCAGACGCGCGGGGCGTACGCGTCGTGGAGCCGCGCCCAGGCGTCGGCGTCGCCGGCGCGCAGGCCGGCGGCGATCGACTCCTCGGCCTCCGGCGGTAGGGCCGGGTCGTCCATGAGTGCCCCGGTACGAGTTCGACGCCACGCCAGGGGTTGGCGCGCCGCGCCCCAGGTGAGTCGCGGAATCCCAGGAATTGTTCTACGACGCCCCGCGCGAGGTCGAGCTTCGCTCGGAAGCACTCAGAGACCGAGTATGGCTGCACCCGCCGGGCGGAATTCCCTAACCCGCGACGCAATTCTTACCTGCGGCCACGCAAGCCCCTGGTGGCCCGCGGGGCCGGGCGGTTTGGGTCGCTTGTGGGGCGGTCGAGTTTGCAACGGCCCGCGGACTTCGCCCTCGGCACGCCGGGTGCATTACGTCCCGCCGAACGGACCCACCACCCGCCGAGGACGCCGACATGACCGCAACCCAATCGCCCCCGCGCACCGCCGCCCGTCAGTCACCGAAGGCGGTCGCCCGGCCGGTGCAGAAACTCCTCCTCGAACTCGCCTACCGGTTGCACGCCACCAGGGCGGTCGCCCCGGTTCCGCCGCGTCGGTCGAGATGACACCCTCCAGTCACGACCGACTTCGGGCGGATCGGCCTACCTCTTCTCCTCGGCCCTCGGGAGGAACTTCAACTCGCCGAGCCACGCCAGTGACTGGGTTTGCCATGCGTCCCACATCGGACCCTTGTAGCCGTCCAGCCCGTGCCCGCCGGACGGCAGTTCGAGGTACTTGGCCGGCACCTTGTGGGCGAGCAGGGCGTCGTAGAACGCCTTGCTGTTCCCCGGCACGACTGCTTTGTCGTTGGCGGCGTGGGCCAGGAACGCGGGCGGGGTTTGCGCCGTCACTTGCGTCTCGTTCGAGAAAAGCGTCACGAGCTTGGCGTCGGGTTTCGCGCCGAGGAGGTTCGCCCGCGAGCCGCCGTGGGTCGCTTCGCCCATCGTGACGACGGGGTAGACCAGGACCATGAAGTCCGGGCGACAGCTCTGACGAGCGACGGGGTCGGTCGCGTCGGGGTCACCGCCGTCGAAGTGGGTCCCGGCGGTCGAGGCCAGGTGCCCGCCGGCCGAGAACCCGACGACGCCGACCTTCGCCGGGTCGAGGTTCCACGCCTTGGCGTTGACGCGGACGGTGCGGATGGCCCGCTGGGCGTCGAGCAGCGGCACGAACGGCCGGCCCTTGGGCAGCCGGTACTCGAGCACGACCCCGGTGACCCCGTGGGCGTTCAGCCACGCGGCGATGCCGTGGCCCTCGGCCCCGGTGACCAGCCCGCCGTAGCCGCCGCCGGGGCAGATGACCGCGGCGGCCCCGTTCGGCTTGTCGGGCTTGTGGACGGTGACCCACGCCTCCGCCTTCTCGAAGGTGCCGTCGCCGAGGGGCGCGTGCGAGTCCCACAGCTTCAGGCGATCGGGCGCGACTTTCTTGGGCGGGTCGGCGGCCCAGGTCGCCGTGACCCCGACCATGAAGAAACCGGCAATCAAGGGCAGCCGCGTGGCGAGCATGGGGACACTCCGTTCGGGTAGGGTCGGTCGAAGGCAGTCGGCTCATCCGGACATGGCGAGGTCGAGGAACACGACGTGGGACGGGTTGCCGACGGGCGCGTAGTGGCCCGTAAACGCGAGTCCGCCGGTCGCGCCGTCCACGCGGAACACGGTGAGGTTGTCGCCGCGTTGGTTGCAGCAGGTGAGGAACTTGCCGGTCGGGTCGAAGGCGAAACTCCGCGGGTAGTTGCCGCGGGTCCACTCGTCGCCGGCGTGCGTCAGCGTCCCCTTCGGTCCGACGGCGAAGACGCCGATGCTGTCGTGCAATCGGTTGCCGACGTAGACGAACTTGCCGTCAACCGAAACCAGGAGTTCCGAGCAGAAGTTGCTGCCCGCGAACCCCGGCGGCAGGGTCGAAACAGTCTGGCGGGCGGCGAGTCGGCCGGCGTCGGGGTCGTAGTCGAACAGTACGACCGTTGAGGCCTCTTCCTGGACCGAGTACAGCCACTTGCCGTTGGGGTGGAAGTGGAAGTGCCGCGGGCCGTCACCTGGCGGCAGCGCGACGGTGGCCGGGTCGTTCGCGCTGAGGACGCCCTTGGTCGCGTCGAAGTTCCAGGCGAAGATTCTGTCCAGCCCGAGATCGACATGCAGCACGAACCGCCCGGACGGATCGGACTGGATCATGTGGGCGTGCGTCCGGTCGTGGCCGCTGCACGCGAAGCTGCCGCGCGGGGCGTTGGCCGACTTCGCGGGTCCGACTACGCCCCCGGCGACCTTGACATCCGTCGGGTCGCCGAGTTGCCCGTCGGCCAAGACCGGCAGCACCGCGACCGACCCGCCGAAGTAGTTGGCCACGAACAGGAACTTGCCCGACGGGTGCAGGCTCACGTTGGTCGGACCGGCCCCGCCCGAGCGAACCGTGTTGAGCGCCTTGAGCTTGCCGTCCGCCCGGTCGATGGCGTGGGCCGTGACCGTCCCCTCCTTGCCGGGGCCGACGCGGTCAGTCTCGTTGGCGGAATACAGCCGGGTGCCGGCGGCGTTCAGCGCGAGGCAACTGGGACTGGTGCCCGACTCGTGGACCCCGGCGGCGGTGAGCGCCCCCGTTGCGCGGTCCACCTCGAAGACGTGGATGCCGCGGCCGTTGCCGGGCGGCAAATCGACCTGCGTCGGCAGGGTGTCCCGCAGCGGGGAACTGAAGGTGCCGACGTAGGCCAGCAGCTTCCCGCCCGGCCCCTTCGGTTGCGCGCGGAGCGGGTCGCCGAAGAGGGCCGCCGCCCCGGCTGCGGCGACCGAAGCCTGGACGAACACGCGGCGGCTGGGGTCGGATGGACGCATGGGACGAACGGCCTTTCGATGGGGTCTAATTCGCGAGTCTGACGCTCAGCGTGATCGGCTCGGACGTGACCTTGAGGCCGGGGACGGTCACGCACCCCTGGGCGTCCGCCGTCACGGTGCCTTTCGCGGTGCCGAACGCCCACGTCACGGCCGCGCCGGGGGCGACACGCAGCTTCTGCGCCCGCCGCCCGCTCACGTCCGCGGTTGCTTCGGTCGGTACGGCGAACGTCGTGGTGAGGTCCGACGCCTTGACCAGGGATAGCTTCATCTCGAGCGCCGTCGGCGTGTCGGACGTATTCGCCCACCGGAAGAAGGCGTTGACCTGGCCGGGTTTCTTCTCGGCGAGCCGGTCCGGCCACGGCAGCGGGTCGTCGGTCGAGGCGTGGGTGAACACTGGGTACGGGTCGCTTCGTTTGACGGCGAGCCAGTCGAACGAGTTGATCAGGTCGTTGACCTTGAGGATTTGCGCGTGGTTGTTGGCGTGGCCGAACGGCCCCCAGTACATCACGAGCGGGTACTTGCGGTCGGCCATCGCCTTGGCGAACGCGTCGTGGCCCTTCGACCAGCCGTCGTTCGGGGCGGAGTAGTCGATGACGACCGGCGGGTCGGGCAGGCTGACGCCCGCCGGGACGGACTTCGCGCCGAAGCCCATTCGGTCGGACACGTGTTCGACCCCGGCGGGCACGTTCGCTTTGACCGCGGCGAACACGTCGCCGTGGCGGACGCCGATGCCCAACGCCCCGCTGCCGCCCATCGAGTTGCCGCACAGGTAGACGCGGTCCCCGTCGAGGCCGTACTCCTGGATCACCCACTTCACCGTGTCGATGACGCGCTTCTCGGTCGGGCAAAGCTCGGACCCCTTGAACTTCTCGATGCCCCACCACCAGTCGCCCTTGTTGGCCCGGCAGTCGAGGTACAAGGCGTAGAAGTCCAGCGGCGCGTGGTAGATGTCGTGGTTGCCGACCTTGGCCGTGCAGGCGAGGCAAGAGTTCACGTCGTGCCCGGCGGAGTGCAGGACGACGTAGAGCGGCGCGCGGGGCTTGGCGACTTTCGGGTGCAGGACCAGGAACGTGTCCCGGTGCGACGCGGCGTAGCCCCACTCCTTGCGGACCCCGTGCTGCAGCGTGTCGAGCTTGCGCCCCGTGAACTCGCCTTCCTTCGTCTTGGCGGGCGGCCAATTCGCGTCTTGGGCCGGGGCCGACGGCGGGGCCGCCAGGGTCAGCCACGCCGCAAGAAGTAGCAACGCGACGCGGGAGGGTGGCTTCATCGAGAATCTCCGTGTCAGCGGCGGGGGAGGGCCGATCTCGGTACCTGGCGGGCGTCGGCTGTCACGCCGCGTGGGCGGCGGTGACTTGGTGCGCGCATTGGCATCCCGCCGGCCGGCGACAGTCAACATAGCAGTTTGCGTTAGGAGACCGGCCGGCCTCGGCACGCCGCTCGCGAGAATCCTTGCCAGAAGTCGGCCGCGGGGCTAAGTCGATCCCGTCACGTCGCCCCGCCCCGAGGTCCCGGCATGAAACCCTACCCGCTCGCCGCCCTGTTCGCCCTGGTCGCCTGCACCGGTGTCGGGGCCGCCGACCTGCCGCGCAGTGCCCCGGAGGCTCAGGGGGTCTCGTCGAAGGCCGTGCTGGCGTTCGTCGAGGCGGCCGACCGGGACATCGACTCGCTGCACAGCTTCATGCTGCTGCGGCACGGCCACGTCGTCGCCGAGGGATGGTGGGCCCCCTATGCCGCCGCGACCCCGCACGCCCTCTACTCGCTGAGCAAGAGCTTCACGGCTACGGCCGTCGGCATGGCGGTGGCGGAGGGCAAACTGAGCCTCGACGACAACATTTTGCAGCTCTTCCCCAAGGAGGCCCCGGCCGCGCCGAGTGCGAACCTGAAGGCGATGCGGCTGCGCGACTTGTTGCGCATGTCCACGGGGCACCAGGCCGAGCCGAAGCTGCCGCCAGCGGAGTCGTGGGCCAAGGCGTTCCTCGCCCAGCCGGTGCCGTTCAAGCCCGGCACGCACTTCCAGTACAACACCCCGGCCACGTACATGCTCTCCGCGGCCGTCCAGCAGGCGACGGGCCAGACGACCCTCGACTACTTGACGCCACGCCTCTTCGAGCCGCTGGGCGTCCGCGCGCCGACCTGGGAGGCCAGTCCGCAGGGGGTGTCCACCGGCGGCTACGGGCTGAGCGTCCGCACCGAGGACATCGCCAAGTTCGGCCAGCTCTACTTGCAGAAGGGCCAGTGGGGCGGCAAGCAACTTGTGCCCGCGGCGTGGGTCGAGGCCGCCACCGCCCGCCAGACCTCCAACGGCAGCGGCCCGAAAAGCGACTGGGACCAGGGCTACGGCTACCAGTTCTGGCGCTGCCGGCACGGGGCCTACCGCGGCGACGGGGCCTTCGGGCAGTACTGCGTGGTGCTGCCGGAGCAGGACGCGGTCGTCGCCATCACCGGCGGCGTCAAGAACATGCAGGCGGTGCTCGACCTCGTTTGGGACCAGTTGCTGCCGGCGCTCGGCCCGGTGCCGCTGCCGGCGGACGCCGCGGTCCAGGCGAAGCTCGGGCGGACCCTCAAGGCCCTGTCGCTGCGTCCGCCGGCCGGCGACGCGACCCCGGCCGACCCGAAGGCGGCCGCCAAGCGCTACGCCTTCCCCGCCAACGACCGCAAGCTCGAGTCGGTCGCTTTGGAAGCGGGTGCGGCGGGGGTCACGACCCTGGTGACCCGCGTCGGCGGCGTCGAGCGGCGGGTCGCCTGCGGGAGCGGCTCCTGGAAGCCGGGGCGCGCGGCGTGGGGCCGGCTGCCCGACCAGCCGGCCGCGGCGAGCGGCGCGTGGACCGCGGCCGACACCTTCACGGCCAAGGTCTGCTTCACCGAGACGCCGTTCGTGGTCACGATCCGCCTGACGTTCGCCGGCGGCGAGGTGCGCTGCGAGTCCGAGGCGAACGTCGGCTTCGGGTCGGCCAAGGACGCCCCGTTGGTCGGGGTGCTCGAGTGACGGCGACGCCGAACCGTGCCGGTTCCGGCGTGAGGAGTCCCGTGACTCCGCCGCCGGCGAACTCTCGCATGATTCGTTTTGCGACTTGCCCATCCTGCACATTTCAGCGATGATGCGACGGTGACCCTATTGGGGACCGATCGCATGACGCCGCTAGTGAAGCCCGAACCCGACACGTCGCCGCCCCACACCCAAACCTCGCACTCCGGCGAGACGACGGCCGGGCTGCCGGAGGCGACCCCGCCGGCCGCCCACGGCTTCGGGCCGCCGGTCGCGCCGGGGGAACTCGGGCGACTGGGGCACTACCGCGTCTTGCGCGTGCTCGGACGCGGCGGCATGGGGGCGATCTACCTGGCGTCCGACGAGCGGCTCGGCCGCGAGGTCGCGCTGAAGGTCATGCTGCCGGAGGCGGC
>JAYTUC010000304.1:0-14301 GCA_043744775.1 Fimbriiglobus sp. | reverse complement strand
GGATGCGTGAGCGCCCGGAGTTCTTCGCGCGTCAAGAACTCCGGGCGCTCACGCTTCCGGCTCGCCGCGCCATAAACTAGTCGCACCATGCCCGCACTGATCGACGACACCTACGCCGAGGCGTTCCGCAGCGTCTACGCCGCCGTGCTGGTGACCGCGCGCGACCGCCGCTGGCTCGACCACGCCGTGCAGGCCGCCACCGGCAACGCCAGCTCGACGATCCTGTGCGACTGCGAAGCCGGCCTCGACCGCTACGTCCCCGCGGCGGACACGCCCGACGGCCGGCCGGGGGCGCTCTTGCAGTTCCACGTGCCGCGCTTCTGGAAAGACCGCCTCGACAAGCTCGAACGCAGCCTGCTGGTGCGCGTCAGCCAGAACGTCTTGACCTGCCCGACGACGGCCTGCTTCAACGCGCTGCCGACGGCCAACGCCGCCGGGGAGCCGACCTGGTTCCCCCTGGGTCGCAAGCTGGCGTACTTCGGCGACGGCCACCAGTTCAAGGACGCGCGCCACGGCCGCGACGTGCGGGTGGTGCCGATCCTGTCGGGCGAGTTCGTCATCGAGCGGCGCTTCGGCTGGGCCGAGGGGCTGATGGGCGGCAACCTCTGGTTCTTCGGCCGCACCGCCGACGCGGCGCTCGACGCCGCGGCCCTCGCGGCCGAGGCGGCTTCGCAGACGCCCGGCGTGATCCTGCCGTTCCCCGGCGGCGTCGCGGCGAGTGGGTCGAAGGCCGGCAGCGGCTACAAGTTCGCCATTGCGAGCACCTACGCCGACTTCTGCCCGACGCTCCAGGGCAAGCCCGGCGTCGAGAGCCGCCTGCCGCCGGGGGTCGTGAGCGTGCAAGAAATCATCATCGACGGCCTTGACCTGACGACGATCGCCGCGGCGACCCAGGCCGCCATCGCCGCCTCGAAAGGCGTCCCGGACCTCGAGCGCATCAGCGCCGGCAACTACAACGGCAAGCTCGGCAAGAGCTTCGTCTACCTGCACCCCGAACGCCAACCGGTGCCGTCGTGAGCGCCCCCTGGACGCCGCCGGCCGGGACGCGCGGGCTGATCTTCGACTGCGACGGCACCCTCGCGGACACGATGCCGATCCACCACCGCGCCTGGGTGGCGATGCTCACGCCCCACGGCATCCCGTTCCCGGCGACGCGCTTCTACCAGCTCGGCGGCATGCCGACGGCCCAGATCATCGGCGTGCTGAGCCGCGAGACCGGCGTGCCCGTGGCCGACCTCGACGGCATGGTCCACGCCAAGGAGTCGGCCTTCCTCGACTTCCTGCACGAGGTCGCGCCGATCGCGCCGGTCGTCGCCGCGGCGGAGGCGTACCGCGGCCGGCTGCCGATGGCGGTGGCGAGCGGCGGCTACCGCGCCGTGGTGCTGCAAACGCTGGCGAAAGTGGGCGTCGCCGGCTGGTTCGACGCGGTGGTGTGCGCCGAGGACACGGCCCGCCACAAGCCGGAGCCGGACGTGTTCCTCGAAGCGGCGCGGCGGCTGGGCGTGCCCGCGGAGTCGTGCGTGGTGTTCGAGGACACCGACATCGGCCTCGAAGCGGCGCGCCGCGCGGGCATGTCTGCGGTGGACGTGCGGGCGTGGCGGTGAGACGCGGATAACTTCCACTACGATTATTCATCAAGGCCTAGGGACACACGACTAGCTTGATAATCAGGACGAATAAGAGCGAGAATTTGACCAGCAGCACCTTCGTAAGCGGATTCATAAGGGGTTGTAGAGGCTTCGAGCGCCGTAGAGATTCGATTCATGATTTGCCCAAGCTTGATGAACAGAGAACTTAGTCTCTCCTGCTCAACTCGTTCAAGTGTCTCTGGGCCTATCGCCGTTGCACGATCTCGGTGAGCGTGATGCTTGTCTCGCCACCGTTTGAGTGGCACGTAAAGTCGCCTCAAATGATCGAGATCGACTCTCATGTCAGTAGATTTCGTAACCCTAAAATTTTCGACGTGACATATCATCAGATCCACACCGAGATTATGACACTTTGTGCCTCGCACTTTCTCGTCGGCTGGGTCGAGCAATCTTCCAACACCGATGGCCAATTCGGTACGGATGGCTTGCTGGATTAGCCCGAAAGCCCCTCGGCCGTAACCCCAACTAATAATGTTGACGGTTTCTTGACTCGAAAACAAGTCATTAAAAAGGTGCCACTGGCCTAATAAGTCCCAGATTTGGAGGCGAACCAATTTGACCTCTTCCAATACAACGTTCGATATTGGGATGGATTCATCCATTTGCATCACCGTAGATGTTGGGTTGACAAATTGAGTCGATGCCGACTGATGACCAGATTTGAGTGGTGGGTCGTCAGGCGAATAATATTCGCGTCCATACAGCCTAGCCTAGACTACGGTATCGCGGCTTCAACCGATCCTACAGTTGTCTTGGCTGTAGTTGGGTGCCAGGCTAACTGTTTGCGTGGCCGCTGTCAAATGTTACCGCGAGATTCGGTGCGAAGTGTTGTCATTTTCGCGGGCGAACGACCGTGCTCCGTGACATTGAGGGCCTTGTACACTTCGCCACGACGCACCCGATTGACGTGCGGGACTAGCGGGGCGCGCCGATGGGCGAAAACATGCTAGAATGACATCCCACCAAGACGTCACCCCCCGGACACCTTCCCGATGACACCCTCCCGCCCCCGACTCGAAGCCCTTGAGGCGCGGGACACGCCGGCCGCCCCGTACATCGACCTGGCCTACGGGGCGGGCGGAGTCGCGAGGGCGACCGGGCTGGCGACCGTCGCCGATGTTGCGGTGCGCCCCGACGGCTCCGTGGTCGTCGCCGGCCGCGTCGGGGCGACCGGCGGGGCGGCCGACTTCGGCGTCGTGCGGCTGACACCGGCGGGGCAGCCGGACCCGGCGTTCGGCGTCAACGGCCTGGCGGTGGTGGCGTTCGACCTGCTCGGCCCCGGCCAGGGCGACGACCTCCCGGTGGCGCTCGCCCTGCTCCCGGACGGCGGCGTCGAGGTGATCGGGACGGCGACCGCGCCACTCGGCCCGACCGAGACGGTCGGCCGCACGCGGGTCGCCGTCGCCCGGCTGACCGCCGCCGGGGCGCTCGACCCGGCGTTCGACGGCGACGGCCGGCTGACGTTCTCCTTCACGCCGTCGGCCCCCGGCTTCGACTCCCCGCTAGCGGCCGGCGCACTCGCCGACGGGGCGCTCGTCGTCGCCGGGCGGTCGCAGGCGACCGACGGGTCGGTCCAGGGGTCCGCCGTCCGCGTCCTGCCGACCGGGGCCTTCGACCCGACGTACGGCAACCCCACCGGGACGGTCGCGCTCGGGGCGAACACGGAGGCGGCGGCCGTGGACCCCCTCGGCCGGGTGGTCTCGGTGCCGCGGGACCAGTCCTCGGCCGCCAGGAACGCCCCCTTCAACGCCGTCCTGACTCGGCTGGGCGTGGCGGGCCAGCCGGACGGCGGGTACGGCGCGGCGGGCCAGGCGGTCGTCGGCCCGTTCGCCGGCCCCAGCCTGTCCGCTGTCGCCTTGGGGCTGAAGGCCCTCGGCGACGGGTCGGTCCTCCTCTCGTACAACACCCGCTCGATCACGGCCGGCATCCCCACGTCGGACGTGTATAAGGTCGGGCCGACCGGAACCCCGGACGCCGCCTTCGGCACCGGCGGGCGGGCGACGGCGGTGGCGGGGCCGACGGTCGCCGAGCGGGCCGGCGGCGGACTCGTCGGGGCGCAGGTCGGCGACTACCGCGGCAGCCCGGTGGGCGTCAACGGGCTGACAGCCTCCGGCGCACCGGACGCCGCGTTCGGGGCCGGCGGCTCGATCGACAGCACCCCGCTGGGGCTGACCCCGCAAGTGCTGGCCCCGGCCCGCTCCGGCACGGCGGTCTACGCCGCCGGCCTGGCCGTCCTGCCCCCCGGCCAGGGACTCGCCGTCGGCGTCGTGCGGCTCCTCCCGGCCGGCGTCCAGCCGCCGACCCTGGGCGGGCTGCCGGCCGCGGTGACGATCCCGGCCAACGGAACCCGAACCCTCGCGTTCACCGTGGCCGACCCGCAGCAGTCGGCGGCGTTGCTGACCGTAACGGCTACCGCCGACGACGGCACGCTCCTGCCGGCGGGCGGCCTCGGGGCGGGCGGGTCCGGGGCCGACCGGACGCTCACGCTGACCCCGGCCGCCGGGCGCTCCGGGCCGACGACGGTGCGCGTCACGGTCACGAACGCCAACGCGCTGACGGCGACCCGCGTCCTCGCCGTGGACGTGACGCCGCCCCCAGTGGTCCCGCCGCCGCCGCCCCCGGTCGTCCCTCCCGTGGTTCCGCCGGTGGCCCCCCCTCCGCCGGTCGTGCCGTTGCCGGCGGCGCTCGGCGGGACGACTCGCTTCGCCGCCGGGCCGGACGCGGGCGGGGTGCCGGTCGTCGGGGTTTACGGGCCGGACGGCAAGCTCGTGCGGACGACCAGCGTGTTCCAGGCGGGGTTCACCGGCGGCGTGCGGGTCGCGGTCGCGGACTTCACGGGCGACGGCGTCGCCGACTTCGTCGTCGGCAGCGGGCCGGGGGCGGCGAGCCGCGTCGAGGTCTACGACGGCGCGACCTACCAGCGCCTCTTCGCCACCGACCCCTTCGAGGCGTCGTTCCTCGGCGGCGTCTTCGTCGCGGCCGGCGACCTCACCGGGGACGGCCGCGCCGACCTCGTCGTCACGCCGGACGCCGGCGGCGGGCCGCGCGTGCGGGCGTTCGACGGGGCGACTTTCGCCCCGCTCGCCGACTTCTTCGGCATCGCCGACCCGGCGTTCCGCGGCGGGGCGCGCCCCGCCGTCGGCGACGTGAACGGCGACGGCCGGGCCGACCTGGTGGTCGCGGCCGGCACCGGCGGCGGGCCGCGCGTGGCGGTGTTCGACGGCCGGACGGTCGCCGGCGACGGGGCCGGTTTGGTGCGGCTCACCCCCGACTTCTTTGCCTTCGAGCCGACCCTGCGCGACGGCGCGTTCGTCGCCGCCGGCGACATCGACGGCGACGGCTCCGCGGAGGTCGTGGCCGGGGCCGGGCCGGGCGGCGGGCCGCGTGTCGTGGCGTTCTCCGGGGCGCAGCTCGCGGCGGGCCGGCAAGCCCGCGTCGCCGACTTCTTCGCCGGCGACCCCGCCGGGCGCGGCGGGGTGCGGGTCGCGGCCAAGAGCCTCGACGGCGACGGCCGGGCCGACATCGTCACCGGGGTCGGCCCCCGCGTCTCGGCGTACCTGGGGCGGGCGCTCGCCGGCGGCGCGGCCCCCGCCGAGGCGCTCGGGTTCGAGCCGTCCCCCGGCGCGGCGGGCGGCGTGTTCGTGGGGTGAGGTCGCTTCCCCCCGCCGCCCGGACTTTCCCCTCTCGCCTCGGCCCCGTTCGTGGTACCCTGTCCACTCGGCGAACCGCCGGCGGGGGGGCGGCATGGGCATCGCGGACGGCTTCTTGAGACTCCTCGGCAAGCTGCGACTCTGGCAGCAGTTCGTCATCCTCGGGCTGTTCGTCCTCGTCGTGCCGATCACCATGACCAGCTCGCGCTTCCTCAACGAGGGCCGCGACATCCTCACGGCCCACGAGGTCATCGACCTCAGCGACGAGAGCAACCTCCGCGCGAACGAGATCCGCGAGGAGTTCGACTACCTGGTGCGCGACGTGGCCCGCGAGGCCCGCGCGCTCAGCGGCCGGCCGCTCGACCGCTTCGACGAGGACGCGGAGAAGGCCCTCCAGCGGTTCACCCAGCAGCGGCCGCTGGAGATGCCCGACCCCGGCCAGGCCCCCGCGACCGCCGCGCAGGTCCGCCGCCGCTTCTTCGCCGACACCCTCGTCGAGTCCCACGCCGTCGCCATCGCCCGCGCCCCCACCGGCGGCGCGGTGACCGGCGTCGCCGCGCTGCGCACGGTCGATCTCAAAGGTCGCGCGCTGCCGGGGGACGCCGCGGCCGACCCGGTCGCCTGGCGGGCCGTGCGGGACGTGTGCGAGCGGATGGGCCGGGAGTACCCGCGCTCGCCGTCCTACGTGTCGGCCTTCCAGCTCGCGCCGGGCGTCGGCGGCCGGGGTGCCCAGTGCCTCGTGGCGGTGGGGTGGCCGGCGCGGTGGGCCGACTCGCACGTCACGCACGCGCTGGTGGCGGTGGTCAACTTCACGCGGGTGGTCGAGAACCGCCGCGGCATCTCGCCGCGGCACCAGTACCTCCTCGCCCAGCCCGACGGCACCCTCCTGGTCCACCCCGACCCCAAGCTGCCGGGGCGCGGCGTCAAGGTGGCCGACGTGGTCGGCTGGAATTTCCCCGAGGGCGACGCCTGGGCGCGGCCGGGCGAGAGCGGCGCGACCCGCGACGCGCGCCTCGCCAAGATGGTGCAGGAGGGCGGCGCGCGCCTCGACGGCGTGGCCGTGCCGCGGCTGGCCGGCTACTACCGCAAGGGCTACTTCGGCCGGCCCCTCGCCGACGCCCTCGGCGAGGGCGCGGCCGCCGAGCTGCAGGCGATCAACCGCCTACTCTCGCTGGAGTCGCTCGCCGACCCCAGCTTGCGCTACGGCGAGTTCCTGTCCTCGGGGCGCTACTGCGAGTTGGCGCACCCGGACCGCGAGCGGCTGCTGCAAGTCTGTGGGCGGATCGAGGCGTGGTGGGCCGACTCGCGCGACGCCGGCCGGCCGCGCATCGACTGGATCAAGCCGCTCTACTGCCAGGAGTACCAGGGGCAGTTGACGTACCTGCGCATGGACGCCAACGACGAGGACGAGCCGCCGCGGCTGCTCGTCGCCGCCGCCCTCGAAGAGCTGCACGAGGACATTGACACGCAGTTCTCTCGCATCGTCAAGCAGTGGGTCGTGCCCACCGTTGTCGTGGCGGCGCTGCTGGCCGTGGGGCTGATCTACGCCATCACGCGCAGTTTGCGGACGCTCGCCGACGCCGCCGACACGCTGCGCGACCCGGACGCCACGCCGACGCTCGCCGCCGGGGGCAGCCGCGAGGTGACGCAACTCGCGGCGTCGCTCCAGGGCATGGCGCGGCGGCTCCAGGACGACGCGGCGCGGATGAACTCGATTTTGCGCACGGCCGGCGAGGGCATCCTGATTGCTGGGCCGGACGGCCGCGTCGAGGAGGCGAACCGCTCCGCCGCGGCGATGTTCGGCCGCGCCCGCCCCGCCGACCTGCTCGGCGTGCCGGTGGCCGGCCTGCTGGTCGATCCGCCCGACGCCCTGGCCGCCGACCAGACGACGACCGGCGGCCCCGGTGCCGCGGACGCCGTGCGGGCGCGGCGGGCCGACGGCTCGACGTTCTGGGTCGAGTACACCCTGCGGCCGGTGGCGCTGCGCGACCGCACGGTGTTCGCCGGGGTCTTCCGCGACGTGACGCAGAAGAAGGCCGCCGAGGAGGAGATCCGCCGCATGAACGGCGACCTCGAGGGCCGCGTGCGGGTGCGCACGGCCGAACTCGCCGAGGCCAACACCAAGCTCGAAGTCGCCTTCCGCCAGGCCGAGGCCGCCGGCCGCGCCAAGGACGCCTTCGTCGCCAACATGAGCCACGAGCTGAGGCAGCCGCTGCACATCATCATCGGCTTCACCGAGGCGATGAAGGACGAGGCCGGCGACCTCGCCGCGGCCGGCGGCGACGAGGGGCGGGACTCGCTGATCCCCGACCTGAACAAGATCCT
The DNA here is from genome assembly GCA_043744775.1 of Fimbriiglobus sp. Lineage (GTDB taxonomy): Bacteria > Planctomycetota > Planctomycetia > Gemmatales > Gemmataceae > Fimbriiglobus. Next base: position 6,677 of record JAYTUC010000304.1, on the reverse strand, counting down.
CAGCGCGGCCAAGCACCTGCTCGACCTCATCAACGACATCCTCGACCTCGCGAAGATCGCCGCCGGCCGCATGGAGTTGGTCATCGCCAACTTCGACCTGCCGCGCATGGTCGCCGACGTGCAGTCGCTCGTCGGGCCGCTGGCCGAGAAGAACCGCAACCGCTTCGTCGTGGACGCCCCCGCCACGCTCGGCACGATGGCGTCCGACGAGCGCCGCGTCCGCCAGGTCCTCATCAACTTGCTCAGTAACGCCTTCAAGTTCACGGTCGATGGCACGGTGACCTTGCAGGTACGCCGCATCACCTCGGGGGGGCGCGAGATCGTCGAGTTCAGCGTCGCCGACACCGGCAAGGGCATGACGCCCGACCAGGTGGCGCGGCTGTTCCAGCGCTTCTACCAGGCCGACGCCACGACCACGCGTGAGCAGGGCGGCACCGGGCTGGGGCTGGCGATCACGCAGAGCTTCAACGAACTCCTCGGCGGCGAGCCGGTGCTGGTGTCGAGCGTGCAGGGGTCCGGGTCGCACTTCGTCGTCCGGCTGCCGGCGGTCGCGCAGCAGCCCGGCGAGCGGCGGCTGCCGGCGCGGGCCACGCCGGCGGAGCTGACCGCGACGACCGCCTTGCCCGAGGCCCCCGAGGGCGCGGCCGGGGCGACGGTCCTCGTCATCGACGACGACCCGATGGTGCCCGAGCTGATGGCGCGGTTCCTGGGCAAGGACGGCTTCCACGTCCTCGGCTGCGCGGACGGCGAGGAGGGCCTGCGGCTGGCCCGCGAGCGCCGCCCGGCCGCGATTACGTTGGACGTGATGATGCCCGGCTCCGACGGCTGGGACGTGCTGGCGAAGCTGAAGGCCGACCCCCTGACGTGCGACATCCCGGTCGTGATGCTGACCATCGTCGATGACCGCGGCCGCGGATTCGCTCTGGGGGCCGCCGACTACCTCACGAAGCCGATCGACTGGCCGCGGCTCAACGGCCTGCTCAAGCGCTACCAGGGGGCCGGGCACGACGCGCCGATCCTGGTGATCGACGACGACCCCGAGTGCCGCGAGATGGTCCGCCGCTTCCTGGAGCGCGACGGCCGCGAGGTCGTCGAGGCGACCGACGGCGAGGCCGGCCTGCGCATGATCGCCGTGCGCTACCCGTCGATGGTTCTGCTCGACCTGATGATGCCGGTGCTCGACGGCTTCGGCTTCCTGGCCGAGCTGCCGAAGCGCTTCCCCGGCGCGCGGATGCCCGTCGTCGTCCTGACGGCCAAGGACCTGACCGCCGAGGACCGGGCGCGGCTGAGCGGTCGCGTGGCGCGCATCCTGGAGAAGGGCGACCTGACGCAGTTCGAGCCGATCGCGGAACTCGTCCGCACACTGACGCCGAAGTTGTCCGCCGGGACGGGGGTGGGGCCGTGACGACGATTCTGATCGTGGACGACGAGCCGGAGAACATCGAGCTGCTCGACCGCCGGCTGTCGCGGCGGGGGTTCACCGTGGTCGGCGCGACCTCGGCCGAGGAGGGGCTGAAGCTCGCCCGGTCGGAGCGGCCGGCGCTGATCCTCATGGACATCAAGATGCCCAACCTCGACGGCTTCGACGCCATGCGGCTGCTGCAAGCCGACCCGCTGACCGCCGGCATCCCGGTGATCGCGCTGACCGCCCACGCGATGCAGGAGGACCGGGACCGGGCGATCAACGCCGGGGCCAAGGACTACGAGACGAAGCCGGTCGATCTGGACCGGCTCCTGGCGAAGATTCGCCTCCTGACCGGGGCCGCGTGACGTGGACCACCCCGACCCCACCCCCACCCCGCCGCCGGAAGCCTTGAGCGGCCGCGCCCGCTCGGCGTACCTGCGCCAGGAGTTGACGGCCCCCGCCGCGGCGCTCGAGGAGTACGCCCGCGCGCTCCTGGCGGCCGCCAAGACGACGGCCGACGCGGAGGCGGTGCGCGAGGCCGAGCGCATCGCCGAGCGGGCGCAGCACTTCTCCCGGCAGGTCGAGCGCATCACGGCCCCGGACGCCGGGCTGCCGGAGCAAGGGGACCGGCACTTCTGGCGGGCGGTGCGGCACGACCTGCGCGGGGTGGCGTCGTTCATCATCATGGCCTGCGAGGAGGTGCGCGAGGCGGCCCCCGCGGCGGTCCGCGGGCAGATCGCCGACGACCTCGAGCGCACCCTCTCGACGGCGCGGCGGGTGATCGACCTCATCGAGCAGGTCATCAGCTTCGGCCGCGACGCCGGCGGCGAGTCGAGCGTCCCCGAGGCGGTGCGGCTGATGCTGGCGCAGCTGCCGCACGCCGTGGCCCGCCGCGGCCCGTCCGCCGACGCCCCGACCGGCCGGGTGCTCGTCGTCGATGACAACGAGTTCGGCCGCGACTTGGTCGCGCGGATGCTCGTGAACCAAGGGCACGCGGTCGAGATCGTCGCCGGCGGCCTCGAAGCCTTCGAGCGCCTCGGCGACGCCGGCCGCGAGCCGATCGACCTGGTGCTGCTCGACGTGATGATGCCCGGCCTGTCCGGCCCCGACGTGCTGGTGCGCCTCAAGACCGAGCCGCGCACCCGCGACTTGCCGGTCATCATGGTGAGTGCCTTGGGCGAAGACGACACGCTGCTGGCGTGCATCGCCGCGGGGGCGGAGGACTACCTGACGCGCCCGGTGCGCCCGGAGTTGCTGCGGGCGCGGCTCACGGCGTGCCTCGAGAAGAAGCGGCTGCGCGACCGCGAGGGCGAGTACCAGGCGCGCATCAACGGGCTGGTCCGCGCGATCTTCCCGCCGTCGGCCGTGGCCGAGTGGGAGCAGACCGGCACCATCGCCCCGCGGCACCACGAACTGGTGGGGGTGCTGTTCCTGGACGTGGTCGGCTTCACGAAGTTTGCCGAGCAGTACCGCGACGACCCCGCCCCGGTGATCCGCCTGTTGCAGACGCTCGTGGAGCAATTTGAAGTGACGGCGGCGCGGCACGGGGTGCAGAAGATCAAGACGATCGGCGACGCCTTCATGGGCGTCGTCGGCCTGACCGGCGAGCCGGTGAACCCCGCGCTGGCACTGTTGAAGTGCGGGCTGAACTTCGTCGAGGACGCGAAGGCGCACCCGGCGGGCTGGCAGGTGCGCGTCGGCATCCACGTCGGCCCGGTGGTGACGGGCGTGTTGGGCCGCGTGCAGTTCAGCTACGACGTGTGGGGCCACACGGTGAACGCCGCGAGCCGCGTCGAGAGCCACGGCGTGCCGGGCCGCGTGAGCCTGAGTGGCGAGGCGTGGGCGATGCTCGGCGGCACCGCGGTGGGCGAGCCGCGCGAGGTGGCGGCGCGCGGGCTGGGGCTGGTCACGGTGTGGGACTTCGTGCGGTGGATGTGACCGATTGGCAGAACGCTACAAGGGAGTCACTCAGACCCAAGCCGACTTCAAGGCCACGGCCTGTCCGTGCAGTTCCTTAGGGAGATAGTAACGGACCCGATCGACCGGCTCCTGCGTCAGAGGCTTTAGCCGTTCGAGCAGTGAGGAGATCTCGATCGGCTTTCCGCCGACCATGATGCGGATGGCGTTCTTGACGCTCTGCTCGTCGGGCTCTTTTTCGGGAAAGTATGGCCTGTGGTACTTGGCTTTGACCGCGTCCTTCAAGCAGTACATTTCTGGCGGTTCGTACTCGATTTTGCTCCGGACGAGATTCAGGAGAGCTGCTTCCCACTCGTCGTAATTCGGGGCCAAGCCGACTTTCGCCGGCGGCGGCTCGATCGCGGCGAAGTGCCGCCGGGCGAGGAATCGCCGCGCGAGGTCGCTCAGCGACTTGTCGGCGTGGCCACCCCAGTTCTGGATTTGCTGGAGAACCGTGAACTCTTCGAGTCGGAGGTATTGCGTAACCGTCGGCGCGCCCGTCGCCCAGAAGTCGCGGATCGCCGGGACAAGGGCCATCTCAGTGCCGGCGTTGTGGAGTTGCCGGGCGCGCCCCCACATGGCTTCAAGCATCTTCTCGAAGCCTCTGGTCGTTTTGTGAAGGTACACATTTTGATACATGTAGTACCGGGCAAAGATATACTCCTCGACGGCCAACATGGACTTCTCGGGCCAAACAATCTCCCGACCGGACTCGGCATTTCCGTGGAACTCGAACGTGTTGAGGAGCCGGAAGTAGTCGAAGTGGCCGTATCCCGCCCCGGTGAACAGGCTGTCTCGCCGCAGGTAGTCGAGGCGGTCCATGTCGAGTTGGCTGGAGAGCAAGTACCTCATCCACGAAGGCTGCTCGACGTTGTCCTTGCGAATCAACTGGGCCACGGTGCTGGGCAACGACGAATCGACCTGCTTCAGGACGCGGTAGACTTCGGTTTCTTCGCCGAGGATGACCTTCTCCGACCACTCTTCGTGGTCGATCCCCAAGCACGGCTCGAACAGGTGCGAGAACGGGCCGTGCCCAACGTCGTGGATCAAGGCGGCGGCCGCCAGTAGTGGCGCGCGAGCACGGTTAATGTCTTCGCCGATGTCCAGTTGCCGAATGTGTTGGAGGGCCTGTTGCATCAGGTGGACTACGCCAAGGCTGTGGGCGAGTCGATTGTGGTCGGCCCCAGGGTACGTCAGGTTGCTCACGCCTAGTTGGTGGATCCTTCGGAGCCGCTGGACCTCGGGAGTGTCAAGAAGTTTGAGCAGCCACCCGTCGCGCTGCCGATCGACACTGATGTAGTTGTAAAGCGGGTCGCGGAAGATTTTTGCGGACATGGCCCCTCCGGGCGGTCGAAGGGGGCCTGCGTCAGCCAACGATTTGTTGGGCCAGGGGCAAAGCTTCACTGACTGCCGCGGTTTGCTTGAACGCAGCAGCTTTAGCGACGGCGTGGACCCAGTCGTTGCCTTGCCTGCGAAAGTAGACGATCGTGGAGGCGTACTCTAGCCTCCTCAAGTCCTCCCCCAAAAGTGCCTTCGCCCTCGCCTCGAACGCCGCTATTATCAGTGCCGACATTTGCCCAGACTCAGTCGCCTCCAGGCTCGTAATCGCGGCCGCAGCTGAATCGGAAAGCTGGTAGGAAAACTGCTTACCCTGCGAGTGCTCCGAAGACTGTTCGACGAGAAGCGATTGCCGAACCATTTCGTCCGTCAAGCGTGCGAGTTCTTCCGAGTACGGGCCGTAATGGTGCAGACTGAATTCGGCATCGAGTGGGCAACCAGCTGACTGAAGTAGGTACACGACTTTCTGGAGGCGTTTGCGGGCATGGAGGTCCCCGGCCCAGGAGACGATTTTGGCAACTTGGTAGCGAGTCATGGGACTTCTCTGCTTGGCCCAAAGGACGGCATCTCGTCGGCGAACGACTCATCGGTTGTTCAGTGTCGCTGGGGCGACCGTAACGCGGGTCCGCCGCCAACACATGCGACGGCGTGGCTGTCCGAACCGCCCCAGCCTATGAACTTCCGTACAGCAGTGCAAGACCTAAGGCCCTATTCCGGCACCTTTGCCCCCGCAGCCCCACTTCTCCGCGTCTGTGCGGCTAACATTCTTGGGCTTCCGCCGCCCGCCCCATAAAATACCAGCATGTTCTACCCCGCCCCGCCCGAACACTACCGCGAGCCGCTGTCCATCGGCGGCGTCCCGCTCGCGTCCCGGTTCACGCTCGCCCCCCTGGCCGGGTACACCAACTACCCGTTCCGCCGCAGCGTGCGCGAGATCGGCGGCGTCGGGCTGTGTACCACCGACCTCGTCAACGCCCGCGCCATCCTCGAAGGCTCCGCCAAGACGATGGACCTGCTCGCCACCGGGCCGGACGACCGGCCACTCTCGGTGCAAATCTTCGGCGGCAACGCGGGCGAGATGGCCGACGCGGCGAAGTGGCTGCAAGACTACGGCGCGACGCTCATCGACATCAACATGGGCTGCCCCGTCCGCAAGGTCGTCAGCGTGGGCGGCGGCTCGGCGATGATGTGCGACACCACCGGGGCGACGGTCAAGCTCGTCGAGCGGGTCGTGCGCGCGACCGACCTGCCGGTGACGGTGAAGATGCGCCTCGGCTGGGACGACGACAACCTGACCGCCCCGCACTTCGCCCGCGAGTTCGAGGCCGTCGGCGTCGCCGCGCTGACCATCCACGGCCGGACGCGCGAGCAGGGCTTCACCGGCGGCGTCAACCGGGCCGGCATCCGCGCCGTTGTGGAGGCCGTCGAGCGCATCCCAGTGTTCGGCAACGGCGACGTGCTGAGTATCGCCGACGCCGAGAGCATGATCCGCGACACCGGCTGTGACGGCCTAGCGATTGGCCGGGGGGCGCTGGCGAACCCGTGGTGCTTCGCGCAGCTCGACGCCTGGGTGCGTACCGGCGACCCCGGCCCGCGCGCCACCTACGCCGAGCGCCTCGACTTCATGCGGCTGCACTTGGTGCGGCTCATCGAGTGGAAGCGCGAGGACCGCTTCGGCTGCGTGAACTTCCGCAAGGTCGCCGCGTGGTACGGCAAGGCGCTGCGGCTGAGCAAGGCCGACAAGCACGCCTGCACGCAGCTGAGTTCGCTGGCCGAGTTCGACGCGATGGCCGACCGCTGGCGCGCCGACGGCCCGCCCAACGGCTGGGGCGAGTGGGACGCGCACGAGGCGCAAATCGCCGTCCCCGTGGGGCCGAACGCCCACTGGTAGCCATAAGAAGTCGGAATTTTGCCGCGGAGACGCAGAGGCGCGGAGAAAACCAAATTCAAGTTTTGGATTTCTCCGCGCCTCTGCGTC
>JAYTUC010000303.1:0-14388 GCA_043744775.1 Fimbriiglobus sp. | reverse complement strand
GGCGGGCGGCGGGCGGCGGGTCTACTTGTCCGGCGTGGCGGCCTTCCGCTTCTTCTCGTTCTGCGCGTTCAGGTAGTGGTCCGGGCCGACGACCGGCGGCACCGGGGCGGCGGCGTGTTGACCGGCGAGCCTCGCCTTCGTCGCCGCCCAGTCCGGGTGCGGCGTGGCGGCGAACGCCCGGACGTTGTCGAGGCGCAGCGACTCGCCCTGGACGCCGAAGGCGACGCGCGTCTTCGGCCGCCCGAACTTGGCGTCCGACCCGAGGACGAAGTGCCGGTCGTCGATCCGGGCGAGGACCTCGTCGCCGAGGAACTCGACCGTCATCGCGTACCACCGCTTCGGCTGGAACGCGAACGCTGCGGTGTCGAGGGCCTTGCGGGGGTCGGCCGGGTCGGTGCCGGACCCGTCCTTCTGGACCGTGAAGCCGCGGGGGGCGATGGTGAACCGGCCGACGTGGCCCTTGGCCGAATCGACGGCGAAGTTCACCTGCGTCGCCCCGTCGAACATCAGGTCGAACTCGACGACGGCGTCGGCGAAGTCGAACGCCACCTTGCAGTTGCCGTTGTGCCCGTCGGCCTTGCGCTGGCTGCCCTTCAACGCCCCGTCGGCGACCGACCACTCGCCGTAGGGCCGGACCCACTTCGGATCGACGCCGGGGCCGGCGAACTCGTCGGCGAAGATCGGCTTGCCCTTGACGGTCATGAGCGGTTCGGGGGCGGCAGGCCGCTCGGCGGCGGCGGCGATGACCAACAGGGCGGCGAGGAGATGCACGGGGGGAACCTCGGGTCGGGGGGAAGTCAGGCCGCCGGGAAGCCCGGCAGGGTCGTCGCCTTGCTCGACGCGAACGCGCCCACGTCGAGCCCTTGCTGGCGCAGCAGGGCGACGAACAGGTTGCACAGCGGGGCGTTGTCCGCGGCGTCGTAGGCGAGGTACTGGCCGTGCTCGAACCCGCCGCCGGCGACGAGGACCGGCAGGTTGCTCGTGTCGTGGCTGGAGGCGTTGCCCAGGTTCGACCCGTACACCACGCTCGTGCGGTCCAGCAGCGTCCCGCCGCCCTCGGCCGTGCCCTTGAGCTTCGTCAGGAAGCCGGCGAGTTGGCGCATCTGCTCGAGTTCGATCTTGCGCAGTTGGGCGAGCTTGGCGGGGTCCTTGCCGTGGTGCGACAGGTTGTGCCACCCCTCGCTCACGCCCGGCACCACCGGCACGCTCTGCTGGCCCTGGATGCGGAACGTCACGACCCGCGTCGAGTCGGTTTCGAGGGCCAGGTGCATCAGGTCGAACATCAGCCGCGTCTGGCCGGCGAAGTCCGCGGTACCGGGGATGTCCGCCGGCGGCTTGGCCGACACCGGCGGCTTCGGCTTCTCGGCCCACTGCTGCGACGCCCGCAACCGCTGCTCGACCTCACGCACGGTCGTGAAGTACTCGTCGAGCCGCGCCCCGTCGGCCGGCCCCACCTGGCGGCGGAGGTGTTTCGACTCGGCCCCCATCAGGTCCATGATGCTGCGGCCCTCGCGCAGCCGCCGGGTCTGCTCGGCGACCTCGGCGGCGGTGCCGTTGACGAACAGCCGCTTGAACACCGCCGACGGCCTGTTGTCGGCCGGCAGCATGACCCCGCTGCGCGACACGGACAGCCCCTCGCCGAGGGCCGACGTGGTCAGCCCGAGGTGCGGCAGGCGCGTCCGGGGCGGCAGCCTTTCGAGCAGCCACTGGTCGAGCGAGATGCTGTTGCGGAAGCTGCTGGCCCGCGGGTGCGTGGCGGCGCTCAGGAAGCTCGCCTCGCTCGAGTGGCCGCCATCGACGCCGGGGTGCGACACGCCCGAGAACAGCGTGAACTGGTCGCGCAGCGCCTTGAGCGGCTCCAGGTACGGCGTCAGCTCGTAGTCGCGGCCCGGCGTCTTGGGGAAGATCGACCCGGCCTCGATGCCCAGCGTGGTGCAGACGCAGACCAGCCGGCTCGGCGGGCCGGCGGCCGCCGCGGCACCGGCCGCGCGAGGCAGCAGCGATTCGAGCCACGGGAGCGTGAGCGTGGCCCCGGCGGCGCGCAGCGCCCCGCGGCGGCTCAGGGCGTGCGACGGGTGCTTCGGGTCGGTCATGGCCGGCGGCCCTTACTTGCTGAGGAACAGGTCACTCTCGACGACCGCATGGACCAGCGACCGAAGACCGTAATTCTTGGCCTTGGCGGCGGCGACGACGGCCGTGACCGCGTCGCGGTCGGCGAACTCGAGGCCGTGCCCGGTCGAGTAGACGAGCAGCTTCTCGGCCAGCCCGCGGACGATCGGCTCCGGCCGGGCGAGGACCAGCCGCTTGAACTCCTCGACGGTGCGGAACGACTCGCCGGTGCTGAGCGTGTCGCCGGCGTCCACGGCGGGGCCGAGCTTGAACCCCGGCTGGCCCTTCGGCGGCTTCTCGCCCGGCTCGCCGGCGACGACGCGGTAGCGGTCCCGCCACCGGCCGGTCACGTCGTAGTTCTCCAGCGCGAACCCGACCGGGTCCATCTTGGCGTGGCACGACGCGCACGCCCCGAGGCTGCGGTGCTGGGCCAGTTGGGCGCGGATGGTCGTCGCCCCGCGGATGTCCGGCTCGACGGCCGGGACGTTGGCCGGCGGCGGCGGCACCGGCGTCCCCAGCACGCGGTCGAGCAAGAACGCCCCCCGCAACACCGGCGACGTGGTGGTGCCGTTGGCCGTGACCTTCAGCACGCTCGCCTGGGTGAGCACCCCGCCGCGGTGGCTGCCCGCCGGGAGCTTCACGCGCTTCAGCCCCAGCCCGGTCGCCAGGGGCTTGCCCCCCGCGCCGGTCAGCCCGTAGTGCTTCGCCAGGCGCTCGTTCAGCACGGCCCAGTCCGAGTCGATGACCGACAGGACGCTCAGGTCATTCTTCAACAGTTCGTCGAAGAACCCGCGGGTCTCGCGGACCATCGACAGTTGCAGCCACTCGTCGAACTCGGGGTAGAGCTGTTTGTCCGGGGTGGTGCTGTCGATCTGGCGCAGGTCGAGCCACTGGTCGGTGAAGTTGGCCGTGAACGACCGGGCCTTCGGGTGGTTCAGGATCCGCTCGACCTGCGCCCGGCGCTTGGCGGGGTCGGCGAGGTGGCCCGCGGCCGCGGCGGCGAGCAACTCGGCGTCCGGCGCGGTGCTCCAGAGGAAGTACGACAGCCTCGAGGCGAGGGCGTGGCCGTCGAGCCGGCCGGGGGCGGCGTCGAGCATCAGGAAGCGGGGCGACACGAGGACCGCCTTCAGCCCCGCCCGCACCGCCGGCTCGAACGCCCCGCCGCCCCGGAGTTGCGCGGAGGCGAACGCCAGGTACGGGGCCAACTCCGCCTCGGCGACCGGCCGGCGGAAGGCGCGGGCGGCGAACCGGCGGAGGACCGCGTGGGCGTCGGCCTCGGTCCCCTTCGCCGGATCGACGCCGCCGAGCAACTCCGCGCGGCTCGCCGGCGGCCAGTGCTTGGCTTCGAGTGGCCCCTCGATCTCGACCCAGTAGACGCGCAGCCCCGGCCCGGCGTGGTCCGGGGCGACGCCGCCCTTGACCGGGCCGCCGGTCAGGCCGTAGGGGACGACCTGGAACGTGTCCCGCGGGCTTTCCAGGTACGCCTCGGCTTCGGTCACCGTCGGCTCGCCGGCCGGCACCTCGAAGTACCCGGTGACGCGCTTGGTGCCGCCGGGCAGGAAGTAGCCGTCGTAAAGGCGCATCGTCACCGGCCGGCCCTGGCTCTGGTGGGCACTCGCCGACACGCGGACCCGGTACCGGCCCGGCTCGGGTGCCCCGAACTCGCGGACGCCCCACGGGTGCTTGTCGCCATTCGACACGACCATGACCACCGAGTCGGCGAGCTTGTGGCCGCGCTCCAGCCGGTCCCGCTCTAGCGCCACCGACTTTTCCGGGGTCAGGTAGGTGAACCGCTGCTTCCGAAACGGCCTCGGCGGCGCGCCACCCAGGGCCGCGTCCAAGGCCCGGTCGGCGGCTTCGAGGTACTTCTCCATCTGCACGGCCGACAGCGACAGCCCCTCATCGACGGTGTCGAACCCGTGGGCCCGGCCGTCCTCGGGCAGGAGCGCGGCCACGCGGACGTCGGCCCCGAGCAGGTCGCGCAGGCTGTTCTCGTACTCGACGCGGTTGAGCCGCCGCCGGCCGGCCCGGCCCTCGGCCCGGTAGCGCGTGGCCGCCTCGGCCCGCAGCCCCGCGCCGACCCAGTCGAGCAGCGCCGACGCCTCGGCCGGGGCGGGCCGCGGCTTGCGCTTCGGCGGCATCGCCCCACTCGCGACCTGGTCGAACACCCGGCCCCACCGGGCGGCCTCGGCCCGGTCGGCGAACGCCGTCCCGAGCGTATCGACCCGGAACCCGCCCTCCTCGGTGTCCGCGTCGTGGCAGGCGGCGCAGTGCGTCTCGAGGAACGGGGCGACGGACCGCTTGACGTCGGGCGGGTCGGCCGCCGGCGCGGCCCCCGCCAGGGCCAGCGTCGCGGCCAGGGCGAGCCAGCGCCGGTCGGGGCCGCGTGCGGGTGTCGGGCGTTGCCTCACGTCGGTCCTCGGGTCACTGCCCGCCGCCGAACTGGGCGCGGTAGAGCGCCTTGAACGGGTTCTCCGCCGGCCCGACGGCGGCCTCGTTCACCAGGTACGGCGGCAGCGACGCCCACCAAACGTCGTACTCCGCGTCGAGCTTCGTGACGACATCAGGGTGCCCGGCCGCGACGTTGGTCTTCTCGCCGGGGTCGGCGGCCACGTCGAACAGTTGCCAGCGCTTCGGCCCCTTGCCGGCCGACACCAGGTGCCAGCGCGGCGTGCGCACCGAGCAGTTGTCGTACTTGTGGTCGTCCACCTTCGCCCCCACCGGCCACCGCCCGACGTGGGTGAACAGCGTCCGGTCGGGCCACTCCGAGCGCGGGTTCTTGAGCAGCGGCACCAGGCTGCGGCCCTCGACCTGCTTGCGCACGTCGTCGGACAGCTTCGCCCCGGCCAACTCGGCGAGGGTCGGGAACACGTCGAGGTGCGCGGCCAGGCGGCCGCAGTCGGCGGGGGCGAGAGTACCCGGCCACCGCCACAGCGACGCCGCCCGCGTGCCGCCGAGCCACGGCGAGCCTTTCATCCCACGCATCCCGGCGTTGAAGACCGGCACCCCGGCGGTGCCGCCGTTGTCGTTCATGAAGACGACGAGCGTGTCCTTCGCCAGCCCCCACTGGTCGAGCTTGGCCAGCAGCCGGCCGACGTTGTCGTCGATGTTGGCCACCATGCCGAAGAACTTGGCGACGTTCGGCGGCGTGCCCTTGCCGGCGTACCGGGCCTCGTCCTCCGGGCGGACTTCCAGCGGCGCGTGCGGGGCGTTGGGCGTGATCAGGCAGAAGAACGGCTGCTTGCCCTTGACGCCGTCAATCCACCCGGCGGCCTGGTCGAAGAACAGGTCGGTGCAGTAGCCCTTGGTCTTGACGAACTTGCCGTTGTGCAGGATCGCGGGGTCGAAGTAGGTGTTGCCGGGGGCGTCGCCGCAACTGCCGGGGTACGTCTGGCCGATGCCGCCGGCCCCGTGGACGAACGCCTCGGCGAACCCCCGCCTGGTCGGCCAGCGGTCCGGCTCGTCGCCGAGGTGCCACTTGCCGAAGATTCCGGTCGCGTAGCCGGCCCCCTGGAGGACCTGCGCCAGGGTCGTCGCCTTCGGGGTCAGCCGCTCGCGCTCGAAGATGGTGTGGGTGACGCCGTTCTTGAACTCGTGCCGGCCGGTGAGGAGGGCCGCGCGCGTGGGCGAGCAGGTCGGGCTGACGTGGAAGTCGGTGAAGCGCACGCCCTCGCGGTGCAGGCGGTCGATGTTCGGCGTCTTGAGGACCGGGTTGCCGTGGCACGACAGGTCGCCGTACCCCTGGTCGTCGGTGAGGACCACCACGACGTTCGGCCGCCGGCCGGCCGGCGGGTCGGCGGCGGGCGCGCCAGCGGCGGCGAGGAGCAGGGTCAGCAGCGCGACGGTGCGGGTCACGGGTCACGTCCTCCTGAGGCGGGCGGGGGTCCGAAACGGACCTGAGTGTAGGGGGTCCGCCGGCTGAGACACATCGTAACGCAGCACGAACAAAAACGGATCGGGATTTCGTGGTAATTCACCAGGGCCGCTCAGGGGAGTTCGCTCCGTCGATCCCGTCAGGCGAACGCAGGATCGGGCGGATGGGTGTCGCACGCCGCCGATCGACTTGATAGAGTCTGCGGTGCCGTCGCCCCCGGCAAAGTGGGGCGGGGCGACGCTGAGACACGCCTAACGCCGCCCCCAACGGGCGGCATCACGGGGGGAAAAATGGCCACGCGCTGCATTGCCGTCGGACTCGTCGCGCTGTTCGCGGGGGTGGCGGGGGCCGCCGACCCTGTCCGGCCGAACGTGTTACTGGCCATCGCCGACGACTGGGGCTACCCGCACGCCGGGGCCTACGGCGACCCGGCCGTCCAGACCCCGACGTTCGACCGCCTGGCCCGCGAGGGGGTGCTGTTCACGCACGCCTTCGCGTCGTCGCCGTCGTGTACCCCGTCCCGCGGGGCGCTGCTCACCGGCCAGCTCCACTGGCGGCTCGAAGAGGGGGCGAACCTGTGGGGTACCCTGCCGGCCAAGTTCCCGGTTTACCCCGAACTGTTGAAGGCGGCCGGGTACGCCGTCGGGCACAGCCGCAAGGCGTGGGGTCCGGGCCAACTCGCCCCCGGCGGCCGGGCCGAGAGCCCGGCCGGGCCGCAATTCAAGGGCCTGCCGGCGTTCCTCGCCGCCCGACCGGCGGGCCGGCCGTTCTGCTTCTGGTGGGGCAGCCCCGATCCGCACCGGCCTTACGAACCCGGCTCCGGGGCCAGGGGCGGAATCGACCTCGCCAAGGTCAAAGTGCCGGGCGGCCTGCCGGACCACCCGACGGTCCGCGCCGACGTGGCCGACTACCTGTTTGCGGTGCAGCGGTTCGACCGCGAACTCGGCGAGGCCTTAGCACTGCTGGAGCAGGCCGGCGAACTCGACAACACCATCGTCGTCGTGACCGGCGACCACGGCATGCCGTTCCCGCGGGGCAAGAGCAACCTGTACGACCTCGGCACCCGCGTCCCGCTGGTGGTGCGGTGGCCGAAGGGGGCCAAGGCCGGCCACACCGTCCGCGACTTCGTCAGCCTGACCGACCTGGCCCCGACGTTCCTCAGTGTTGCCGGGTTGACCCCGCCGGCCGCCATGACCGGGCGCAGCCTGTTGCCGCTCCTGGACGGCGGCAAGCCGGACCCGGCCCGCGACGCGATCGTGTTCGGCAAGGAGCGGCACGTCCCCTCGCAGGAGAAGGGCAACGTCGGCGGCTACCCCAGCCGGGCCGTCCGCACCAGCGACTACCTGTTCGTGCGCAACTCCCGGCCGGACCGCTGGCCGAACGGCGTGCCCGACTCGGCGGCGGCCCACGTCGGCAACAGCTTCGCCGACTGCGACAACGGGCCGAGCAAGACCTTCCTGATCGACAACGCCGGCGACCCGGCCGTGAGGCGGTTCCACGACCTGGCGTTCGCCAAGCGGCCGGCCGAAGAGTTGTACGACTTGCGGGCCGACCCGGACCAGCTCGTCAATGTCGCCGCCGACCCTGGGCACGCCGCGGCCATGGCGGCCCTGGTCAAGCGGCTGGACGCGACCCTGACCGCGACGCAGGACCCGCGGGCGACCGGGGGCGGCGACCAGTTCGACCGCTACCCGTACTACGGCGGCCCGCTCAAGCCGCCGGCCCCGAAGCCGCCAGCCAAGCCGCCGGCCGGCGAGGCGTCCCCCCGCCCTGAGTGACTCTCGTGAGCGGCGACGCGCGAGCGGTCCACAGGCACTTGCCCCACTCACTCGCGCGGAAGGCTAACCAGAGTCGCTCGCGGCGGGGTTGCCGAACCCAGTGAATGTGGCGACTTGGCCGCGTGCTTGGCGGTCGGCGCGGGTCGTTTCTGCCGCACGCGTTGCGGACTCGGGCCGGCGGAGGAATGCAGGGGGTGGGATTCGCACCCACGTCTTCGGGGGATTAGCCCGGCGAGATAACTGCTACTCCACCCCTGCACCGGGATTGTACGGCCCGCCGGGGTGTCGTGCGACCGGGAGCCCCCGCGGCCGGCGAGAATTCGCCCCTCAGGCAAGAACCCGTTCCGACCGAACGGGCGTCCCGCGGTGCCACGCCCCGTCAGGCGAGTGGGTCACTTGCCCCGGCCCCGGCCGTGACCCGGCCGCCGTCGCCAGCGGGGCCGCCTCGCCTCCGCCCCGGCCCGCCCACCCCGTGCCGGACGGACGGACGGACCGTGGGGCCGGCGCGGCGGAATGAGACGAACGTCTCTTGGGTCCGCGGGTTCACAAACCGCACCGGGGCGGAGTCGCGCGAGGCGACGGCTTGTCGCAGTTGGTCGGTCGTTTCGAGCACTCATTGCGCTCGCAGTGGTCGGCAAGACCGGTAACCCCTCGCGTCACCCATGCGGACCATGCCGCGGGTGCTGTCGCGGTGCGGGCCGATGGAATGTCCCGGCCCGTCGTACCAGTTCACGAGCAGGCCGTCCAGCCGCGGGTCGATGCTCGACTAGACCCAGGTGAGGAGCGGTTCGAGGGCCGGCGGGACCGGCTTGGTGGATGACAGGCTTGGCGTCCGGGTGCGTCGCCCACACCTCGTCGGAGGCCGGCCGGTCCCTGCCGAGTTCCGGGGGCAGGCGGCCGATCAGGAAGGCGAGGCCGTTCAAGTCGTGGGCCGTGAAGGCCGGTCAGCTTGTTGTCGCGGTCATCGCCTCGGCACCACCTCGGGCTGCTGGAGTGCCGCAGCCCGAGGGTCAATTCGAGGCGAGGTGCAACTCTGGCAGTGACAGAGTTGCCGTGGACTGGCGTGCGGAAACACGGTAATTTGTGGGAAACCCTGACAAGCCCGCGCGGAGCCGTCGGATCGCAAGAACGCTGGAAATTGCAGTCATTCGGTGCATCTTCGCCCCGGTCTTCGGAACCGAGGGTTGGGGGTTCAAATCCCTCCGGGTGCATTACTTCAACGCCACGAATCACAGCACTTACGACGATACCATTACTGATGCCCTTCCCCGCTCGCCCCACTCAAGCCCCGATTTGTCGCCCCGCAAGCCCCGCGGCACCCGTTTTCACGGCACTCCCCTTGGGCGGGCGTCACAGGCTCTTGAAACCCGCGGCCGACGTGACCCGCGAGGAAGTGTTTGACTGCGCCGCACGCGGCACGCACGGCTAGCGGCGTGTCGGCGAGACTGCCACCAGCTCGCTCAGGCGCGTCGCAGCGGGCCGTGGTCGTCGCAGTGGTCGCCGTGCGGGTGGTGCAGGTGCCCGGCGACGAGGTAATTGACGTGGTCGCCGTGCGGGACCGCCTCGTGCCCGCAGCCCACGCCGTGGGCGTGCCCCTTCTCGTGCCCGGCGCAGTCGTGCGTCGGCGTGCAGGCGGCCGGGTTGGTCCCGTCCACCGGCAGGGCGTGCTCCTCGACCTGCGTGCCGCCCGACGGGTGGTGCAGGTGGCCGTCGTGCAGGTAATCGACGTGGTCGCCGTGTTGGACAGCGGTGTGGCCGCAGTCCGGGCCGTGGGTGTGGTCGTGGTCGCCGTGGGAGTAGGTCGCCATGTCAGTCGTCTCCGTCTTCGGGGTGTGCCGGGGCCGCGTCGAGTTCGCGGGCGTGCTCCAGCGCGGTCAGGACCAAGTCGGCGACGTGCCGATCCGCCAGCGCGTAGTACAGGTGGTTGCCGTCCCGGCGGCGGGCGACGAGGCCCTCCTGCCGCAGGATTCGCAGCCGCTGCGAGACCGTCGAGAGCTTGTCGCCGAGCGCAGTCGCGATCTCGGTGACGCACAACTCGCGGGCCTTCAGCAGGTCCAGCAGCCGCAGCCGGGGGGCGTCCGCCATCGCCCGGAACAGCCGCGCGGCCCGTGCCAGCGACGCCGAGGCGAGCGCCGGTTCGGCCGCCGCGTGGTCGGCCGGGCCGCAGTCCGCGTGGTGCTTCATCGTCCTCACCTGTTCCGCTACTTCAACAGACTATGAAATAGCGGAATAGCCGCTCGGTGTCAAGCGTTCCCCCGCTCTCAACACAGTGTCTCAGGCGGTTGATCGACTTCGACCGCTATCGCACCGGCCCTGCGATGACGGGGTTCCTCGGCGCGGGCAATGCGACACGCCCGAACCACACCCTCACGGCTAGCGGATCGCCGTCATCGATACCGAGTTCGGCGAGGTCGGTGGCGATCAAAAGCTGGTCATCAACGCCGAGGGGAGATCTTCGAGGTGAACAACGGCGGCATCCGCTGCACAGTGCGCGTTGCCGGACACGCCGCCGGCTCACGAGTGGAGCGACATCACGGGCTTCTGGGTGGCGTAGCGGTCGAAGCGGTCCGAAAGCGCGAAGAAGGTCGGTGCCCACAGGCCGACGAAGACCGCCGTGCGCTCGCCGTGCGCGGTGAACAGGGGGTCCGTGTCGCGCATCAAGGCCCAGATGGCGATCGACACGGCGATCGAGGCGAAGCCCATGAAGAAGCAGACGTTGCTGAGCAGGCGGAGCATACTGGTGGACATGGCATTCCCCTTCGAGGAGGCGTGGAGTCGGACGGGCAGACGCGGCCCGTGCCGTGTGCCATTCCTAGTCGGCCGACCCTACGGAAAGCCCGCGGCGCGACGTTTCGCCGACCGCACCCAACGCGGCGGCGGCCGGGGTCGCCCTCGCAACCCCGGCCGCCGACGGTCCCGACCCAACCGGGGCGGGGGTTACTTGATGCGTTCGAGTTCCTTCAGGCCGCCGGTGTCGCGCTTGTAGAGCGGCAGGTGGCGGTAGTAGACTTCGAGCGTCATCAGCGTCAGGCAGGTCGTGCCGAGCCGGCCGCAGTTGTTGCCGATGAACTCGTTGTCGGCTTGCCAACTGCCCTCGTCCTTCTTGCCCTGGCCCGTCTGCGTCGAGATCAGCATGTCGCGCATCGCCGGGTTCCAGGTCTCGTACCACTCCTTGCCCTCGAAGAAGTGCATGACCTGCGTGGCGTAGTAGTAGTAGTAGATGTTCGTGTACGCCTTGGTCGGCAGTTGGCCCTTCAGGATCGCCCCGACGCCCGCGGCCATGCCGGGGTTGTTCGGCCCCCAGCCATCGACGTAATAGCGGCAGAGCAGGCCAACCGGCGTCATCGTCTTGGTCGCGGACGGCGACGAGTAGCCGTACTCGCCCTTGTTCGAGCCGGTCGCCACCGAGTCGAGGAACTTGCGGCAGCGCTCGAACGACTTCTTATCGACGACGAGGTCCTTGCAGAGCTTGGCCGACTGGAGGGCCTGGATCTGCCAGCCGACGATCGAGGTGTCGCCGCCGGCCCCGCCCGCCTGGTAATTCCACGCGCCGGTGGTGGTCTGGCCGGTGACGATGTAGTTCACGGCCTTCTGGGCGTAGGGCACCAGTGCTTTGTCCTGGGACATGCCGAGCAATTCGCACAGCGCGACGGTGGCGATGCCGTGGGCGTACATGCCCGACGAGCCTTTGAAGCTGCCGTTGGCCTGCTGGGTGGCGAGCAGGTACTTGATGCCCGCATCGACGTTGGCCTTGTACTTGTTGTCCTTGGCGGTGGACTTGTGCGTCTGCCCGGCGGCGAGCAGCGGCAGCAGCCCCATGCCGGTGGCGGCGATCGTGTCCTTGCTGGAGCCGTCGAAGACCCACGAGCCGTTCGGCTTCTGCTGCTTGATCAGCCAGATCAGGCCGCGGGCGACGGCCGCCTCGGACGCCGCGTTGCCGCCGCCGGTGGCGACCAGGAGGCTGCGCGTCGAGGCCCCGCGACCCGCCTGGCCGTCGTTGGTGGTGCCAATCCCTTGGTTCCCGCCGCCGGCCATCATCCCCCCGGTGTCGCCGGTGGCCCCGGCCTTGTCCAACGCGCCGATGCCGGCGAGCGGGCTGCTATCGACGGGCAGGTTGTTCGTCGGGTTCTCGATGCCGGCCTCGGGCGACTTGAGCTCGGTATCGACGTTGACCGCGGCCAGGTCTTGCGCCTTGTCGTTGGCCGGGATAATCTCCGGGTCGATGCCGATGTCGGGGTTGGTGAGATCGACATCGACCGGCTTGTCCTCGGTCTGGGCGACGACGGTCAACTCGGCCAGCGACTGCGGCGGGGCGGGCGGCTTGGCCATCAGCTTGTCGGCGCAGATCATCGCCACGACGAGCATGACGTGAAAGACGCCACTGCCGACCCACGCCGGCAGGTGCTTGCGCACCAGCCGCTGCTTGGCCGTCTCCTCGGCCCCCTGCACGCGGCGGATGACCGCCTGCGCGGCACTCGGGCCGCCGGTCGGGGCACTCGGCCGGCCCACTTCGGGCACCGTCTCGGGGGGGGCTGCCGTCGCCATCTGTCGCACTCCTGAGGAACGCCGCCGGGGGAGGAAGTCGAACAATCACGATGTCAGCCGAGGTGAGGCGACTCGGGGAACGGGTTGCGGTCGCGCCGGGCCTCGAACGCCGCCTTGACCTCGCGGTCGCCGCGGCGATACCACCACGTCAGGCCGAACGCCGCGGCCGCCATGCCGCCGACGAGCGCGAGCATGCCGGGCAGGAAGCCCTCGCGCCACGCCTCGCCGCCGTCGCGCGACGGCTCGGGCGCGACCGTGAAGCCGCGGCCCATCAGCAGCGGGGCGCGCCGGACGACGTTGCGATCCGGCGTCTTGGGGTTGGGCGCGGCCGACTCGTACTGGATCAGCTTGAAGTAGTAGCCGGCGAACTTCACCGCCCGCGACGGGTTGTACTCCAGCGCCGGCTTCAGCCCCTCGGGCAACTCCAGCGTCAGCAGGCACAGCGGCTCACTGGCGTTGGTCGGGAAGATCCAGCACTCGTAGAGGTCCGCGACGCCCGCCGCCTTGAGCGCCTTGGTCGGCTCCATGCGGCGGATCCGCTTCAATCGGCCGTCGAGCGACAGCAGCTTGAACTGGAAGTCCTTGCCGGTCGGCAGCACGAGGTCGCGGAAGGTCACGTCGCGGCTGGCGTGCTCGAGTAACTCGTCGGCCGTGAAGAGCTTGGCGTGCAGCAGGGTGTCGTTGTACGCCTCGAACTCGTCGGGGTTGCGGTCCTCGGAGCGCACCGGGGCGTCCCACTCGACGAGCGAGAAGTGCCGGCGGTCGCCGTCGAGCGCGTACTTGTCGGCGGCGCGCGCGGGGCCTCCGAGTGCGGTCGCGGCGATCAGGAGGAGGGCGAAGCGAGACATGGGCAAATCCTCTACCCCTTGCGACGCCGTAGCCCGGCGAAGAGTTCCCGGCGAGCGTGCCGGGTTGCGGGCGACGCGCTTCGCGGCACGCCAAGCGCGACGCCCGCCACCTGTCACTTCGCCTTCGCGCCGCCCGGCCCGAGGAGCGTGGGGCTGATGCGGTCGTAGCCGGCGCGGCGGCCCTCGTCGAGCAGCTTCACGACGATCTGGTAGTTCAGCCGCTCGGCGATCTCGAACTTCAGCTTCGGGGCCTTCTGCTTCGCGTCGCCCCCCTTGGCGGCCGCGGCCTTGTCCTGCAGGTACTTGAACAGCTTGCTCGTGTCGCTACCCAAATCGACCTCGCCGTTCTTCGACGCGGACTTGATACTCACGACGTTGCCGTTGTCGGCGGCGAACACCTGAATGATCACGTCCTCCAACTCGACCTCGACGCTCAGCGTCGGCACGGAGTCGCCACCCCCTTCCATCTTGGGCAGCGCCAGGGCGATTTGCGCCTCCGTCGGCATCGGGTGGAAGGTCAGGATGAAGAACGACATGAGCTGGAACGACATGTCGAGCATCGGCACGATCGGCATGTCGGGCGCGGTCGGTTCGCCGGGCTTGTGGCGGCTGCGGCGGCTACTGGCCATGACAAAGCTCTCGGGGGCGGCGTTCGGTTCAAGTCTTCAAGAGAGTCAGTTTAAGAGGGGGCGTCTTTGCTCGTTGCTCGCAGTTGCAAGTTGTAGTACTGGGCGGCGCGGCAAACATCCATTACGTCGTTGACCTGCTTGAAGTTACAGCGCTGGTCGGCGCGCAGGATGATGACCGAGCGGCCCCGGCCCTTCTCCCACTCGGCCGGCTTGGTGCGGGCCTTGTCGAGGTCCATCTGGTTCTTGAGGAAGCCCTTGAGCTTGGCCGGGGTCTCGAACACCTCCTGGCCGACGGTGATCGCCCCCTTCGCGTCGATGTTCAGGATGTAGAAGTCGCGCACGTTCTTGTCGAGCGCCTTGGTCGCGATCGCCTCGGGCAGCTTGATCTGCTCGTTGACCGACTCCGTGACGAAGTGGGCGCAGAGCATGAAGAACATGACGAGTTGCAGCACCACGTCGAGCAGCGGCGTCAAGTTCGGCTCGCACTTGTCGTGGCTAACACTGGCGGACATGTCGTCTCTCGAAAGGAGTACCGGAAACCATTCTTACCGCGGAGGAGCAGAGTAGCGGAGAGGACCAAATTCAAGTTTAAGATTTGGTCCTCT
>JAYTUC010000302.1:0-14391 GCA_043744775.1 Fimbriiglobus sp. | reverse complement strand
CAGAGAGAACCAGAACCAAAGCCAGTGTTTTAAAACCAAATCTGCTGCTTTGGTTCTGGTTCTCTCTGCGCCCTTTGCGTCTCTGCGGCAAAAATTCTTCTCAGGTGACCGACGCAGCGAGTCGAGCCTCCCACCACGCCAGTTGTCGCTCGACCTCGCGCGGGGCCGTCGAGCCGTAGCTCGTGAACGCCGCGATCGCGTTGGCCGTGCCCAGCAGCCGGCGCACGGCGTCGCCCGCGCCGGGGGCCGCCGCCTCGAAGGCGTCCGCGGGCAGGTCGGCCAGGCGGCAGCCGGCCTCCTCGCAGCGGCGGACCAGCTTGCCGACCGTCTCGTGGGCCGTCCGCATCGGTGCCCCGTGGGCGATCAGCCCCTCCATCAGCGTCGTCGCGTCCAGGAAGCCGTCCTCGATGCGCGCGGCGATCACCGCCCGGCGGAGCTTCGTCTGTGCCACCAGCGGGGCGGCGACGGCCAGGCAGCCGGCGACGGTGTCGAAGGCGTCGAACAGGGCCGCTTTGTCCTCCTGCAAGTCGCGGTTGTACGCCAGCGGCAAGCCCTTGATGAGCACGAGGAGTTGCTGCAACGCCCCGATCACGCGGCCGGCCTTGCCACGCGTGAGTTCGAGCACGTCGGGGTTCTTCTTGTGCGGCATGATGCTTGACCCGGTGCAAAACGCATCCGGCAACTCGACGAAGTTGAACTCCGTCGTGGACCAGATCACCCACTCCTCGGCCCAGCCGCTCAGGTGCAGCGAAATCATCGACAGGTCGAAGACGAACTCGACGAGGAAGTCGCGGTCGCTCGACACGTCGAGGCTGTTGCGGGCCACCTCGTCGAAGCCGAGCTGCTTGCGGACCGACTCGCGGTCGATCGGCAGCGACGTGCCGGCGAGCGCCGCGGCCCCCAGCGGCAGCACGTTGAGCCGCTTGCGGCAGTCGGCGAGCCGGGTACGGTCGCGCTCGAACTTCTCCGCGTAGGCCAGGAAGTAGTGCCCCGCCAGCACCGGCTGCGCGCGCTGCAAGTGCGTGTAACCGGGCAGGACAACATCCTTGTCGCGAGTCGCCGAGCCGACGAAGGCGACTTGCAGGGCGTGCAGCAGGCCGTCGAGGTCGTCGATGGCGTCGCGGACCCACAGCTTCACGTCGGTGATGACTTGGTCGTTGCGGCTCCGCGCGGTGTGCAGCTTGCGGCCCAGGTCGCCGAGTTCCGCGATCAAGGCCCGCTCGATGTGCGTGTGGATGTCCTCCAACTCGACGGAGAACTCCATCTTCCCGGCTTCGATGTCGGTGCCGATCTTGTCGAGCGTGGCGACGATCTGGGTCGCCTCGTCGGCCGTCAGCAAGCCGACCTCGGCGAGCATCCGGGCGTGGGCTTGCCCGGCGACGATGTCGTGCCGGTAGAGCCGGCGGTCGATGGTGATCGACTCGGTGAACGCCTCGACGCGTCGGTCGGTCGCGCCGGTGAACCGCCCGCCCCAGGTCTTCTGACTCATTACGACGGTCTCGCGGCCCCACGGAAAGCCTTACTGTATCCGTCGCGGGCCGGGATGACACTTCCGCCGGCCGCCGCGGGTAGACTTTGCGAAGCCGTTCCCTCCCGGAGTCCCGCCGATGCCCCGCCGCACCCCCTGGCTACTCGCCTTGCTCCTATTCGCCGCCGGCCCCCTCCGCGCGCAGGGGGCAGAGTTTGGCCCGGCGATCGAGGTCCGCGTTGCCTCGGTCAACGACCTACTCGTCGCGGCCAAGTTCCTCGGCGAGTCGCTGAACCAGGCCGAGGCCGCCAAGCAGGGCGTCGAGTTCCTCAAGTCCCAGATCGACGACGCCAAGGGCCTCGACGGCCTCGACCCCAAGCGGCCGTGGGGCCTGAGCGTGACCGTGACGCCCAACGTCATCGACTCGCCGATTGTCGTCATCATCCCCCTCGCCGACCGCGAGAGCTTTCTGGGGTTGCTCAAGGGCAAGCTCAACCTCGACCCCAAGAAGCTCGACGGCGACGTGTACGAAGTCAAAGTGCCGAACGTCCCCGTGCCGGTCTACTTCCGCTTCACCAAGGACCACGTCCTCATGACCGTCGTGAACGCCAAGTCGCTCGACACCCCACCGGCGCTGGACTTCCTCGACGCCAAGGAGACCTCGCAAGTCACCGCGCGGCTGCATTACGACCGCCTGCCGGCCGACGTGAAGAAGGTGGTGTTCGCCCAGTGGGAGTTGCAGGCCAACGACGGCATGCGCCGCGCCCGCCCCGGCGAGACGCCGACCGAAACCAAGCTGCGGCAGTGGCTGCTCGAACAGACTCTCCCCGGCATCCAAAGCCTGCTGAACGACGGCGCGACGCTGAGCGTCAACCTCGACCTCGACACGCCGCAGGCGAAGGGCGAACTGCGAGTTGACGCCCGCCTGACGGCGAAGCCCGGCTCCGGGCTGGCGAAGACGATTCGCGCGCTCGAAGGCCGGCCCGGCGTCGCGCTGCCGCTGCCCGAGGCGCGGAAGCTGTTCACCCTGGACGCGAAACTCGGCCTGCCCGAGGGGGCGAAGGCGTCGTTCGCCCCGCTCGTGGACGCCCTGCTCGCCGACGCCGTGAAGAACGCCAGGAAGGACCAGCAAATCCCGCTGCAACTGGTCACCGACGCCCTGAAGCCGACGCTGCAATCGGGCGAGCTCGACGCGCGGGTCGCCGTGACCGCCGGGGCGAAGCCGGGCACGATCGGGGTCTTCGGGGCGGTCAAGACCGTGAAGGGCACCGAGGTCGAGAAGCTGGCGAAGTTCGTCGCCGGCTTGGCCCCGGCCGACGCCGCGACCTTCGCCTTCGACACGAAGACCGTCGGCGGCGTGAAGCTGCACGGCGTCACGGTCAAGCACGCCGACATGCACGACCGCTTCGGCACGCAGGCCGTGCAACTCGGCACGAGCGACGGCCGCTTCCTCGTGGCGATCGAGGCGGGCGGCCAGGCGCTCGAGGGGGTCGCGGCGGCCACGACCCGCCCGGACGCCGGCGTGCTCGACTTCGAGTTCGCGCTGGCCGCCTACGCCGCGTTCAGCGAAAAGGTGGTCGATGCCGTGGCCGCGCGCGCTCTCTACAAGCAGACCTTCGGCGTCGAACTCGGCGCGGACCCCGGCGTGAACCAAGACTCGTTCGCCCTGCGAGTCGCCGGCGGCGACGCCCTGACCGCCCGCCTGACCTTCCGCGGCAAGTCGATGAGGTACTGGGCGGCGCTCGAGGACTTGCGGAAAGCGAAGTGACCCCGCGGCGATCCGGAAAGCGTCAGCGCCCGGAGTTTCGTCCGCCAGACTCCGGGCGCTGACGCTTTCCGGATCGCCACGCGCGATCACTCCCGCCGCAGCGCCGGGATGATCGGCAGCCGCGCCACGGCGTACGTCACCACGAGCGCGACGACCAGCCCCGTCGCGCCGGTCAGTGCCAGCAGCCCGGCGAGCCGCGGCCACGGGATCGACCCCCCGAGGGCCAGGTTCGGCAGCACCGACGCCAGCGCCGCCGCGACGCCGATCGCCAGGCCGGCGGCCAGCACGAACAGCGTCTCGGCGAGGACCGTCGTCGCCAGGTCGCGGAAGCGGTAGCCGACGGCCCGCAGCAGCGCCAACTCCCCCGCCCTCTCGGTCACGTTTCGCATCACGACCACGCTCAGGCCCAGCACCGCGAGCAGCAGGCCGAACGCCCCGAGGAGTTGGAACGTCGTCAGGTACGCGCCGACGACCGCCTGGTACGTCGCCACGCGGTCGGCGCTGCGCTCGACACTCACCCCGTGCGACCGCAGGCCCAGCGGCAGCAGCCGGGCGACGGCGTCGCGCTTCTCGGCGGGGGCGTCCACCAGGAAGACGCGGTAGCCCTCCTGGCGTGGGAACAGCGTGCGGAACGGCGCGTCGGCCATCACAAGGTCGCTCTGGAACACCGAGTCTTGCAGCATCCCGACGATTCGCACCGGTGCCAGCCGGCCCGACTCGTCCGGCACCTCGACGACCCCGCCGAGGGTGGTCTTGAGCATGAAGAACACGGTGTTCTGCTCCGCGACGACCGGCACCGGCACCCGGCCGTCGGCGAGCGGTTCCAGCGGCTTGCGGAGCAACAGCCACGGGTTGGCCCGCTCCTCGGAAGTCTCCGCGCGGGTCTGCGTGAAGCGGAAGCCGCCGCGGTCGAGGATCGCGTCGGGGACGCCCATAATGCGCGGCTGACCCGCTTGCGACAGGTTTAGGCAACTCGCGTCGTCGCCGCCGCGGAGGCGGAACGGGTACGCCACCAGGCCGTCGAGGTCGGCGTTCGCACGCTTCAGGAGTTCGTCGCGGCCCGGCCCGCCGGGCGACTTCGCCTCCTCGCGCTGGTAGGCGGCACTCAGGGCGTCGAGTAAGTCGTCGCGTCCGGGGCCGCGGTCGAACGGCTGGAAGATCGGCACGTCGGCCTCGACCAACAGCGGCAACCCGCCACTGCCGCCGGTGACCTTGGCGAACTCGTCGTCGGGCTTGCGGCGAAAACTCTCGACCGACACGACCAGGAACATCGACCCCGCGACCAGCGCCGCCGTGAGTAACGTCCTCGAAGCGTTGCGGGCGGCGTTGCGCACCCCGAGCGACACCAGTCCGCCGGCCCCAAAGTTCGCCGCGCGGCGCAGGAACAGCCGCAGGCCGTGCAGCCCGCCAGCGAGGAGCAGCAGGCCGCCGGTGAAGAACGCCCCGGCGCGCTCGTCGGGGTTGGCCCGCGTCGGCCCGACCGCCAGCGCCGCGACGCCGCCCAGCACCAGCACTGTTAGCACGACCCAGGCCCGCCGCGACGGCAACGGTGTCACGCCGCTGTCACCGACGGCCGTGACACCGCGCAGCAGCGCCGGCGGCGGGACGAGGGTCAGCCCGCGCAGGGCGAGGCGGATCGTCACCCACGCCGTGACCGTCGTCAACTCGAAGCCGATGAGCGGCGTCCACGGCGAGACGTGCAGCCGTAGGTAGTTGCCGACATCGGCGTCCGGCCACAGGCCGATCAGCACTTGCAACATCCGGTCCGCGTAAACGACGCTCACGAGTAACCCGAGCGTCACGCCGACGAAGGCGACCAGCATCCCCTCGCCCGTGACGACGCCGCGCACCTCGCGCGGCGAAAATCCGGTCGCCAGCAGCAGCCCGACTTCCTTCGCCCGGCGCTCGACCGACAGGCGGAACAGCAGGCCGACGAGCAGCAGCGTCGAGCCGATGAGCAGGCCGCTGAAGAGCAGGAACATCACGCCGAAGTCGGTGCCGCCGTGGCTCGCCGCCAGCAGGCGCTCGCGCGTCGGCTGGAAGGCCAGCCCGGCGGCCGCGGGGTCGAGCGTCGTGAGCAGCTTCGCCCGCAACGCCGGCTCGAACTGCGCCGGGGTCTGGCCGGCCGGCGGGGCGACGCGCAAACTCGTCACGGTGCCGAAGCGGCTGCCGAACAGCCTTTCGCCCGCGGCGGTCGTGACGTAGGCTTTTGGCGTCGTTTTATGGCGGTTCCAGAAGTCCTCGTCGCGCCGCTGGATGCGCCGCGACTCCATCTCGAATGGCGACTCCCACTCGCCGATCGAGAGCTTGTCGGTGATGCCGGGGAACGGCGGGGTCAGGCTCGGGTCGTCGGCGGCACTCGCCAGCGCGACGTACCCCTTGAGCTTGAACGTCGCCGACGTTTCTTCCGCGTTCGCCTCCATCTCGGGCTTGAAGAACGCCACCGAAATCGACGAGCCGAGCGGCAACCCCTTCAGCGGCGACTCCGGCCAGTCGAGCAGCACGATCTCGTCGTCGGCCAACGCCGTCACGCCCGGCGGCAGGAACGGCCCCAGTGGCGTGGCGGCCGCTGGGTTCAGCGCCGCGACGACCGAGTACGGCAGGTACTTCCGCCCGGTGCCCACGTCGCGGCCCAGGATCGGCGGCTCGCCGAGTGCTACCGTGTTGGCCAGGTAACTCAGCGTCGGCTCGCAGCGTGCCCCGAGCGCGTCGGCCGCTTCCCGGATTGCCCGCGCGGTCGCCGGGTTGAGCACGAGTTGCTCGCTCTCGACGCTCAGGTACGTCCCCGGTTTCGTCGCGGTTTGAAGTCGCAACGCCCAGTCGGCAGGCGTCAGAGCCTTGCCGAAGGCCGCGTTCAAGTCCTCGACACTTGACCCGGTCGCCAGTAGGGCGTTGACGCGGCCCGGCTTCTCGACGCGGCTCTGCAGGTACTCCAGCGGCACGAACAGGTTCACCGGCGCGCGGGGGTTCGGCGACAGGTCGAAGTCGTTGGCCGGGTGGCCCGCCGGCAGCACGCGGCCGACTGCGAGCGAGACTTTGGCCGCGACCTTGTCGAGGCTCTTGGCCCCCAGCAGCGACGACCGTGGCACGTTCGACAGCCGCTCGACGCCGACTTCGAGTTTCGACCCGACCGCGAGCTGTAACGCCTCGGCGAGCCGCGCGGAGGCTACGGCGCGGGGTTTGTCCGGCGCGCCGAAGGCGTCGCCGAGGTCGAAGAAGGCAACCCCGGCGGCGTCGAGTCCGACGACGCGGACCTTCGTCAGTGACAACGGGTTGCCACTCGGTGACACCGCGTTGACACTGCCGTCGAGCAGCAGCGCCGGCACGACTCGGCCCGGCAGCCCCGCCGCTACGCTTTGCGAGATGAACTGCGTGCCGGCGTAGCTCGCCTCGACGTTGCCGAGTCGCCGCAAGGCGCGCTCGCGAAGGCTGCCGCGCAGGGAGTCGCCGACGACGAGCGACCCCGTCAGCACGGCCGTCGCCAACGCGACGCCGAGCATCACGGGGAGTTGCTGCCGGGCGTGGTGGCGGACGTTCCGCAGGGGCAGCGTTCGGCGGGTGAGTTGCATGGGGGGCCGTCCGGGGTCAGCGGGCTGGGGCGGCGTCGAGGCGGCCGTCGTCCATGTCGAGCCGCGTCGGGAACAGCTTCGCCAGGTCCTGGCTGTGAGTCACGACGACGAGGACGGTTTGCTGCTCGCGGTGTAACTCCAGCAGCAGTTCGCCGACGAGTTGGGCGTTGCGGCGGTCGAGGTTGCCCGTCGGCTCGTCGGCCAGCAGCAACTTCGGCTGGCGGATCAGCGCCCGCGCGACCGCGGCGCGTTGCCGCTCGCCGCCGGAGAGTTCGGCCGGGCGGTGGTCGAGGCGGTCCTTGAGGCCGACGCGGGTGAGCAGTTGCCGCGCCCGCTCGCGGGTGGCGTCGTCGGCGGGTACGCCCACGAGCGTCGGGATCAGCACGTTTTCGAGGACCGTGCATTGCGGCAGCAGGTGGTGGTCCTGAAAGACGAAGCCGATCCGGGCGTTGCGGAAGCCGGCCAAACCCGCCTCGGGCAGCGCGAACGGGTCGGTGCCGTCGAGTTCGACGCGGCCCGCTGTCGGCTTGTCGAGCGTGCCGAGGATGTGCAGCAGCGTGCTCTTGCCGGAGCCGGATGGCCCCATGATCGCCGCCGACTCCCCGGCCGCCAGCGTCAAGTTGACGCCGCGCAGCACCGGTAGGTCGCCGCCGCGGGTGGGGTAGCTCTTGCTCAGGTCGCGGACACTCAGGCTCATGGCGTCGCCCCGTCGCTCTCGAGTTTGGACCGCACGTCGGCGGGAATTTCGACCGACTGCATCGTGTGCCCCGGCCCCTCGCGGCAGTACACCGCCTTCGCCCGGCCGGTGGCGATCGGCACGCCGTCGCGGGTGAACTCGAAGCGGTACGCCACCGAGGTGCGGCCGAGCTTTTCGAGGGTGACTTCGACCGTCAGCACGTCCTCGAAGCGGGCCGGCCGGGCGTAGTCGCAACTCACCGCGACGCGCGGGAAGCCGTAGCGGACGCCGTCGGCGTCGCGCCAGGCGACTGACAGGCCGCGGGCACGCAGAAACGCCGTCTCCGCCGACTCCATGTAGCGGAAGAAGTTGCTGAAGTGGACGATGCCGGCCATGTCGGTGTCGCCGAACTCGACGCGGCGCGTCACGGTGAACGGTGCAGTCACGGCCGACCCCCAAAGTTCCGACACGCTCAGGATACGGCCGCCGGCCGCGCCAGAGCTTTTTCCAGCACGCGGACGGTGCCCTCGGCCATGCGGTGGGCCGTGAAGTGTTCGGTGACGCCCTCGCGGCCCTGCCGCCCGAGCTTCGCCCGCAACCCGGCGTCGGTGAGCAACACTTTCAGTTGGCTCGCCAGGTGAGCGGTGTCGCCGGGGTTCGACAGGAGGCCGCCGGGGACGCGGTCGAGCAGTTCGGGGAACGAGCCGTGCGCCGGCTGCACGACCGGCACGCCGTTGGCCCACGCTTCGAGGACGTACAGGCCCTTCGGCTCGTGGTAATCCGTTGGCACCGTCAACACGTCGATCGATTGCAAGAAGCGCACCTTCGAGGCGTGATCGGGCGATCCGACATACTCGAAGTCTTGCAGCAAATTCGCGGCATGGAGTTTCGCCAATTGCGCGTCGTAGAACTTGCGGTACTGCTCGCCGAGCCAGCCGGACGCCCGCAACGTGACGCCGGCCATCGCCGAGTCTTGGCGAAGGCGGATGAAAGCATCGATCAAGTTGTGGAAGCCTTTTTCGGGGCAAATCCGCGCGAAGTAGCCCACCACCGGCGGGCCGGTGCCGGGGGCCGACTCGCCGCCGTGGCCGCGCAGTTGAAGGCCAGGGGCAACGGTGTCGATCTTGGCGCGGTCGATGCCGAAGTACGGGGCCATCGCGTCGGCGTAGCGTGAACTCGTACTAATGTAGCCGGCGACGTACCTATCGTTGGCGCGAATCTGTTGGATACATCGTGCCCGCGCGTGGGCCGGCAAGGCGTTGAGGAATATGTCGTCGCCTTGCAGGGTGATGAAGATCGGCACCTTCAAGTTCTCGGCGAGCGACGGCACCAGCCCCGAGAGCAGGGCGTTCGTCAAGACCACGACTTCGGGCTGCACGTCGTCGGCCAGCCAATCGACGAGCTTCGCCAACTCCTTGGCCTGCCGGCCGTCGGTGCCGCGCAGCATCGACAGGGTCAGGTCGGCAAAATCGCCGTAGTCGGTCGTCACGGCCTGGCGCGACGCCCACCGCAGCAACCAGCGGCGGTTGAGCAGCCAATCGACGACGCGCGGGGCCTTGCGGAAGAGCCACGACTTGTCTTGCAGGTAGACGTTGATGCCGCCGTAGAAGATGCGGCCCTCGCTGACATCGACCTCGTCGGTGCGGATCGGCGTGTAGGTCGGGATCAGCAGCGCGTCGTGGCCCAGTTCTTGCAGCGCGGTGACGAGGGTGTTGTCACGCATGCAACTGCCGCAGAACATGCCGGCGGCACCCGCCGTGATGAAGGCGATCTTCACGCCGCGACCCCGCTGACACGCGCCATTCGATCGGCCCCCGCGGAGAGTCCAGAGTCTTGGCCAGCCCCGCACGCAAGCTCCGCGCGGCACTGCGCATAATAGTAGTGTTTGCCCGCGTCGGGGGGATCGGCAAATGTTCGAGGCGGTCGTCACCTCGGCGGCGAGAATTGCCGGGCGGGCAGCCTCAATTCGCCGCCGGGGTGTTACTCGTCCCGGCCTCAACCTCGGCCGGGGCGATCGGCTTGGTGGCGTCGATGAGTAGCCACAGCCCGACGCCGACGAAGTAGACCAGCGTGTAAGTCGTGAACAGGATCACGATGGCGTCGGTGCCGGGATAATGCTTCTGGATCAGCCCCGTGAAGAAGATGCCGGACACGGCCCCGACGAGGTTACCCACCATGTTCATCGCCCCGGAGACGGTCGCGGCGTACTCCCGGCCGACATCTTGGGCGGTCGCCCACGCGGGGGCCATGATGAGGTCGTTGAAGAAGCCCATCGCGATCAGCAGGCCGGCGAAGAGCCAGACGTTGCTCTCGTCGTAGACGCGGGCCAGGGTCGCGGCGGTGTAGCAAATGCCCGCCATGCCGTAGCCGACCATGCCCGGCAGGCGGCGGCCCCACTTGCGGTTGCCGGTCTTGCGGATGAACCAGTCCGAGAAGAAGCCGCCGGCCAGGCAGCCGAACATGCCCACGAGCAGCGGCGCGCCACTCAACAGGGCGAGTTGAATTTTGCCCAGGCTCGACGTGTTCAGGTGGCCGAACTCGGCTTTCATGCGCGTCGGCAAGTCGTACATGAGGAAGTACCAACAGAAGTTGGTAACAACATACATGCCGCACAAGGCCCAAAGGTTGCGGGAGCGGAGCAGCTTGCCCCACGGCACGACGACCTTGACTTGCGCCTCCACGCGGCCGGCGTAGATGCTCGCCAGCTCGGCGTCGTTGACGCGGCGCGACTCGGCGGGGGTGTTGCGGAACACGACGGCGAAGGCGACGCACCAGGCGGCGGCGGCGGCCGCGAACAGGAGTAGCGCCTCGCGCCAGGTCGCCCCGCCGATCTCCACCAGCACGACCCAAAGCACGGGCGTCAGCCCGCCCATGAAGCGGGCGGACATCCAGACGACCGACTTGGCCGTGCCCCGTTGCGACGCCGGGAACCAGTTGTACAGGGCCTTCGAGATGTTCGGGAACGCCCCGGCCTCGCCCACGCCGAAGAGGAACTGCAAGCCGACCAGGACGCCGAAGCCGACGTAGAAGCCGCCGGGCAACGTCAACCCGGTGAGCGCGGTGAGGGCGACGAACAGCGTCCACCACAACACGACGCGCAGCAGCGTGGAGCGCGGGCCGTAGGTGTCGCCGAGGAAGCCGGACGGCACCTCGAAGAGCGCGTAGGCGAGTTGGAAGGCCATCAGCACGTAAAAAAAGTCGTTGGCCGTGTAGTTGGAGCCGTTGGCGTTCAAGTCCTGCATGATCAGGTTCTTGGCGCTACCGTTGGCGGCCCGGTCCATGTAAGTGATCATCGCCAGCGCGCAGAGTAGCGCGAGGATGACGTAGCGGTAGCGGGTGGGGGGCGGCATGGAGGGGCGTCGGTGGGGAGGGTGGCCGGCGGAACGGACACTCTATCGCCAACGCCAGCGACCCGCCAGCACCTTACGGCTTGCGGGCAGCTTCGACCGGCTTGGCCGGCGGCTCGGAGATCGTCCACTCAGTCTTGGCGTCGGCGGTTTTCGACTCGATGAGCATCGTCACGTCGGTCAACTTCCAGGTCAGCGTCCCCTGGCCGAGAGGCTGGCCGAGCGACTTGTCGGCCGGAGTGCCGTCGTAGAACTGGACCTTGCGGTCGCCGGGGACGAGGCGGAACTCGCGGTAAGTCTCGCCGGGGAGCAGCCGCACCGTCTTGGTGCGCTTGACGATGACCGCGTCGCAGACGCTTTCGAGAATGACGGTCTGCTTGGTGTCGTTCTTGACGGTCAGCCAGCCGGCCTGGGCGGGGAGTGCCCACCCGATCAGCGCCAGCACAATCGCCACTACGCGGGCCATCGGAACACCCTGGGACGCAGCCACCGCGGACTGACACCGTTACCCCAGGGACGGGCGGGCCTCACGAACTTGCGCGCGATCTTTTTACGCCGCCGTGGCGTGGTCGCGCAGGCGCGTCTCGAAGTGCTTGACGACCTCGACGGCGAAGCCGATGGCCGGGCCGCTCCAGCGCGAGATGTCGTCGCCGTAGCCGGCCTTCACCCCCGCCTGCGCGACGTGGGCCAGCAGCGCCCCGACGCTACACAGTTTCTCCGACGCGAGCTTCGTGTCCTTGGCGCGCAGCCGGCTGTGCAACTCGTCGCCGGTGGCCGGCAACGCCGATTTCGCCGGCTTCTCGACTTTGGCCACCGCGACCGGGGCCGGCGATGGGGTCGGTCGCGCGAAGGCGGGCAAGGTCGGCGGGGTGGTGAACTGCCGCTTGACCGGGTCGAAGTCGGCCCACTGCATCGGCAGGCGGTACAGGTAGCGGGCGATGCCGTACTTGACGGCCGCCCGCTTCAGCGAGTCCGAGAACGCCGCCTTGAGCCGGTCGCCGCCGTCGGGCTGCTCGCTGGGGCTGCCGACATCCATCTTCGAGATCCAGTGCTCGCCGATCTTGAGTTGCAGCTTGCACACGACCGAGCCGTCGGGCAGCAGCGTGTACTCGTCCTGCCAGTTCTCCACACCCAGCACCTCGTCGAGGCGGTCCTGGACCATGCGGCAATCGACGTAGGCGACCGCCATGGCCCGGTTGCCCTTGACGGCCTGCGGCTTGAACTTGACCGCACTAGGCTCGAACGGCATCGCCAAAGCGGCAGTGATCGCGGTGGCATCGGTGGTGGACATTGCGGGGTACTCCAAGGGGGGTCGGGGGTTGGAGTGTACACAATGCCACTAGACGCGCGGAGGTCGGTAGCGGATGCCGGGGAGCCGGAAAGCGTCAGCGCCCGGAGTCTCCGCGTCGAACGCACGGAAGACTCCGGGCGCTGACGCTTTCCGGCTCGCCCTACGGCTTCGCCATCGCGGCGAAGTCGGCTTTGAGCGTCGCGCACAGCGCGTCCACGCGGTCGCGGGTCGCCTGCCACTCGGCGGGCGGGGTGCCGGGGGCCATCGGCGGGCAACTCACTTCGAGGTACGCCTTCGCCTTCGGCTCCGTCCCGCTCGGCCGCAGGCAGACCTTCGCCAGCAGGCCGTCGGGGCCGGTCAGGCGGAAGATCAGGAAGTTCCGCGCGGCCTTGTCGGTGCCGCCCTTGTACGCGCCGAGTTTGCCGCTCTCGTCCTGCAAGTCCTCGAAGCCGGTCACCGGCAAGCCGCCGATGACCGTCGGCGGGTGCTGCCGCAGCTTGTCGAGCATCATTGCCATGTCGCGCTTGCCCTCGACGCCCGGCAAGATGATGTTGACGAGGTCGTTGTGGAAGTGGCCGAACTGCCGGGCGAGGTCGTCAATGTAGTCGGGGATCGTCCGGCCCTGCCGCTTCTGGTGCAGCGCCATCTCGGCCATCAACAGGGCCGCGCACGCCGAATCCTTGTCACGCAGGTGCTCGGTACACAAGACGCCGTGGCTCTCCTCGGTGGCGATGACGAAGTCGGCGGTCGTGCCCTGGATGTCGCCGTAGTGGCCGGCCGTTTCGAGGTGCTTGAGCACGTCGGCGTGGAACTTGAAGCCGACGAGCAGGTCGTTGATGACCTGGGCGTTGAAGTGCCGGGCGATGCGGGTGATCTGGCCGGTCGTCACTTCGGTGGTCAGCACGATCGGCGACGCCGGCAAGTCCCCGGCCGTGGCCAGCCGCGACAGCTTGAAGTGAGTCAGCAGCGCGGCGAGTTCCTGGCCGGTGAGGAAGCGGTAGTCGCCCTTGCCGTCGTGCGTCGTGCAGGCGAGGCCGCCGATGCGGTCGGCGTCGGGGTCGGTGGCGATCACGAGGTCGGCGTGCCGGGCGCGGGCGACGACCTCGGCGCGGTCGAGGCTCTCGGGGACCTCGGGGTTGGGGGCCTTCGTGACGTGCGAAAACGAGCCGTCCGGCTCGGCCTGTTCGGGTACGGCGATCGGCCGGAAGCCCTGCTTTCCGAGCACTTCGCCGGCGCAGAAGTTCCCGACGCCTTGCAGCGGCGTGTACACCACGCGAATCTCGTCGGCGTTCGGCGGCGACACCAGGCTTTGCTTGCGGCACAGGTCGATGTAGCCGTCGTGGACCGACGCGTCGAGCGAATGCACCTTGCCCGACTTCAACGCCTCGGCCCACGGCAGCGACTTGATCTGCGTCACCTGCTCGACGAGGTCGCTGACCATCTGGTCCTCCGGCGGCACCGGCTGCGCCCCGCGCTCGTCGTAGAACTTGCTGCCGTTGTCGTCCGGCGGGTTGTGGCTGGCGGTCATGTTCAGCCCGCCGTGGGCCTTCAGGTGGCGGATCGTGAACGACAGCTCGGGCGTCGAGAGGTAGCGCTTGACGCCCTCGGGCAAGAGGTGGGCGTGGACGCCGTTGGCGGCGTAGACCCCCGCGGCGTACTCGCAGAAGTTGCGGCTGGTGAGGCCCAGCACCGGGTTCGGTTTCGAGGCGTCGTAGAGCTTGCGCTGGTCCTTGAACACGCGCACGTCGTAGGCGAGTGCGACTTGCAGCTTCGCCTCGCCGGGGAAGCGCTGCTTCAAGTAGTCGCAGTGCCCCTGCACGCTCGCGCCGAGGGTCCACAGGTTCATGCGGTTGGGTCCGACGCCGACCGACCCGCGCCGGCCGCCGGTGCCGAACGGCATCACCTGGTAGTAGCTGTCGAGTAAGAGCGACCACTTCGCGGCGTCGATCAGGGCTTCGAGTTGGGGCCGGTAGGCGGCGAACTCGGCCTCGGTCAGCCACGCCGTGAGATTCTCGGTCGCCTTGGCTTTGAGCGCGGCGTCGGCGTCGATCGTGGCGAACCCGGCGGCCACTTGCGCGAGACGGTCCATCGGCGTAACTCCCAACAGCAGGGGGCGAAGCGAGGCCGCGAACACCGTGCGTCGGCGGCCTGTCATTCCCCGGACCCGTGTGCGGGTTACAATAGCGAGAACTCTTCCGCGAGGTGACCGTGAAGCCGCTGACGTTTGAATTCGATGTCGTCGTGGTCGGGGCCGGCCACGCCGGGACCGAAG
>JAYTUC010000301.1:0-97917 GCA_043744775.1 Fimbriiglobus sp. | reverse complement strand
CGGGGGCGTTTGCGCGGCTGGTGCCGGCCCCGGTCTTCAAAACCGGCGTGGGGCGTGAGCAACGCCCCAGGTGGGTTCGATTCCCATCCGCCCCCGTCTCACGACGAGCCTCTCCTCTAATCAACGCGATACGTTCGCCCCCGCGGGCTGGATGGAGGCGAGTCAACTGACGAGAACCTACGCCGAATGACGACCGAGCCGCGACGAGTCGTCAGTGTGAGGTCTCCGAGGCGACGTAACCCCAGAACGTGACGTGACTTGCGGAGACTCGGATGCGCACCGCGATCGTCTTGCCTGCCCGCTTCGCCTCCGTCCGGCTACCGGGTAAACCCCTGCTCCGCGACACCGGCAAGACGCTGATTCAGCACGCCTACGAGCGGGCGGCCCGCGCGAAGTGCGGCGGCCGCGTCGTCGTCGCGACTGACGACGAGCGCATCCGCGCCGCGGTCGTCGCCTTCGGCGGCGAAGTTGTGATGACGCGCGCCGACCACGCCTCGGGGACCGACCGCGTCGCCGAAGTCGCGCGGGGACTCGACGTGGATGTCGTCGTCAACTTGCAGGGCGACGAGCCGCAGTTCCCGCCCGACGCCCTCGACGCGCTCGTCGAGTTGCTCGCGCGGCACCCCGACGCCGACGCCGCGACGCTGATGACGCCAATCCGCGACCCCGACACTTACTTAAGTCCGAACTGCGTCAAGGTCGTGGCCGACGCGCGGGGTCGGGCACTTTACTTCAGCCGCTCGCCGGTGCCGATGGTGCGCGACGGCCTGCCGGACTTCGCCGCGGAGCCGCCGCTGTTCCACCTGCACCTCGGCGTGTACGCCTACCGCCGCGACGCGCTGCTGCGGTTGGCCGCGACCCCGCCGCACCCGCTCGAACTCGCGGAGAAGCTGGAGCAGCTGCGCATCCTGGCCGGCGGCGGGGCGATTTACGTCGCGTCGATCCCGCACGCCCACCGCGGCGTCGATACCCCCGCCGATTACGCGGCGTTTGTCGAATCCGTGCGTGAGGCCGGGTCGCGCGGCTGACCGCGCCGCGACGACGCCCCGGAGCCGCCGCTGCGGTTGGCCGCGCCCCGGCGGTTCGGTATACTCCCCGTTGGGCCGCACCTCCCCGGCGTGACACCGACTGCCTCAAGGGACGCTCCGCATGGCGAAGCACATTTTCGTAACCGGTGGCGTCGTCAGCTCCCTCGGCAAGGGCCTGACGAGCGCCAGCGTCGGCTTGTTGCTCGAGCGGCGTGGATTGACGGTGCGAATGCAGAAGTTCGACCCGTACATCAACGTCGATCCCGGTACCATGTCGCCGTATCAACACGGCGAGGTGTACGTCCTGGACGACGGCGCGGAGACCGACCTCGACCTTGGGCATTATGAACGCTTCACCGACGCACCACTCAATCGCGATTGCAACTTCACGACTGGCAAGATCTACCTGTCGGTCATCAACAAGGAACGCAACGGCGACTACAAGGGCAAGACCGTTCAGGTCATCCCGCACGTCACCGACGAGATCAAGGGTTGCATCCGCCGACTCGTCACGCCCGAAGTCGATGTCGTGATTACCGAGATCGGCGGCACCGTCGGCGACATCGAGGCGATGCCGTACTTCGAGGCGATCCGCCAATTCGCCCTGGAAGTCGGCAAGCAGAATTGCCTTTTCATCCACTTGACGCTCGTGCCGTACCTGAAGGCCGCCGGAGAGTTGAAGACCAAGCCGACGCAACACAGTGTCATGGAGTTGCGCAAGATCGGCATCCAGCCGGACGTACTGATCTGCCGCACCGAGCGTGAGATTCCCGACTCCGACTGCGAGAAGATCGCGCTATTCTGTAACCTCGAACGCAGGGCAGTCATCGAGGAAAAGGACCGCGAGTTCAGTATCTACGAAGTGCCGGTGAGCCTGAACAGCAACAAGCTCGACGACATCATCGTCGAAAAGCTGCATTTGACGAAGGCAGGGCCGCTGAACATCGACGACTGGAAGGCGATGCTCGAACGCATTCGCAACCCCCAGCACGAAGTGACGATCGCGCTCGTGGGCAAGTACGTCAAGCACCGCGACGCCTACAAGAGCGTGTACGAGGCACTCGACCACGCCGGGATCGCCCACTACGCCAAGGTGAAGGTCGTCCGCTTCGAGGCGGAGCAGGTCGAGCACGACGGGGCCGCGAAGCCGCTCGCGCATGTCGATGGCTTGCTCGTACCCGGCGGCTTCGACAAGCGGGGCACGCCGGGCAAGATCGAGGCGATCCGCTTCGCCCGCGAGCACGGCCTGCCCTTCTTCGGTATCTGCCTGGGGCTACAGTGCGCGACGATCGAGTTCGCGCGCAATGTGCTCGGCCTGAGCGCGGCCAACTCGACGGAATTCGACAAGGAGACGCCGGACCCGGTCGTGTGTCTGCAAGATAGCCAACGCCGCATCACGCAACTCGGCGGCACGATGAGGCTGGGCGGCTACGAGTGCAAACTGACGCCGGGGACGAAGGCGTTCGCGGCTTTCCGCAGCGGCTCGATCCGCGAGCGCCACCGGCACCGCTACGAGGTGAACAACGACTACCGCGAGCGCCTGAGTGCCGCCGGGCTGATCTTCAGCGGCACCAGCCCGGACGGGGCGTTAGTCGAGGTCGTCGAGTTGGCCGACCACCCGTGGTTCGTCGGCATCCAGAGTCACCCTGAGTTCCTGTCGAAGCCGACCGCGGCCCACCCGCTGTTCCGCGACTTCATCGGCGCGGCGTTGGCCCACCGTCAGGCGAAGCCGCGGACGCGGGTGCCGGCGGCGGTTTAATTCCTGGCGAGCGGCGTGGCGTCAGCCCACTGTTTTCAGCCCGTTGGGGTCGCGACTGACCCGCGCACGCGCCAGAAACTCAGACCGAGTCGCGATTCCCAGTCCGGGGAGTCAACAGCGGGCTGACGCCACGCCGCTCGCTGGTAAATTACTGAACCGGCAACTCTAACGTGACCGGCTTGAGTTGCGTCACGGGGCCGGTCAGGGTTTCGTGCGTGCCGAGGACGCCGGGGATGCCCTTGTGAAACCCGAGTTCGTGGGCGTAGACAACGCTAAACTTGCCGGCCGGGGCGTCCTTGATCTCGAAGTTGCCGTCCGCATCCGTCACCGCGAAGTACGGGTGCTCGAAGGTGCGGATGCGGCCACCCATCCAGGGGTGGACGCCGCAACTGAAGGGGGTGAGTGCCGACGCGGGCGGGAAGGGGTCTTTCATCTTGTACGACCCGCCCGGCACCAACGTCTCGTTGAAGGGCGGCACGCCCACGTAGTTGATGTTGTGAGTCACCGGCGACGAATTCTTGACGAGTAGCGTGTCCCCGACTCGAACTGCCAACATCCGCGGCTCGAACTGGCAGCACGGCTGGTCGATGACGTGTTCCTTAGGGGCAGCCTTGAGGAGTTCGGGCTTGATCTGTGCGGGCAGGAACGCGTACTTACGCTCGGTGGTGACGGGGCGAATCCAGACGACGACGTTTTTGACTCCGTTATTCTTGGGGTTGATGATTAGGACGTTCTTAGGCAACTTGCCGTTGGCCTCGCAGTGAGCTTTATCCGCCGTCACGACCTCGTCGCCGGCCGCCGCGGCGGGAATCTTGTCCTTGGGCAGCACAACCTGGCCCTTGACGGTGACCCACTCTTGGGCCGGGGCCGCGCCGGACAGCGCGACCGCCCCGGCGACCAGCGCCGACAGCACTCCGAACGAACGCAACTTCGCCATGACTCGCGACTCCAAAATCGGGGGAAAGGTTCGATCCGGTGGGATCCCGCTTCGCCTCGCGGCGGCGGAACTGTTGCCATTCTTGGCACGGCCGCCGCGTTCGGCAAGCGACGGCCCGCCGCTATTTGTTCAAGTAGCCCAACACGTCGGGGTGCAGCTTGCCGTTGCTGGCGAGGGTGTCGGGGCGGTGCAGGTCGAAGCGGTCGTCCCAGTCGGTCATGCGGCCGCCCGCCTCCTCGACGATCGGGATGAGTGCGGCGATGTCCCAGGCGTGGACCCCCGTGTCGATCATGAAGTCGAACGATCCTTGCGCGACCAGCAAGAAGCCGTAGAAGTCGCCGAAGCCGCGCGAGCGAGCCACCGCCGAGGCGAGGTCCAGGAATGCGTCCTGCTTGCCGGCGTCGCGGAACCAACTCACGCTCGAATAGCACATGTGCGCCTGGCCGAGTGTCGCCACGTCGCTGACGCGGATGCGGGTCGCGTCGCGGTACGCCCCGTTGCCCTTCAAGGCGTGAAACATCTGGTCCATCGTGGGGATGTAAGCCGCCCCGGCGATCAGCTCGCCGCGGTACTCCAGCCCGACGAGCGTGCCCCAGAGGGGGACTTTGCGGACGAACGACTTGGTGCCGTCGATGGGGTCGATGACCCAGCGGTAGCCGGTCGTACTCGGCTCGTCGCCGAACTCTTCGCCCAGGAACCCGTCGCCGGGGAAGAGCTTCTGGACGCGCGCGCGGATGTGGGCCTCAGCGTTCTTGTCGGCGACCGTCACCGGGCTGAGGTCGGCCTTGATCTCGACATCGAACTCGCCGTCGAAAATGGCCTTGGCAATGTCACCCGCCTCGCGC
This sequence comes from Fimbriiglobus sp., assembly GCA_043744775.1. Classification (GTDB taxonomy): domain Bacteria; phylum Planctomycetota; class Planctomycetia; order Gemmatales; family Gemmataceae; genus Fimbriiglobus. The sequence continues at coordinate 93,348 of JAYTUC010000301.1, read as the reverse complement.
GCCACCTCGACCGCCGCCTCATACCGCGTGCGCCACTCGCCATTCATGGGTGCTTCCGCCGTCGGGAGGGGGACGAAATCAGTGAGCCGCCGCCGCCAGCGTCTTCTTCCGCGCGTACGACGCGCAGCCGACGATGCCGGAGTCGTCGCCGAGCGCAGCAGCCACGCAGCGGACGCCGTTGGTCGAGCCGGGCAGGGTGTAGCGCTGGGCGAAGTCCCACACTCGCTCGATGAAGCTCTCGCCCAACGCCCCGGCGACGCCGCCGCCGATCACCACGACCTCGGGGCTGAGCAGGTTGACCACACTCGCGATCGCCGCGCCGACGGCCCGCGCGGCGTCATCGACGACCTTGAGTGCGACGGGGTCGCCCTTCTGGTAGAACTCGGCGAGTTGCGAACTCTTGACCTTGGCGAGGTCGATGCCCTTCCACTCCTTGCGGACCCGCTTGGGGGCGTCGTCGATCATCTCCTTGGCGCGGCGCATCTGGTACTTGCGGCCGGCGATCGACTCCAGCGTCGTGCCGCGCCGCCACTCCATGACGACGTGGCCGACCTCGCCGGCGTGGCCGTTGAAGCCGTTGAAGAGTTCGCCGTCGAAGATGAAGCCGCCGCCGACGCCGGTGCCGACGAAGAGGCCGAAGACGTGGCACGCGCCTCGGGCGGCCCCCCGCACGAACTCGCCGTAGGTGCCCATGCGCACGTCGTTCTCGACGACGACCGGCCAGCCCCACTCCGGCGGCACGGCGGCGAGTACGTCGTAGTCCTTCCAGCCGAGGTTCGGGGCGAAGCGGACCTTCGACGTGGCGTGCTCGATCTGGCCGGGGATGCCGAGGCCCAGGCCGCGTACGTGGGCGGGGTCCACCTTGGCCTCGCGGGTGACCGCCTCGACGGCCTGAGCGATGCGCGCGAACACGCCAGCCGGACCGATCTCGCTGCCGGTCGGCTGCTTCGACCGAGCGAGCAAGTTCATCTCGTCGTCGAAGAGGCCGGCAAGGATCTTGGTCCCGCCGAGATCGACGCCGATCCAGTATCCCGGACTCATGCACAGGACTCCGCGGGCGGCGGGGCGGGGCGTGGTAGGGGCACCCGCATCCTAAGGAAGCGGCCGGCGAACTCAACCCCCTTCACGCCCCGCCGCTTGCGCATTCCGGACGAACGCCCGGACCTTGCCCGCGTCCTTGACGCCCGGCGACGACTCGACCCCACTCGCCACATCGACCCCCCACGGCCGCACCACGCGAATGGCTTCGGCGACGTTGTCTGGCGTCAGCCCGCCGGCGAGAATCACCGGCACGCCGGGGTCGAACCCGGCGAGCAACTCCCACGGCGCGCGATGCCCGGTGCCGCCCATCGAGCCGGCGACGAACGAGTCGATCAGCACCGCGGCGCAGCGGCACGACGCCACGAACGCCCGGATCACGTCGAGGTCGGCAATGCCACTCACGCGGAACGCCGGCAAGTACGCCGCCGGCTCGTCGGGCGCGAGGGGCAGGGGGGCTTCGGTGTAAGTCTGAACGGCCCGCAGACCCAGCCGCGCCGCGGTCGCCGACACCTCATGCGTCGGAGTGCCGACGAACACGCCGACGGGGGCGACGAACGGCGTCAACTCGCGCAAGATCGCCCGCGACGCCTCGTCGGTCAGGAAGCGCGGCGACTTCGGGTAGTAGTTCAGCCCTAGCGCGTCGGCCCCGCAGTCGGCCGCGAACACCGCATCCGCCGGCGTCATCACGCCGCAAATCTTGACGCGAACCTGCATCACGCAGCCCCCCGCTTCGCCAGGGCTAGGGCACCGTGCAAGACGACTTCCTCGCCGAGTTCGGCCGGCACGATTTCCGTCATCCCGGCGAACGGCCTGAAGGCCCGCCGGGCTACGGCTTCGCGCAATGGGTCGAAGAAGTGTTCCTCGCCGATCAGGGACACGCCGCCGCCGATGACGACGACCTTGGGGCACAGCAGAGTGATGACGTGCGTCAGCGCGGTGGCCAACGACTGCACCGCCCGGTTGACGATGAATGCCGCGTCCGTGTCGCCGGCGTTCGCGGCGTCGCCCATCTGGCGAGTCGTGACGAAGGGCAACTTCTTGCCGCGAATTGCCATGTCCCGCAGGGACGACTCGATCCCGAAGCCGGAGGCCATTTGCTCCACCGTTCCGCCCGGCACGATGAGGTGCCCAATCTCAGCTGCGCCGCGACCAACACCGCGGTAGATAGAGCCGTCCACGATCAGGCCGCCGCCGATGCCGCTGCCGACGGTGACGTAGAAGACCGGCGACAGCCCGCGGCCCGCCCCGTGCAGCGCCTCGCCCAGCCCCGCGACATCGGCGTCATTGCACACGAACGCGGGCAGGCCGAGCTGCTCCGTGAGCCACGCCGCGAGCGGGAAGCCGTCCCAGCCGGCGACTTGGTGTGACGTTATGACCGTGCGGATCGCGTCGTCGGTCGGCCCACCGAAGCCGACGCCGATTGCCCGCAACTCGGTGCGCTCCACGCCGGCGGATCGCAGGAGTTCGGGCACGGCGTCAAGAATCTGCCGGCGGATGCCGGCGGCCCCGGCGACGAGATCGACGCCGCCGCGCCAGGTGCCGCGCAACTGGCCGTCGGCCGGGCCGACGGCGAGTTGCAGTTTGCTGCCGCCGATCTCGATGCCGAGGAACATGTCACTTCGCCTTGATCGGCAGGAAGAACGCGGCGCGGACGGGTGCCGGCATGGTACTCCTCGCGCCCTTCACCGACTTCCAAATCACCTCGTTGAACAACAAGTCGTCGGCCTGGTCCTCCTTCGTCAAGTCGAAGCCCTCCGAGAGTTTCGCCCCCCAGGCTCCGGCGACGTTCAGCGTCTTGAGATCGTACTTCGGCACCTCGTGCGCGAACGGCGTCACGTCCGGGGTCGCCTGGAAGGCGTCGTACATCGGCCGGGCGGCGGCGTCGAACTGGCTCATCGGCTTCATCCCGAGGATCAGTTCCATCGTCCGCAGCATACTCGTGGTCGAGTACAGCGTCGAATCGACGTGGTTGCGCTTGGTGTACGGCGAAATGACCAAGGCTACGGTGCGGTGGGCGTCAACGTGGTCGGGGCCGTTCTGGGCGTCGTCCTCGATCACGAAGATCGCCGTCTCCCTCCAGAACTTCGACTTCGACACGCCCTCGACGAGCAGCCCCAAGCCGAGGTCGTTGTCGGCGACCTGTGCCGTCGGCGTCGGCTTGCCGACTCGCGTCCCGGACGTGTGGTCGTTGGGCAGCCGGACGATTTGCAGCCGCGGCATCTCCCCCAACGTCTCGAAGCGTCGCACTTCGCTCACGAACCGCTCGGCGCGCTTCACGTCCACGTAGTCGAGGTCGTAGCCGCGGAACTCGGGGTCGATGTGGCCGGCGAGCGACTTGACAGTCGCGACGCCGGGGTTGAACGTGCCGTCGGGCCTCCTGGTGCCGTTGGTCACCCACTCGCCGTAATTGCGGTGGGTCACTTTGGCCTCGGCGGCGCGGTCCCATAGGTAGCCGCCGGCGGGGCGGGCGGCACCGTCAAGTGCCCCCTCACTGGGATAACCGAAGACCTTGCCGGGGCTGCCGCGGTAGCTCAGCGGCCACAGCTTCTCGACGAAGTCGGTGGCGAACGCGCCCATCGACCACTCGTGGCCGTCGGCCGATACTTCGCCATCGACGTAGAAGTTGTCGAGCAACACGAACTCGTCGGCGAGCTTGTGGTGGTTGGGCGTGATGTCGGCGGGGAACAGGCAAATCCCCGGCTCGCCGTTACCCTTGGGGTTGACCTTGCGGGCCGCCAAGTCGCCGAAGACCTGGTCGTAGGTGCGGTTCTCCTTGACGACGTAAATCACATACTTGATCGGTGACGCCTCGCCGAGTTTGCGGGGGATCGGGTTGTCCGCGGCGACGTTCTCGCTCCGCACCGCGTCGCCTGGGCGGAGTGGACTGCACAGGTACGCGGCCTTGGTGAACTTCGCCAAGGTCGCCGGCGTCGGCATCGGGATGGTGCTGACCGTCCCACGCAGCAGCGTGCCGATGTACTCGCCTGTGTTGCGCGACGCGGGCACGAGCGGGTTCGGGCCGCTGGGGTTGGCCTTCGAGACGATGCCCTTGCCGTTGGCGACGTACAGCGACTTGTCGAGCGCGTTGTAGCGCACGGAGGTCGGGTACCACCCCGTCGGCACGAAGCCCAGCGGCTTGGCCTCCCTGGGGTCGAGGACGTTGAACACCGCGAGGTTGTTGGCGTCGGCGTTGGCGACGAACAGCATCGCGCCGTCGGGCGTCATCGCCAGGCTGTTGGGCGTGTTGCCGTTGGGGGCCGCCGGGTAGAGCGCGGCGTTGACCGTCTGCAACGGCTTGCCGGTCGCGGGGTCGATGACCGTCACCTGCGTCGAGTTGGCACAGGCGACGTACAGAGCCTTGCCGTCGGGCGCGAGCAGCATTTCAGTGGGGTGCGCCTCGGTCGCCCAGCGGGCGGTGACGGCGTTCGATTCGAGATCGACGACGGCGACGGCGGACGCGGCCCAGAGGCTCACGAACGCCCGCTTGGTGCCCGGTTCGACCAGCACGGCGTAGGGGTAGGTGTTGCCGGCGACGGGCCGGGTGCCGCCGTACTCGTCCTCGACCTTGGGCTTCGCGCCCGGCTCCTTGCGGCCGTCCGGCGGGCTCGCCGGCTCGCCCTTCGCCGGCTCGACTGCGGCCGGCTTGGGCGTCAGCGGAATCACGACTTGGTTCGCCGGGTTGTCGAGCGGCACGCGGATCAGGCAGTCGGCCCACAGCCCGGCGGCGAAGAGTTCGCGGCCGGCGGCGTCGAAGGCCAGCCCGGCGGGGACCGTCTTGCGGCCAGGCGTCTTCACGTCCAGCGTGCGGGCGTTGTGCAGTTGGCCCTTGTCGAAGTCCCAGAGGTGGATCACGTCGAACTCGCCGCCGCTGGCGTAGAGCTGCTTGCCGTCGGGCGAAAACGCCAGCCCGTAGAACGCCTGCTTCACGACGGTGCGCGAGGCGATCCCCCCGGCCGCGCCGGTCGCCATGACGACCACCTCGTGCTCACGCATCCCGCAGTGTAGCACTGTAATGAACTGCCCCGTCGGGTGGACAGCGATGTTCACCGGCAGGTCGCCGACTTCAGTCTGACGGCCTGCGGGGTTCAACTTCCACTGGTTCGGCAACTGCACCAGCCCGTCCTGGCCCAGCCCCGGCAGCACGCGGCCCCGGCCCGCTGCCTTCGACGCGATGCGTGCGGCTGGCTCGTCGGCGTGGGCGGCGAGTCCGACGAGGAGCGTGGCGAGAAGTGCGGCGCGGCGGGGCATGGCGGCGGTCCCTGGACAGCGAGGCGGGGCCGTTAGTATCGCGGATCGTGGGCGAAGGTCGCGGGAAAATCGGGAAGAGATTCGGGCGATCTCACCTTCGGCTCGCCGTCCCGGTGCTAGGGATGGGTATCCCGCGCCCGCCCAGAGTGACCTGATGCCACGACTTTGCGAACCGTGCCGCTTCCACACGCCCGACGACGCCGTGACCGCGTGCGCGACGTGCGGCGGCCCGGTCAAGTTCACGCTGCTGCCGCCGGTCAACGGCGACGCCGAGCCGATCGCCGGCCAACCCAGCACCCAGGCCGAGTTGTCCCCGCCGCCTTTCGACCTCCGCGAACTGTTCCGCGGCAAGACGAAACTCCTGACCGGCCTCGCCGCCGTCGGGTTCGTACTCGCTGCGTTCACGCTCTACTGGACGCGGGCGGACTCGTTCGAGGAGCGGGCGGCCAAGGTGAGGCCGGGCATGGCGATGACCGCAGCGATGAAGGTCATGGGCGAGCCGAGGAAGCCCAAGAAGCGCTACACCATCAGCTTCGGCGACACCGGCATGGACCGCTTCCAGGACTTCGACCGGCCCTTCGACGTGTCGGGCGACGGCATTGTGACTTACGAGAAGGGCGTCGATGCCGTCTGGATCCACTACGAGCGCGGAGTCGTGACACGCGTCGAGTCGAAAGTCGCCGAGGGCGGGTTGCGAAAGCGGTACGCCGTCTGCGACCGCTGACGCCGGCCGGTCACCGCGCGCCGGGGACGGGGCGGCCGAGTTTCGCCAGGACTTTCTTCATGTCGTCCCACGTCTCCTTCTTCCACTCGGGGTTGCGCAACAGCCCGGCCGGGTGGAAGGTACACATCACCGGCGTGCCGTTGTACTCGCGCCACTCGCCGCGCAACTTGGTGATGCCGAGCTTCGTCTGGAGCAGGTGGTTAGCCGCGACACCGCCGAGGCAGACGATCAGCTTCGGCTGGACGAGTTCGAGTTGCCGGTCGAAGTACGGCCGACAATTCAAACTCTCCGCGGCCGAGGGGTCGCGGTTCTCACCGGCGGGCGTCGTCGGGCGGCATTTCACCACGTTCATCAGGTAGACGTCTTCGCGGCGCAGGCCCATTGCGGCGATGATCTTGTTGAGGAGTTGCCCCGACTTGCCGACGAACGGCTCGCCCATGCGGTCCTCGTCCGCCCCCGGCCCCTCGCCGATGAAGCCGATGTCGGGCGAGAGTGGCCCGACGCCGAAGACCGTCTGCGTGCGCTTGGCCGCGAGTTCCGGGCAGCGCGTGCAGCCGGCGACTTCGCGTTCCAGGACCGTCAGCGCCGTAGCCCGCCCGGCCGGCGTCGTCGGCACCTCTAGGCCCGTGCCGACGGCCTCGAACAGCGTCGAAGTCAGCACGGCCGCGGGGGCGGCGGGCACCTCGGGGTGCGGCAGCGGCTTGCGCGGGTCGGCATTGGCGTGGACGAGCGGCTTGATCGGCGGCATGACGGGGGCCGCCGCCTCGACTTGCGGCAGCGCGGCCGTGTACTCGACACCAGCGGCCTGGAGTGCGGCGAGGTGCCGGCGGACTTGGTCGTTCAGGTCGGCCATGTTCAAGCACCCCCGGCGATGAATGTCTCAATCGAAACTTCAACCGCCAAGACGCCGAGAGCGCCAAGAGGACAAAACGGAAAAGTTTTGAATCTCTTGGCGCTCTCGGCGTCTTGGCGGTTCGATTGGTTTGCAGACTTCACCGCTACGCGATCATCGCACGCAGTGCTTCTAGCCCGACGCGGGAGCAGTAGTCGCCAAAACTCTCGCGGCCGGCGCGCTCCTGCTTGAAGCGCGTAAAGATCGTCTTCAACTTCGGGGCGATCTGCTCGATCGGCACCGAGTCTTGCAGCTCGGCATTCATCCGCCGGCCGAAGCTGTCGCCGCCGATGAACATCGTGTACTTCGTACCGCCGCGGCCCACGAGGCCGACTTCGCTCTGGTATGGCCGGGCGCAGCCGTTTGGGCAGCCGGTCATGCGGACGCTGATCGGCTCGCCGTCGAGGCCGAGTTCCTTCAGGTCCGTCTCCATCTGCGTGATGACGCTCGGCAACGCCCGCTCACTCTCGGTGATCGCCAGCGGGCAGGTCGGGATGGCGGGGCAGGCCATGCTCCACTTGCGGACCATGGACAGGTTCTCGGCCCGCGGGATGCCGTACTCGCCGAGCAGTTCATCGACGCGGGCCTTCTTCGCCACGTCGATGTCGCACAACAGGATATCTTGCTGGGCCGTCGCGCGGACCGTGCAGCCGATCTCGGTCGCGATCGCCCGCAAGCCGGAGCGCAGTCGCTTCGCACCGTCGTCCTTGATGCGGCCGTTCTCCACGCTCAGGCCGACGAACCACTTGCCGTCGCCCTGCCCGTGCCAGCCGAGGTGCAAGTCGAGGTCGGTGATCGGCGCGTCCTTGGCTTCGGCGAGCGGCTTCGGCCAGTAGTCGCGGACGAACACCTCGCGGAACTTCGCCACGCCCCAATCCGCGACGACGTACTTCAGGCGGGCGCGCTTGCGGTCGGAGCGGTTGCCGTGGTCGCGGTACAGCTTGATGATCGCCTCGGACATCTCGATCACTTCACCGGGGGTTACGAAGCCGAGGCACTCCGCCGGTTGGGCGAAGGTGTCGGCCCGGCCGTTCGACCGGCCCTGGCCGCCGCCGACGTAAACGTTGTAACCGACCGGCACGCCGGCCGCGTCGGTGACGCACAGGAAGCCGAGGCATTGCGCGAGGATGTCGATGCAGTTGTCGTGAGGCAGCGCGAAGCCGACCTTGAACTTGCGCGGCAGGTACAGCTTGCCGTAGATCGGCTCCGCGACTTCGGGCGATACGTCGGCAGCGACCGGGTCGGGGTTCTCGGCGGGGACCGGGGCCTGCTTCTCGCCGTTGAGCCAGATCTCGTGGTACGCCTGCGTCCCGGCCTTGGGCGCAAGGTGCGCCGCCACGTCGTCGGCGAGCTGCTGCATCTGCTTGCGGGCGACCCCCGGCAGCGGGGCGGGGCAGGCCATGACGTTGCGGTTCACGTCGCCGCAGCCGCCGAGGCTCGACACGAGCGCCTTGTTGAAGCCGGCGATGGTGTTGCGCAGGTCGTGCTTCAAAATGCCGTGGAACTGGATGCTCTGGCGGGTCGTCAGGCGGATCGTGCCGTTGGCGTACTTGTCGCTCAACTCGTCGAGGACGAGGTACTGCGCCGCGGTCAACTTCCCGCCGGGCATCTTGAGGCGGATCATGAAGCAGTACGCCTTGCCGGCCGCCGCGCCTTTGGGGCGGTTCTTGCGGGCGTCGCGGTCTTCCTGCTGGTAGCTGCCGTGGAACTTGACGAGGTTCTTGCCCTCGTCGGTGAGGTGGTCGGACTCGTTGGCCAACTCGGCCATCAGGTCGCCGCGGAGGTAGTTGCTGCCAGCCTTCATGGCCTCGACGGGGGAAGGCTTCGAGTCCAGCGGGGGAGACGTTTCGGTGCTCATGGCGGGTCCATTGGCGGTGGGTCGGCGCTGCAGTTGATACCGTTTTACGCAAACCACCGCAACCCGACCGGGCAAATGTTGCGCATGTTGATCGATTCCATCGACTTAACCCCGAACACGGCGAATCTCGCCGTCGGGGAGCAGGTTAGGGCGGTCCCGTCAGTCACGGCGGACGTGCCGACTGGTCGCCCCGCCGGCGCGATTTGCCGGCCGGTCGTGGCGGTGTGCTTGCAGTGTAACAACCGCGTCAGTCGAACAACAACGATGCCGTGACTCTTCCGACCCCGCGAGACTCGCCAACGTGAACGACACCAGCCACGCCGTTACCGCGAAGCCCGCACCCGCGACCCTTGCCCTCGCCGGCCCCGCCTCGCCCGCGGTGATCGGCTTCCTGTCGATCGTCACCGACGCCTCGGGCGTCTTCGGCGGCTACCTCGTGACGAACGCTTGGGGCCGCCCGCTGGAGTTCCGACTCAGTACGGCCGTCCTGCCGAACCGCGTGCAACAAATCCTCTACGGCCCGACGTTGACGGAGTACCTGCACGCCGAACTCATCGGCAAAACGCTCATCGAAAAAACCTCCGCCCAGCCGACGGTCGTCGTCACCGACAGCCCTGCGGCGTTAGGGTTGCGTTCGAGATTGGGCATCCCGGTCGTCTGCGTCAACGCCGCACCGTCCGACGACTTGCTGCCGCTGCCGGCGGGGCGTTGTACGGCGACGCTGAGCTACGCGGCCAAGTTCGCCGACGACCGCGCCGCCCTCGACGCCCGGCTCGAGGCGATCGACCCGGCGGTCGATTTGGCGGAGCCGTTCGGCCGCATCCGCGAGGCGATGGCCGAGGCCCGCAAAATGGGGGTGACCAACCGTGCGGCCTGACGCGACCCCCGACGACTTCGACCCGCCTGACGTGCTCGACTTCGCCCCCTCGGTGGCGTGGTCGCCGGCGAACGACCTCGACCTGGCGTTCGCGTCGGAGTCGCACTCGCTGGCCCGCTTCGACTCGCCGCTGGGCGTCGGCGTCAAGGAGGCCCGGCTGCTGAACCAGACGCCGTGGGTCCGCACCCTCGGCCGGCTCGACTTGGCGATTTCGACCGAGGGCTGGAAGTTCCCCGCGCCGCCGACCGACCTCGTGCGGCCGCCGGCCCCGCGCTTCGAGTCGTCGAAGCCGGCTGGCCGCGAGGTGATTGACCTGCCGACGCTGCCGGACGGCGAGGCCGTCCGCAAACCGCCGATTCGCATCCGGCCGACCGCCGACACGGTCCTCATCAAAGACCGCCTGTTGTACCTGTTGCAGCCGCCGCTCGACGACATCTTTAACGGCCGCGCGCTCGAAGTGCCGTTCGAGTTGTTCCCGTATCAGCGCGAAGGTATCGCCTTCATGGTGCCGCGGCACTCCGCATTGTTGGCCGACGAAATGGGCCTCGGCAAGACCGCGCAATCGATCCTGGCGTTAAGGCTATTGTTTCACCAAGGCGTTGTGCGATCTGCGCTGCTAGTCGCGCCGAAACAGTTGATTCACAACTGGGGCCGCGAGTTGAAGTTGTGGGCACCCGACTTGCCGTTTGAAGTCTTCCCGAACGACCCCGAGGCCCGCCGCACGACTTGGCTGACCTCGAACTGCCCGCTGAAACTGATCAATTACGAGGCCGTGGCGCGCGACGCCGAGGTGATCGCCGACCCCCGAACGTACTTCGACGTGGTGCTGCTCGACGAGGCTCAACGCATCAAGAACAAGGACTCGCGGACAGCCGAAGTCGTGTGCAGTATCCGCCGCGGCCGAAGTTGGGCGTTGACCGGCACGCCGATCGAGAACCGCGTCGAGGACCTCATCAACATCTTCGCCTTCGTCGATCCGGGCCGCGTCCCCGCCGACACGCCGACGAAACGTTTGGCCGCGTTGACGTGCGACAGCATCTTGCGCCGCACCAAGGACCAGGTGCAGACCGAGATGCCGGCCAAGATGATCAAGGACCTCGAACTCGAACTGACCCCGGCCCAACGTACCGCTTACGACCGCGCCGAGAACGACGGTATCGTCCACCTCAACGAGTTGGGCCAGACGATCACGGTGCAGCACGTCTTCCAACTCGTGATGCGCCTCAAACAAATCTGTAACTTCGACCCGCTGACCGGCGAGAGTGCCAAGCTCGAACAGCTCGTCAACGACATGGACGAAGTCGCCGCCAACGGCCGCAAGGCGATCATCTTCAGCCAGTGGGTCGAGCCGCTCGAAGTGATCGCGAAAGCGCTGGGCAAGCACAACCCGCTATTGTACCACGGCCGAGTGCCGCAAAAGGACCGCACGCCGATCCTCGACCGGTTCAAGGCCGACCCCGACGCCCACGTCATCCTGATGACTTACGGCACCGGTAGCGTCGGCCTGAACTTGCAGTTCACGAACTACGTGTTCCTGTTCGACCGCTGGTGGAACCCCGCGGTCGAGGACCAAGCGATCAACCGCGCCCACCGCATCGGACAGCAGAACCCCGTGACCGTGACCCGCTTCCTGTGCGAGAGCACCATCGAGCAGCGCATCGCCGGGGTGCTCGAAGCGAAGCGCAAGGTCTTCAACGACCTGATCGCCAACGCCGAGAAGCCGGCCGCGATGCTGACCGAGGACGAGATCTTTGGGCTATTCGACCTGAAGGCGCGGCCGAAGCGGGGCTGAGGCGAGCGGGGGACGAAAGTCCCCCGAGTCCGTTCCCACGGGGTCCGCGTCTCCCGGTGCGGGAGTACCCAGGGACTTTGTTCCCCACCCGCCTTGCCGCGGCGGGTCCTCAGGGGATGATGCCGTTGGGGGCGGTTCCTTTCTTGGGCTTCGCCGCGGCGGCCGGAACCTCGAAGTTCTTGGACGTGACGCCGGAGATGTCGAGCGTCACTTCGTAGCGCGGGAACAGCGATGTTGTCGTGACCTCGCCCGACGTGTCGGCCTTGTCCCGCTTGACGGGCGCGGCCGGGTCGAAGCCTTCGATAGCGGCGACGCTCGGGCCGCCGGCCGCGCCTCGACCGCCGGGCCAAGACGTGTCGTATTTCCCGTCCTTGATGTCGGCGTAGCCGGTGCCGCCAGCGTTGCCCTTCAAACCGTCCGGCGAGAAGTAAATTTTGCCCGCGGGCACGGGGTTGCCTTTGTAGGTTACCGTCCCGGACACCCGGTGCGTACCGTCGCCCCCGCACCCGACGGACGCGGCCAAGACGATGAGCGCCGGCGCGAGGCGGGCGAGTGCAGCCATGCGGAGGCGACAGGAGCGAGTCATTCCGAACTCCGACACGGGGAGAAGCGGCACCGCCAACGGTGCGGCAGGGTAGGGCTAGTCGTCCAAGGCTACTTCGCCCGAGGCGACGCTCGCCATCGCGAGGTAGAGGGGCAAGTTGATCGAGTCGCGCAGGAACTTCACCGACCCGTCGCCGCGGGCGAAGTTGCACCCGCCGGTGTGCTGACTGCCGAAACTGATGTCGTTGAAGTTGTTCGAGCCGTTGTAGTCAGTCGAGTTGATCGGGTACGTGACGTTCTTGCACGAGCCGCTCCCGCCGTCACTGCCACGCAGCCATGACCGGTAGCTGTTCGTGACTCCAGTCTTGACCCGCACCGAGCGTTCGGCCACCATTAGCGTGTTCGTCAACCCGTCGGTCACGTCCGCGAACCGGGTGTAGCGGTTGGTGGTGACGCTGCCGGTCGTGGTCTGGAAGTGCGTCAGCATGCCGTGGACGGAGTAGGCCGCGTTCGTGCCAGGGGCACCGACGGTGTAACTGTAAGTCGTGCCGTTCAGGACGCTGGTCGTCGGGTTGGTGACGCCGCCCGGCCCCATGACGCCGTAATAGTGGGTGGACGGGTTCGTCGTCAGGGGGCTGTTCGGGTCGAGTAGCGACTTGGGGTCCGGCCCGGACGGGCAGTAGTACCCCGCCACGGCGTTCGCCCCGACCGCGACGTTGACCGCGTTTTTGTAGGTCACCGTGAAGTCGTACTGGCGGTACAGGTTCTCTTGCTCGACGAATGGCAGGACATAAACGAGCCAACTCGTGCCGACGATCGTGGTGGTGTTGCCGGGGGGGTTGGGCACCGGCAAGACGTTGTTCTCGGCCCCGGCGGGGAACCTCAGGTACACGTCGTGATAATTGTGCAAGCCGATGCCGAGTTGCTTCAAGTTGTTGGAACACTTGAGTCGCGCGGCGGCCTCGCGGACCTTCTGGACCGCCGGAAGGAGCAAGCCGATTAGGATGGCGATAATGGCAATGACCACCAGCAACTCAATGAGTGTGAATGCATAACGACGTAAAGAGTAACGCGACATCCGGCTGTCCTCGCGGGAGAAAGAGGGCGAGCGGGCGACAATGACTTGTGTTAGCCGTCGCCCACAGAGGCACTGTAATCGGTCACGCTAATTACCGGTAGAGGGTATCTGGAAACATCGCAGCGATTATTTTATCGCCGGGATTCCCTCCGATATCGGATCAGACGCGACACGGTAGTCTCACGCGTCTCGCGGACTCGACGGAATTTCGCCCACCGCTCGCCTTGAACTTTATCTCGGCCTTCGTTTCCGGACGGTGTCTGACCGGCACTCGCGCGGGTCCTGGAGATGCGGCCCACTGTCAGGACGGCACCTATGAGGTAAGATGCCCGAAAACATTGGGAGATCGCGCATGGTCCGCATCGGAATCGTCGGCGTCGGGTTCATGGGCCGAAATCACTACCCAAAATAATCACCGCACGAATCGCTTGAATTTTCAGGGATTTGTTGCGGAACACAAAGAATCGGATACGATACCGGCACAAAGAATTCCACAAAGAATTCTTCCAATCCTACCGCGCCGGAGGAAACCGTGGCCCGCTCTCCCAAGCTCAACTTCACCCCGTTCCTCGACCAGTACACCACCACCATCGGGGGCACCTTCCACCGGCTCGGCAAGGACAAGGACGCCGCGGAGACGCAGTTCAAGTTCCTCATGCGGCAGGCGGAGAAGGGGACCTCGGCCGACCCGAACGTCACCTTCGGCGACGTGGCGGACGCCTACCTCGCCTTCGCGCACAAGGCCCACTGCGCCGACCGCTACCGCCACTGCAAGGAACGGCTGCAGGAGTTCAAGGACCACGTCGGGGACGCCGCCAGGGCGAAGGACATCCGGGCCAGGCACGTCGAGGCGTGGCTGAAGGGCAAGGCGCTGGCGGGCGGCTCCGAGCGGCTGTACAAGGGCATCCTGCTCGCGTGCCTGAACTGGGCGGCGAGGCCGAAGAGCCAGAAGGGCGGCGAGATGATCCCCGAGAACCCGCTGCGGGGGCAGTTGCACCTCCCGCCCACCGGGAGCCGGGGGAAGGAGGCGGTGTGGGGCCAGGAGACGTTCGACCAGGTGCTGGCGGTGAGTAGTCCGGCGTTCGTGGACCTCGTGCGCCTTCTCGCCTGGACCGGGGCTCGCCCCTCGACGGCCACCCGCATCGAGGCCCGGCACTACAACAAGGCCCAGAGCCGCTGGGACTGCGAGGACCTGTACCGGGGCCGCCCGACGGCGACGAAGTACGTCACGCACGTCCGGCTGCTCAATCCCGAATCGCGCGAGCTGGTGGAGCGTCTGAACAAGGAGCACCCCGACGGGCCGATCCTGCGCAACTCCTTCGGCAACCCGTGGACGCCCAACTCCCCGCAAATCTACCTCACCAACCTCAAGGTGAAGTTCAAGCACAGCAAGGACCTCGACTGGCCGGCCGGGCTGTGCGTGTACGGCCTACGGCACACGTTCGCCACCACCTTCCTGCGGCAGTTCCCGAACGAGATCGAGTACCTGCGCGTGCTGCTCGGGCACAAGAACTACAAGATGATCTTCGCCCACTACGGGCACCTGATCGACGAGCACGCCTCCGCCTTCAAGCGGCTCGAAGGCTTCAGCCCGTTCACGTCAGGTGCTGATACTTCTTCTTCGGCGGCTTCGAGGCGGGCGTCCCGGTCCGCTCCGTCTCCGCGAGGAAAGCCGAAAGCTGAGACTCGCTGATCCGGATGCCGCCCTGGCCCTTGCCGAGGCGGTGGTGCTTCAGTCGCCCGTCCGCGACCGCGCCGTACACGAAGCTGTCCGAGACGTTCAGGCGGCGGGCCACGTCCTCGACCGTCATCATGTCCGGGTGGGCCTTGGCGGGCCAGTCTGCGGGGTGATCGTGCATGGAAAATTCCTCAACAACTCACATTGTGCCCGGCCGGTCGATTGATCCACACTGGACGGCGAAAGGAGGGCTTCCATGCCGCTATTCATCACCATCCACCCGGACGGCGGGGCGTTGCTCGAAGACGCCCCCAGCGATTCCTGCGTCGAGCTGAAGCTGGGCGAGAGGGCGTCGCGTGCCCTGCTCGCGTTGACGGCTCTGGAGAGCTTCGAGGTCGCCGCCGCCCTCGGGCAACTCTACCTCCAAGGCGTAAAAGACGGGCAGCGTGCCACCCGTCGCCGCAGGGTTAGTGCGTAAGCAGGCTCTCGCGGGGCTGGCCGTTCTCCGGGGCGGCCGGCTTCTTCGTCGAGCGGATGCGAACGGCGCGGGTGAGGCACTTCGGGCACATCGCCCCCTCGTGCGTCCCGGCCTTGCACTTCACCGTCAGGCACTCCGTCACCTTCTCACAATGCGGGCACTCGATGTCCTTGCCCGCGTAGCCGATCACGTCGAACATTTGCATTACCTCGGTTAAAGAATCAACACGTCCGCCTCGTTCGTGGCTTCTGCAAGCCAAGGGGCATTGCGGCGGATTGAACAACGCCCGTCGTTCGGATTTCACTGCGGCAAGGTCCTTGGGCGTTTCAGCCCCGCTGTCAGGCCACTCGCCACCGTCGCGATGATCTCGCGTTCTGCGAGACCCGCGGTCGTTGCCGCATCGAGTAGGACAGCCTCGACGGTCTCTCGCTTGAGGACTCCGACAGCCACGAGCCCGCCCAACGAGAATGCCGCACGGTTCAGCGTCTCGTTTCTGGTGCCCTCCTTGGCGTTCGCTACGTTGTGATGCTCGCGTCTCAACGCGGCATCGGCGTACCGTCCATAGCGACCTTCGGGTATGGAAAGCACGAGCTGGGTCTGGTTCCTCACCTCCTCTCGTTGCGGTTGCAGGATGTCCACCGGGAACATGGGCAAGGCCTCCGGAATGACCAGCGCGCACTTTTCGCGGACCGCGTACCGGAAGCCATTAACGACGCTGTCGGGGCCTAATGCCATTCGGTGGCCGGTCAGCAGATCGACCGGCATCCCCAGGTGCTTGATCTTCGATCGAACCTCCTCCTGGCCCGCTTGCAGGCGGAACAGGAAGTGAACGCCGCGGCGCGATTGCCACTCGGTCACACTGCGATGGATCCGCCGGTGCCGCCTCCAGTCGTACAGCTTGCGTGAGGAGGCATCGACATCGACGTCCACGAGGTCATCCAGGACGAACCCCCAATTGAAACCCCGCCGCGTGTACCAGCCGATCTCATCGCGCCCGAGCCAGCGGTCGGGGAAACCGCGGTGAATCGCAGCCTTGCCGCCTTTCTCGGCAATGGCCACGTGGTAGCCGAGGTCGTGCGCGGTGAGGGCGGAGTGTTCCATGAGGGACCAGAGGATACACGGGTCAGCGGTAGTAGCCGGTGGTCTGCTTTGGCTTGCTGTCGCCGTTGGCCACTGCTGCCAAGAGGCCCACCAGCAGGATGACCCCAACGACCATGACGAGGATGACGTTGCCGGGCTCAAGATCCTTCGCGTAGCGCTTCCAGATCACGAGCTCCTTCTCCAGCTCCTCCTGCGAGAGGGGAGCGCCCGGCACCGGGGCGGCTCCCGGCGTGCCCGGCAGAACGGGGGTGCCCCCGGGCGTGTCGATCGGCGTGGGTTCGTACATGGCGTCCTCACTTCTTGGGTTCGTGGAGCTGGTGGAACACTTGCGCGGGCGTCTTGTCCTCGGTCTCGTCGTCCCAGCCGGCGAGGACGTACAGGCCGCACGCCACCGCCGGGTCGGGGCGGTAGACGGCCTCGGTCTTCACGGTCACCTCGGTCTCGCTCGTCTTCTCCGTCCGCAGGTCGCGCTCGATCGTGACGTGCTGCGTCTGCTTGCCCGTGATGACCCGCATGCACGGCTTCAGCCACTCCGGGATGACCTCGATGAGGGCGTTCACACGGCCCGGCTTCTTCACCCCCTCGGCCGCGCGGAGCGTGTAGTTCTTCGCCCCGATCAGCTCGCTGATGTGCCGCGCGTGGCGGTGGGTCTCCTCCGCCTCCCGCTCGGTCGTCGTCACCCGGTCCCGGCGCGTGCCGGCGTCCTTCATCTCCTCCCGCACCGTCGTATGCGAGGCGGTCGTCTCGCTGAGCAGGACGTTCCGGAAGAAGTGGTACCGGCAGGCGTCCTCGCTGATCCATTCGAGGAGCCCCACCTGTTCCAGGTCCACCAAATGGTCGAGGGCGTCGGCGAACTTCCTCACGAGCTCGTGGCACGCGTCGCCCAGGGCGGACCCCAGGGACGCGACGATCGCCATCTCCGGCTGCTTGTACAGCTCCAGGCTGAGCGCGGGCGGCCGCTCGAACTCGAACCGCGGGAGCTTGTCCTTCCACTCCTCGAACTTCGCCTTCATCGCGCCGAACAGCCGCTTGTCGCTCATCCACTTCCCGCGCACCTCGATGTTGCACGCGACCACCATCAGCAGGAGTTTGGCGCTCTCCTGGTATCGCTTTTCGAGCGCGACGACGCTCTCGTTGAACAGGTCGAACAGCCGCTCCTTCGAGAACGTCCCCGGCCCGATGGCCGCTCGGAGCGGGAGCGTCCCGAGGAGGGTCTCCGGGATCTTCCGGAACACCTCCGGCAGCACCGGGTCGGCCATGGCCTTCGGCCGGTGCGACCGCGGGAACACCCGGTTGCACAGGGTGATTTCGATCTCCTGGGCGGCGGGCCGCCGCGGACCCTTCAGGGCTTCGAGGAAAATGGTGGCGATATCCGTCATGACGAGCCTCCGTTTGCGCGCACCTTCTACGTGCGCATTCAGGGAATGCGTTGCGAACCGCTCGCAACGGTAAGAGCTTCAAGGATTGGGGAGGTCGGGGCTCCCCAAGGTTGGCTACTCGCTCGCGATCAGCTTCCTCATGGTCTTGTCTGCCTCCATGAGGAGGTACTGGACGTGGACGCTGTCCACGTACCGGAAGGTGCCGATCGGTTTCCACCGACCGTACTTCCCGCGAGCCTCGAACCGGATGACAATTTCGGGGTTGCCCCCGTCGTCGCGAATCTGGCCGAGCCGAGCCATCAAGGTCCCCTTCGTGCTCTCGAAGAACCATCGGGGGAACAGGATTCGCCTCCTGCGGAATCGTTTGAACCAGTCCATAGCGTCAAAAGTCGTCATCGGCACTCTCTGCGGCCGGGACGGTAGCAGCCTTGCGGCAGTCCTCGCACAGATCGCCCCCTCTCAGGAAAGCGTCGATTCGGCCCACCATGAACGTGAGCCTGGCGAGCCAGAGGAAGAGGACGACCAGCGCGATGTCGAAGAACGTTTCCATGTTCAACGGGTGAAAGAGCGAGCTTCAGCCCAGCTCGTAAAGGCCCCCCAGGAAGGGGGACACGCCACGGCAACCGGCCGCACGACCCGACGCGAAGGCGGGTGCCGTGGGCGTGAGCGGTCAGGGGAGACAGACCCAGCGCGGCCCGTCGTTTCAAATCCCCAGGTTTCACAGTGTTTCGGCCCATGTTCAGGCGGTCATTTCTTCGGGGTTTGTATCGGGGTATGCCACCTGCCGGCACAGCTCCGCAAAGCTCAGCTCTTCGCCCGCAAAGTTCGTCAGGACGGCGTTTTCCTTGCGTTCCATGATTTCGCCGAGCGCGACGAACCAGGCGATGTCTTTGATCGTTCCCGCCCTCTCCTTCATCCCGGCCAGGCGGGTCTGGTCCTTCGTGCCCCAGAGACCGCAGGAGATCCAGATCACGATGTCCCCCGTGCCCTCGTACTTCGTGTACCTGTCCTCCACGAGCTCCGGGTACGACATGGAGCCGGTGTCCACCTCGGCGTTGAGCACCTGGTCGTTCGGCAGGAGCCACTCCACGTCCGGCCGCCGGTCCTTGTCCACCCGCCTGCCCCTTCGGGCCGGGATGCCGAAGGCGAGGATCAGGAGCGAGACGATCAGGTCGTGCTTCGTCTGGTTCCGTCGCGGCCGGTATCCGGGGGGTGCCCACACCAGCGCCGGCTTGCCCTGGCCCTTGAGCGACACCTCCTCGTCCACCGCGTCGATCAGCCCCGCCTTGTGCAGCTCGCGCAGGTTCCGGTGGATCGTCTGCCGCGTGCCGAGGTCCTCGAAGGCGTGCCACGTCAGCGTCCCGTCCACCTTGTGGAACCGCTCGATCATGACCCTTTTGGTTGTCTCGGCTTCACTCGGGCGGCGTTGCCCGCCGGCTTTTTGGGCGGCTTGGCATGGGGCGGCTTGATCGGTTTCGGCTGCTCCGGCATCGCGAACACTTGCGGCCGCCGGTACGGGCCGTCCGTCAGGATGCTCTCCAAACACCTCTCCGCCTCCGGTTGAAAGTCTTCGGGGTATGCACATAGGGGCGGGACGTAGGGTACCATGCGCTTGAACGGCTTCCCGGTCCCGAGCTGGAAGATCGCCTCGCCCACTTCAAGGCTCATGATCTGCTGCGCCAGCCAGAGGAACTGCTCGTTGCCCTGCTGGTACTGGTCCTGCAACTCGACGTACTCCTCCACCTCGGGCACGAGCGTGACGCTCACGTTCTCGCTGCTCCCGCCCGCCCCGTCCGGTCCGCTCCACTTGCCCTTGGTGACGCGCTCCATCTCTTTGTGTTTCGTCCGCTGCTTGGTCGTTTGCGTCGTGTGGTGCACCTTGTACTCGTCGAGCCCGCGAGCGAGGTCCTTGGCGCACTCCAGCGCCTGCTCGAAGTCGTCGCAGCCGAAGATCACGCTGTCGGCGTTCTGGCGGTAGCCGCGGGTGATCGCATCGGTGGGGAAGTCGTAGGACTGCGTGGCGAATTCCTGCCCGACGTTGAAGCCTCGAAGGGTCGCCTGGTTCCGCGCGTCCGCCGCGCCGTAGAGCCCGTAGTTCGTCGTCTCGTCGGTGATCGTCACGCGCTCCTGCTCCGAGGGGTTCTGGCGGGCGTCGATGGCGATCTGGCTCAGGTCGTTGCCCATGTGCAGGCTCGTCGCCTTGTCCGACCCTCCGCCGATGGAGACGTAGATGCCCGGCTCCCCGGTCGAGCACTCCTTCAGGTGGGACGGCGCGTCGAAGATCGGCCTGACGGAACAGGAGGCCCGCATCACCGCGTTGTTCAGTAAGCCGGCCAGGTGCCGCTCAGCGGGGAGAACGTGCGACACCTGCTCGTGCCCGTTGAGGGCCGCAGCCCGGCGGAGGTCCTCGCGAATCCGCTCGTGCGTGCAGTTCCGCAGCGCCCACAGCTGGACGTCGCTGTCCTTGACGAGGATGTTCGGGATCTCGAAGGGCGGCAGCCACAGGCCCGTGAAGTCGAGGTTCGTGTACACGTCGAGGGCGAGCTTGCTGTACTTCTCGATCATCGGCCGCTCTTCCAACTCCTCGATGTCCTTCCGCCGGCGGATGGTGAGGTCGAGGAAGGCGTCGC
This sequence comes from Fimbriiglobus sp., assembly GCA_043744775.1. Lineage (GTDB taxonomy): Bacteria > Planctomycetota > Planctomycetia > Gemmatales > Gemmataceae > Fimbriiglobus. Next base: position 73,029 of record JAYTUC010000301.1, on the reverse strand, counting down.
GGTACTCCTCGTTCTCCGCGTCCCGCGCGTACCCTTCGGGCTTCGTGGAGATGCGGATGATGACCTTCGGGAGCACGCTCTCCACGTTCCGGATGTCGTGCACCACCACGCGGTCGATGTGACCCCGCTCCTCCAAGTGCAGCAGCACCTCTTCGCCCGCCTTGCGGTGCGGGAAGAAGCACGCGATGCCCGTGTCCCCTTGGTCCGCCAGCGTGAGGATGCGCCAGCTCAGATAGTTCGTTTTCCCCCGGCCGCTGGAGCCGACGATTTTGCGGTGCTTGCGGGTCTTCATGGCTCGATCACCTCACGAAGGCGTTGAATGTGCGACACCGCGTTTCGGGATCTCAGCTTCTTCTTCTGGTCGTCCGAGAGCCGCGTGTTCTGCGTGTCCGTCAGGTACTCATCCGCCGCGTCGTAGACGGCGGCCGCCTCGGCAATCCGCTCCTTCGGCGTGGGCGGCGGCTTGGGTTTTTCTTCGGCTGGCACCTGCACGCCGGCGATCCGGAAGCCGAGCTTGGCGATCTTCAGGCCGAGCCAGTCGCGGAACCGCCGGGGGAGTCGTCGAAACCATCCGATCACCGGGCGAGGATACTACAGATCCGGCCCCAGCCCTAGAAGCCCCATCACCCGCGCCTTGTACTGCCGAAGTTTCCGCTCTTTCATCAGCGGCTTGTGCTTCGCGGGGATCGGCAGCGCGTCGATCTCAGCGAGGTCGCGCTCGTACTCTTCCGTCGCCTCGTCGATGAGGTCGTAGGCGGTCGGCTCGGGGGGGAGGGCTGCGATCCGCTCCTTCTCCCGCTCATTGGCCTCGGCGTAGTCGCGCGCCATCTCGACCTCCCGGGCTTTCTGCCGCTTCCGTTCTGCCACCCCCGTTGCCAGCCGCCAGATGCCTTTCACAGTCTCCGCCACCGCGTCGATCGCGAGCGTGGTCCCGAGCACCGCGGCCCCGGTGCCCACCACGAGAACAGGGTTCATGAGGGCGACCGCTCCGACGGTTACGCCCGTGACGCTCTTCCGGTCGTCGTTCGCGGTGATAAAGTCCTTCATGGTCGATAATGTTTTGCCCGTGACGCTCATCGGAGTCCTCCGCGGATGGTCGGCACCCGGACGCCCTGCTTCGACAAAAGGGAGAGGAACGGCCCGCCCCGGACGTGCGACACGGTCACGCCGCGCTCGCTGATGACCAGGCCGCAGGAGAGCGCCTTCGCCCGGAACGCAAAATCGTGATGGTCGTCTCCCCACGTGCCGCGTACCAGCTGCCAGAGGTGAAGCTGCTCGTGGAGGAGTGTGGCCAGTACCTTGGTCCACTCTCCCTGGGCATGCCGGCGCAGGAGCCGCGCTTCGTCCAGGGTGATCACGTAGGCCAGCCCGGACTCGCTGACGCCCGAGTCAAACTGCGCGGAGCGATCGGGCGGGAGCGGGGCGATCAGGATGGGCGCGGCGGGGATCCCAAGCTTCAGCTCGTGCCGGAAGACCTCCGCCCAGGCGTAGAGGTGGACGAGAGCCGGGCGAAGAGTGAGCCTCGGCGATTCAGTGCGTTTCCAGCCGTCGGGGCGTTCCATCCCAGCACCTCACGTAAGGTCTTACGAGTTCAAGATTTCCGCCTTGCCGCCACTTGGCGCGGGGCTTTAAACGCGGTAGGGTTGGGGTGGCTTCCGGGGTTGCATTCGGCTGCCATCTCTTCCTCACGCCTACTTAGACTGCACGCGCCTCATGGATCACACGCTTTTTGGGAGCCGCAGATGGACCGGGAGGAATTTGAGAGCCGCTTGCCCGAGTGGATGCCCGACCTGCTCAAGGATGCGAGGCTGCTAACAAGGACCGATGACGCGAAGGCTTGGGATTTGTTCCAGGGGACTGTTCTCAAGGCCATCAAGTGGTTTTCGGAGCCGAGGGAGATCGACAACCTGAAGGCATGGCTCTTCACTAGCCAGCTAAACCTTTTTCGGTCTGGCATCAACCCTCGTGAGTTCGTTTCCCAACTGCCTCTCGACGCTTTCCCCGCGAAGTCGGCGGACCCGGAAGAGCCCCTCGACACGCCCAACCCGCTCGCCATCCTCGTGCTCGTCTTCGAGAAGGCGGCACGTGGACAACGGGAGTCGCTGATCACGCTCATGGCGAAGGGCACGTATCTGGCCGCCCTGGACGGGTCGCTCAAACCTGACGACCAGACAACACGCCGACGCCTGTCACAATTTCGAGCCTGGGTCAGAAAGCAACCCGCAGGGACGTTCGCGGCCGACAATCATCCCTACGCCGCCATGCAGCCTCCACTCGAACGGGCATTCGCAGCTTGGGGAGAGGCCAGTGGCGGGAATAATCACTTTCAAGCGTGGGGTGTGCTCGTGCCGCAACTCGCTCGCGAGCTGGATGTGCCCGAGGCATCGGCAGAGCTGGCACTTCAAGTCCACGGCTCCCTGCTGAACCCCGCCGCTAGCTATAAGGAGCGAGTGCAGGCGAGCACCGTGGCCTCACACCGCGATTGCATGAGGCCACTGGCACAGAAGAGGCCAAACCGAGAGCTGTTCCGAACCATCGCCAAAGCCGCCCTATACGTGAGAGCCGGTGAGATTGCTCACCTGGACCCGCACCCGGACTTCGTTGCAAACTTCGCGAAGGCTTGGCGTCTGCTGGATAATTTCCCTTGCTCCGACCTTTTGACCAAAATCGTCATTCGCGCGGCGCGGCGATTGGTCCTTCAACACTGTTTCGGCTTCGTCATCCGCCGCTGTTCAGACGAGGCTACCACGCGCCTGCTCCTCGATCCATGAAAGGCCCACTCCCCGAAAGGAGTGGGCTATGTGAACGCAGCCACGGGGCTGCGGTGAATCAGAAGGGCGGGTCTTCCTCCGTCCGCTGGCCGACGATCCAGCGTTCGGCGGCCTCCAGCAGGTACCGCAGGATAAACAGCTCTGAGCCGCGCCAGAACGACGTGTTCCGCCAGCCGTCATCCGTGCGGTAATTCTTCCGACAGGTGACCGAGTAGACCGTGAAGGTCTTCCCGTCCATCGTCAGTTCGCGGGGCCATATCGAGGCCTCGGCGTACACCCCGGCCGAGATCGCGCACGAGAACGCCTTGCAGGGGCGGTTCACCGATTCCGCCGGGGGTTGATCGGGCGGGGCCGCGTGACCGTTTGCGGACGGTTCATCGACAGCCACACCTTCTTGCAGCCCGTCGGCGGGCGTCTGCTCGGTCGCGTCTTCACGGGTCTTCCTCTTGCGGGCCATGGGATGCCTCGGGGTTAGGCCGCGACGGCGGCGGGTTCGGGGAGCATCAGGCCGTTGAGCCGGATGGTGGCGGACACGAACTGCTGGGGCGCGCTGATCGCGCGGGGCTTGAGCACCTCGGTGAAGGCGTTGAACAGGCTCCAGGCGGTGCGGGGCTGGAAGTCGTCGTGTGACGGCTCCTCCCACTCCTGGCAGACCTTCGGGAGCTGGAGCGCGGAGATGATGCCCCGGCGGTAGGCGGAGAGGATGACGTGGGACGCCTGAGCGGGACTGAGTTCCATCTCGGCGAGGATGCGGATGCGGTGAGCCTCCTGCTCCTTGAACGACGTGAGCGACGCGACGGCGGACCCGATGGCCTGACCGAACGCACGCATGCCGTTGACGGTGTGCTTGCGGCGCACCAGGAGCTCGGCCCGGAAGGCCATGTTGTCACAGACGAAAACGTGGGAGCCGCAGGCCATGCCGATGGGAAACGACTTGTCCACGCTGTTGCGGACGCCGACAGTGAGGCCGACGCCCTGTGCGAGCGGGGTGTCGAGGTTCAGGACGCCGAAGAACCGGGCGTCGTTGCGGGCCAGGCCGTACTTCTCAGACCTGATGACGTACCCGGCACCGTGGAGCGTCTCCTTGACGGCGGTGAGTACCGAGATGTGGCTTGTCGGGTGCCAGCGGCCTTGCGGCGGCGGCGTCGGACAGGCGCGGAGTTGGTCCAGCGTCGCGAGCTTGCCGCCCGCGTGCAGGATGAGCGTACCTTCGGCCATGATGCACTTCCTTCTGATGCTGTGAATGAGCCGACTGCGGAGAGTCCGCAATCGGGGGGGATCGTAGACGGGATCGCTGGGGCGCGCAACCGGCCCTAGCTCGTCAGGGGCAACGAGACGGCCATTACGAGCGCGACGAACACGATGAACTGGACGTGGGCGAAGATCACCAGGCGGGCCGACGGGTGGAACGGCTTGGCGTAAGTCATCACTTCTTGTGGAACGGGCGGCGCGGGGTCGTCCGACCGCCGCGTGAGTAGCGGGCCGGGGCGACGGGTGAACCCGTCTGGGGGTGGCCTTCACTGTCGCAGAAGTCGGACTTTGTGACCCGCGCCCGGGCTCAGTCGAGGGGCTTCTTCTGGAGACGCTCGTCGACGAAGCTAACCAATCCCGTGGAGGAGAGTGCGATGAGGACGCCGATCAGGCTGTGCCACGCGTCGGGGAACGCGACCGCCGTCGCCCAGGCGAGGCAGCCGGCCACGACGCAGACCAGCTTGAGAATCTGGCCCTGGACGCCCAGGTCCTTGACGAGCTGCGTCACGCCGACGGCGAGGGCCGCGACGGAAGCCGTGTCCACGGCGTACGAGAGGGTGGTTGGTTCCATGCGCCGCATTATGCTCCCCTCGCGGCCCTCCGCTCAATGCGCCGGGCCAGCATCTCCTTGACGTACCCGACCAACCGTTTCACCAGGCGCGACTCCCGCCGCTCATCCTCCGCGGTGACCGGGGCCGGCGAATCGTCCGGCGGGGTCAGCCTCTTGCCCTTGCGGAAGTCGGCGATCGTGAGCCCCTGGGTGTACTGGAAGTGCGGGGCGTCCTTGTCCCAAATGTCTGGCCCCCACTCGAAGCCGAGTAGACGGGCGGTGCGGGCGATGGCCCGGTAGCGCCCGGCGTCCCCGTACCGGGGCTGCCCCAGGCGGGTGACGGGTACCAAGTCGATGGCTACCCCCCAAACGTGGAAGCTCTCGTCGCCCCTGGCGTCCGTGACGACGGGGCCGGGCCGCAGCCGCCCCTGCTCCCATGTGTGGGTCTGTTCGGCGGCCGTCCGCCGCCCGGCGGTGAGGAGGACGTTCTCCCCGGCCGCGTCGAGTCGGGCGAGCAACTGCCCCACCTTCCCTTGCATGACGGGGTCGAGTGTTGCCTGCTGGGCGGCGTTGCGGGCGGCGTAGTAAACGGGTGGAGTTGGAAGGTGATAGATCTGTGCTCAATCGTGGGCTGCCAGAATCCTACACATGGAAGGGGCTGGTGTAAAAAGCACTACTTCCGATGGTACAGGACGCGAAGCCGCTGGGCACAGGCGGCCATCCCTCTTAGTCCCGCCCTCTTGAAATTCGCGGGTGGTTGGAAGCTCACAGGAAGAACGACAAACCGCCACGCCAACAGAATCGCAGACGAGCAACGTCAGGCTTTCAGGGCGGCCGGGTCCACGCTGGCGGGCACGGGGATGACGGACGAAATGGGGAGGAGCTCGCTGGACACCTTCTTCGACATGGTGAGCGCGACGATGTCGAGGCCCTGGGTGCCGAGGTAGCCGAAGATCCCGGCGGCGATGAGCTGCAGGTTGTGGTCGGGGGAGATGGTGGCGAAGAGGAGCGCCCCCATCAGGCCGGAGAAGCCGGAGATGAAGACGTTCGCGCCGAGGAGGATGAAGAACCGGGGGGAGGACATGATGGACGGGTCCTTGAGCGCGGCCGAGATGAACTTCACGGCCCCGCCGACGCCGGCCAGGGAGCCCCACCAGATCACCTTGATGTAGAGGGGCGGGTCGTCCAGCGGGGGGATGGTGGGGTGCATGGGGGTTACTGGTTGCACTCCGTGCCGGTGGCGACCCGGAAGGTACAGGAGCCGTTGTTGCACTCGATCACCGTCTGCCCCGCCCCGTCCGTGTCTGCGGCGCAGATTTTCGCCCCCTTCTTGCCGTAGAGGACGAGCTTGCCGGAGCCGGTCGTCGCGGTCGGGCTGTTCACCGTGACCTGTGCGCCGGACATCGTCCCGTAGGCCTCCAGCAGCGCGTGGTTGCCGTTCCCGCCGACGTCCACGTTCCCGTTGGTCTGGATTCTGAATTCGGTCGTGAACGTGTTGCTCGCCAGGATGTTCGAGGCGTTGCTCCGCTGGATGTCGAAGGTGTCCCCGTTGCCGTGCGCGAAGGTGGTGTGCGCGCCGGCCTTCTTGACGAGGCCGATGTTCGGGCTGCCGCCGTTCTGGTCCGGGCTCCAGACGACGTTGTCCTTGCCGCCCATCACGTCCCCGCGGTTGTTGATGATGAGCACGTCGTTCGTGCCGAGCGTGCCCCCCGAACTGATGCGGAAGCTGTTCCCGAGGGAGTACTTCACGCCCAGCGTGAACATCGCGCGCGGCGAGGCGTCGTTGCGGAACTGAATGCTGGGGTTGAGTGTCGTGGTGCTCGTCGCGTTGGTGATGGTGAGCATCGGGTTGGTCGCCGTGCTGGTGGAGTTCGAGATTTCGACCAGGGTGGCCGGGGAGGTCACCCCGACGCCGAGCGTGCCGCGGAAGTACGACGCGCCGTTCATGACCGCGAGGGACGCGCCGGAGATCGAGCCGAGGGAGACGATCGAGCCCGACGAGAAGAGGCGAGAGGCGGCCATGATCGTCGAGCCGGTCACGGTGGCGTTGAGGCGGACGCTGCTGGCGAGGACCGACAGACCCTGGCCCGCCACGATCGGCGCGCCGCCGGTGTTCTGGTCGCTCCCGCAGGAGAAGCGCCCCGTCGCCGTGTCCCAGAGGAGCTTGGAGGTGGTCGCATTCGAGCAGCCGCCGTTGGGCAAGCCGAAGCCGAAGAGGGTGGCACCCGTGAGTGAGGTTTCGAGAACGACGGCTCCCGAAAAGGAAGCGGTATTGAGGACTTTGAGCGCTGAACCAGAGAGTGTCTGGAAGGCCGCCAGCGAGCCCGTGAGTGTTGCATTGGTCTTGAAGGTGGTGGAGATCAGCGAGAGTCCCTGTCCCGCCGTGTACGTCGTATTCGTGTCCGTATCAGTATCGGCGCCACAAGAGAATCGGTGCGTGGCGCTGCTGTAGAGCAGTTTCGAGGTGACGCCGTTGCTGCAGGAAGCCAGCCCGGCGCCATCGAGCGACGTGCCAAGGTAGAGCGAAGAGCCCGATGCCGCCCCCTGGAAGACGAGGGTTCCGGAGGTGGAGAGCGTTCGTTCCGCGTGCAGGTGCGCACCGGAGAGGGTTTGGAGGACTTTGATGCCGACCGTGGCCTGCACCCCGCCCGCGACGTTCGAGGCGAGCTGCCCGGTCATCGTGTCGCCCAGCTTGCGGACGTAGCTGCCGAGGAGCGCGGTGACGTTGCCCGTGCCGAAGCCGCCGCCCGCGCCCGTGGCGTCGGTGCCGCACAGGAGCTGGCCCGTGGAGGACGTGTCGATCGTGTCGCAGTTGGGGAGGGTCTGGAAGGCGACCGGGCCTTTGTAGGTCAGTCCGCCGGACCCCCGTTGCTTGCCGTTCGTATCGACCTGGTAGGTGATTTGCCCCGACCCGTTCTCGGTCTGGTACGCCGGGGCCGTCCCGCCGATCACCGCCGCGACCACCACCCCGACCGCCGCGACCGACGCGGCGACGATGCGGTTCCGCCGGTCGGTGACGTACTGCATGAGGGGCACGGGGCGCAGTCTACAGCACGAACAGCGAGGTACCGTTTGACGCCAGGGTGAGAGTGGCGTACTGCACCGCGAGGACTTGCGCGTTCAGGCCGTCGATCTGCTCCGCGCCCGCGGCCTGGACCGTCACGAGGTTGGCCGACGCGTCGGTCTTCTTGACCGTGAGGCGTCTCGTGGCCGAGGCCGCCGCGGGCAGTGAGACGGTGAACCCGCCCCCCGTCGCGTCGCACAGGATGACGTCGTCGGAGGTGCTGGCGGTGTAGTTCGCGGTCTTGGAAACCACGGACAGGGCCGTGCTGCCGCCGCCCCCGCCGCTGCCCACCGTGCCCCCGCCGACCGCCTGCGACGGCGTGCTGGCGATCAGCGAGGACAGTTCCCGGCCGAAGTCGGCGGGCTGCTCGTCCAGCTCGACCGTGATCGTGTCCCCGTCGTACCGGACCGCCACGATGAGGGCGTTGTCCGGCACCACGCCCGGCGCGAGGTTCCGCACGCGGCAGGTTTCGCCGACCTTCACCGTCTCGATCGGGTAGTTCGTGTCCACCACGATGGTCGCCTTCGTCTTGTCGTCCTTGTTGTCCGCGACCTCCTTCGCGGAGCGCTGCGTGAGGGCGTTGGCGTCCGCGAGGGTCGTGTCCGACACCACGTTGCTCCGCTTCCCCGAGCCGGGGGAGCCGGTGCCGAACCGGGCCTGGCTGGCGGCGTCCGAGCCGTCGGCCACCAGGCTGGCGGCCCCGCGCACCTGCACGTCGTTGACGACCTTCTCCGAGTCCTTCGGCGCGGAGATCCGCACGACGTCCTTGCCCACCGTGAAGGTGTGCGTCGGCGAGGCGGGCTTCTGCCTGAGGCGGTAGACGCCGGACTCGTTCACGCTCCACCACCACCCCGCCCCGGTGACCTCGCCCACCTTCCGCAGCGCGTCGGCGTGCCGCTGGTCGGTGAACGTGAGCGAGACGGCCGTCCCCACGGCGTCGGCCGACGAGGAGAGCAGCGAGCCGCCGAACACGGTGTTGAAGTGGGCGACGACCGCCGCCGCGATGGCCGCGGGGTCCTGGGCCGTGTGGGTGACGGCGAAGCTGGACCCGGACTTGTAGAACGAGAGGGCCAGCAGGCTCACCAGCCCGAGGCAGGTGACGCGCACCCCCTCCGTCCCGTCCGCCTCCAGGTACGGCTCGTACCGGGACACGAACCCGGTGTAGACCAGCGGCTCGGTCTGGGTGAGCGCCGCGTCGTCCACGACCACCGCGTACACCTTCACCACGTTCATGAAGTTGACGCTGGCCCCCTCGTCGAAGTTATCGAGCGGCAGGGCCAAGTCGATCACCAGCTCCCCGAGCCCGCCGTTGATCTTCGAGTCGAAAGTGGGGGTGCCCTTCACGTACCCGGTGTCTTCGCCCTCCGGACGCAGCGTCGAGAAGGTCTTGATCGCGGTGAGGCCGTCTTGATCGTAGATTTTGATCAGGTGGTGACGCTGCAGCGACATTCATCAGAAGGCAGAGGTGGAGACCTTGCGGATGCGGGAGATGCTCAGGGTCAGGATGTTCCCGGCGTGCGACGTGCCGAACTTGCCGCCGAGCTGGAGGACGAGCGTCCCGTTCGTGGCGATGCCGGCAGTAGCGGCGTACTTGTGGACACCAATCTGGGCCTGAATGCCGTATCCAAAGGTGGCTCCTGCGCGGACGGTGACCGAGCCACCCGCGGCAGCCGTGCCGTACACAGTGGTTGTGATCTTGAAGAATTCAGGAGAGGTGGTCGGGGTGATGGCTTGAGTCGCAATGACCTGTGTAGCGCCGAGCTGGACATAGAGGACGACGTTGCCAGCGCCCCAGTTCATCGTCCCGTAGGCCTCGATCTCGTAGGCGACGCCCGCGACAAGGTCGTTCGCCGGGATAGTGAAGGTGTGGTTGTCGAAGAGGAAATCGACGACACTCGATGCCCCGCGGGCGGAGGAGTCGGTGACGTTCAAAGCGACCTCTTTCGAGTAACTCGTTTGCGAAGCCGGGGTGCCGACCGGGGAGAGCATCTGGAAATTCGTGCCGTCGTACTCCACCTCCACGATCTGCCCGCTGACGATGTCGTTCGCCCCGAGGGCCGTGGCCCCGTCGTTCTTCTTGATCGCGACCGCCCCCAGGGCGTTGACGTTGAGCGTCGCCGCAGCCGTGGTCGAGAAGTTCGCCTTGAACCGGACGATGTTCCCGGCCGCGTAGGCGGCGAGCGCGGGGGTCGCGACGGCGTAGGCGTTGAGTGAGCCGGTGGCGACGACGTAGTGGTAAGAACCGGTCTGCTGGTTCGTGATGTTCGTCTGGGCGGTCGCGAGGGAGGTGCGGTCGGCGTCCTGCTGAACTGCCACGACCGAGAGTACGTCCTTGAACCGCTCGAAGATCGGGGACGTGACCCGCAGGTACACAAAGTCCCCCGAGGCGAACTGCTGCGCTGTGGTCGCGTTGTACCCACGCCCCGCTGCCGCCACCGTGAGGATGTCGGTCGCGCGGCCGATGACCAAAGCCTCTTCGAGCGCCCCGTCGCTCTGCACGCCGTAGGCGCTCGTGCTCAGCACCCCGAACGTGACCACGAACGGGTCGATGCACCAGCGGTCCGCGTTGCTCCAGAGGTTCAGCGTGCCGCCCATGAGGCGCGAGGTGGCGATCGCGTTCGTGGAGACGGACTGGATGACCGCGACCGAGCCGTCGGTTTTATTCCACACCCACTTGCCCACGACCGCCGAACCGCCCACGGTCGCCGAGATCCCGGTGCCGTTCAGCAAGACGGCTGAGCCGAGCGACGTGCAGGTGCTCGAATACGGCTGCGGGAAGTTGGCCCCGTTCCCCGATTGGAGCGGAACCGAGACGTCGGACGGGCTGATCGTGGCGTTCAGTCGTCCGGACGCGTTATCCTTCGTGCCGAAGGCGACAGGGGTGGCGGGCATACCGGGACAGTGTAGCGCATCCCGGCCTCGCGCCGATAGTCAGCGGACGTAGGTTTGTTTGTACTTGGTGGTGATGCCCGCCGCGAAGCTCGTGCCCGTCACCGCGACCGAAATCACGTTCACCCCCGGCTTGAGCCTGGGGAAGACGCCGCCGTAGTCCCCGGCCGAGCCGTTGAACAGCACCCGGACCCGCTCCGCGTCGATCTCCAGGATGTCCCCCGCCGCGACCGCGCCGGTGTACGTGATGGCCTCTCCCGTCGTGGCGTTCCGGACCGAAACCGCCGTGACGCCCGCGGCGGCCGAGAAGATCAGGACGAACACGGGCTTCGCCTTGTAGGTCCCGGCGTTGACCACCGACTGGTTGCCGGACGCGGCGAGCGCGACGTAATCGCTGGCGTACTCGCGGGCCTTGCCGAACGGCGTCTTGCAGACGAACTTCAGGACGAAGGGCACCAGGGTCAGGTGGTAGCGCTGGCGGTCGGCGAACATCTCGTCGAAGTTCACGCAGGTGGCGGCGTACCGCTTCACCGTGCCGTCGTCCTCGGTGATGTCGAGGTTCCCCTCCGGCGTGCTGAGGGTTTTCGACAGCGCGTCCAGGAGGGTGGCCATCGCGCCCTTGCTCGCGGCCTTGAGGTACCCCCTGAGCACGACCGCCGTCTCGCGGAAGTAGGTGCCCGTCTGGTACTGGCCGTCGTCGCGGGCGATGTCCCCGCCGAGGACGACGCGGGACGGGCCTTTCTGGGGCGGCTGGGTGAGGACGACCGAGGTGCCGTCGTTCAGCGACACCCCCTCGAAGGCCACGGAGTCCGCGGTGTAGACCGTATCGGCGACGTTCCCGCCGTTGAGGAGCGAGCCGGGGCCGTTGAAGAGTTTTGTGCCGAAGAGGTGCGTCATGAGGCGGCGAGGGAAATCTTCTGGATTTCGCGGGTGATGCGCTTGATCAGTGCGTCCGAATCGACCTCCTTGGCGACGTAAATGGGGCCGACGGTGACGGTCACCTGCTGGGGCTTCTCCCTCCCGAGCGGGATCACCTTCTCCGGCCCGGCCTCGCCGATGAGCGCCAGGGTGGGCTTGGTGACGATGCCGCCGTCGGCGAAGGGCGTGAACGTCGGCACGTCGGCGTTCCGCTGGACCCCGCGCGCGGCCGAGCGTTGGGCCAGCGTGCCGCCGCCGGTGATCGTGGCGTTGGCCTGCAGGAGGGCGTCGATGCCGGAAATCGTGCTCTTCAGCTCTTCGAGCTTGGCGTTCATCCCCTTCACCGTGTCCTCGGTCACCTTCGCCAGGTCGGCCATCTTGGCCGAGTAGTCCGTGGTGAACGTCCCGAGGGCGGTTTGCGTTAACTGGAGCTGGGTGCGTGCGGAGGAATAGGCCGTCTCTTCCGCGGTCCGCTTCAGCTTGACGGCGTCCGTCTCGGTGTTCAGTTCCCCCAGGCGGTCGGCGTGGTCCTGCTTGAGCTGGTCGCGCTGCGTCTTCGAGTCGGCCAGGCTCTTCTCCTCGTCGCTGAGCCCCTTGCGGGAGGAGAACTCCCGCTGGACCGCCGAGGACGACCCGCCCTTCGCCGTTTCGAGGAGCTTGGTGACGTTCCCCAGCCGCCGCTCGGTCGATTCGAGGTCGAGGCCGAGGCCCACGGGCACGGACCCCGACCCCAGCGCCTCCTTCTTCAGCCGGAGGTCGTCCAGCTTCTTCGCCAGGCCGTCGGACTGCGACTGGAGCTGTTCCAGGGACTGCGTGTTCGAGAACGCCCCCACGCCCGACCCTCCCATCGCGCTCGCGTGCCCGGATTGGGCCTTGGCGAGTTCGGCCTGCGTCTTGTCGATGTCCGCCGTCAGGTCGGTCGGGATGCTCCCGCCCTGCTGCATGACGGACTCGCGCTTCAGCGCCAGGTCGTCGAACTTCTTCTGCAAGGCGGCGACGTTCTCCTCGCCCTTGATGAGCGTGTCGGCGTCCCGCTTGTCCATATTGTCCAGGCTGCGGGCGTACTGGGTTTCGAGGTCCCTGATCGCCTTCGCGGTCTTCTCGATCTGGTCTTGGAACCCCTTCATCTTGTCCTTGTGGGTGCTGTCGAGGTCCACGAGTTTCTGGACGATGGTGCGGGCGTTGTCCTGGTAGGCCTTCCCGAGCTGCTCCATGGCCTCCTTCACCTTGTCCAGCTTCTCCGCGCCCTTGTCCGAGTCCTTGTTCGGGTCGGCCATCGACCCGTACATGCCCTGGAACGCCTTGTCCGCCTCCTTCGCGGCCCTCTTATTCTCCGCCACCACCGACTTGAGGTTCCCCGCCCCGACGCCCGACACGTCCTTGTACCCGGTGCCCTTGTAGTCGATCAGCCCGGCCTGCGAGAACCCGGCCGCCTTCGCGAGCCAGGTGACGTACCCCATCAGGTCGTGCGTGGTGTCGCGGATGGCCCCGCCGAAGAGGGAGACGACCTGGATGCTGCCCTTGGTTTCCCGGTTCAGTTCCCCGAGGACCGCCGTCGCGATCTTCAGGGTCGGCTTGCCGAGCACCTGGAAGGCGGTGTCTACCGTCCCCCGGAACTCCTTCCACGCGGCCTGGGCGGTGTCCGCCTTCTTGCCCGACTCCCCCATCAGCTTGTTCGCCTGATCCTGCACCATGTTCGCCCGCAGGAACATCTGCTGGGCCGGGCTCATCGCCTCGATCTTGTCCTTGATGCCCTTGCGGTGGGCATACTCCAGTAGGGATGCGTTCTTAACGCTGATGCCGTACCGCTGCAGGGCTTCCCCGTTCCCGGTGAGGCCCGCCTGGAGCATCGTGAACGCCTGGTCGTCGGAGATGTCGCCGTAGAAGTTGCTGAGCTGGATGGCGGTTTCCGCGAGGCCGGCACTCAAGTCCGTCATCGCGGTTTCGCTGACGTTCGACCCCTTGAGCAGGGCCGCGAAGCCGGTTTCCATCTGAAGCATTTCCGACGTGGAGCGGCCGAGCCCCTCGCCGAGCTGGGCGGCCTCCTGCCGCATCCGCGGGAAGGCGGCCCCGTAGATCGCCTGCGACCGCTTCTCCAGGCTCTCCAGGGAAGCGGCGGCCTGGAACGCGTGGGCGGCGACGACGCCGAGGGCGGCGGCACCCATCATGTGCGGGGAGATGCCCACGCCCGAGAAGAGGCTGCCCAGGTTGAGCCCGCCCGCCTGCTTCACGCCGCTGATCTGCTGGCGGATGGCGGCGATTTCCTTGTTGACGCCCTGGAGTTGCGTGGCCTTGGCGGCGAATTCGGCCGTCCCGACCGCCACGCCCGACAGCGCCGCCTGCAGGCCCTTCGAGTGCTGGGCCATCTGCTGGAGCGTCTTACCCCCGTCCTGGCCGAGCTTGTTCATCCAGGAGGTCATGTCCTGGGTGGCCTGCACCCCCGCGTTATCGACCGGCATGAGGCGGGTCTTGGGGAACCGCCGGAGGATCTGGTCCGTCGAGGCGAGCTTCTGGTTGAGCTTGTGGACGACGAGTTCGTGGTCCTGGAACTGCTTGCCGACCGTCGCCTTGGTGTTGTCGGCCTCCTTTTGAAGGTTCTTCATCTCCTGGTTGACGGCCCTCAGACGCGCGGTGGCGTCCTCCTTGACCGTTAGCCTTAGGGAAGCTGGGATCTCAGTCAGTCGTGGGGGGGGGTTACGGCCACAGTCTACCAGCGATCGCGATTCCCCCCTACCTCCCGTAGTGGGCCTGCTGCTGCCCCTTCAGCTCGCGGGCGTTCCCCTCGGCCGCCATCAGCTGGAGGCAGACGCGGTAGTCCGCCTCGGGCATGGCGCGAATCTCGTGCGGGAGCTTGTGGAACCTCTCCGCCAGCTTGAACACGACGTAGGCCTCGGGCATCGCGGCGTCCGAGTCGATGCTCGCGGACAGGACGCGTTCGAGGGCGTCAGCGATTTTTTTTTCCCGCCGCGATGCGCTCATCGGTCTCCGTGCGGACGTAGGCGAGTGCCTCCGCCAGGTCCAGGTAGTCCGGCAGTGCCATGCCACCGAGCCACTCGCGGTTCGGCTTCGACTCGGATTCCCCGTTCTTCACGGACGCGATCATGTACAGCAGCGTCTCGCGGATGGCGTCGGCGTAGTTCTTGACCGGGCGCTCGCGGACGATTTTAAGCTCCCCGTTCTCGATGTACTCCTTGTCCACGACGCCGCGCTCGCGGGCCTCGCAGTAGATCGTCTCCGCGTCGTGGGTGAAGTCGGGGCGGAACGTGACCTCTTCGCCGGTGCTGAGGGTGATGATCTTTTGCATCAGAAGTAAGTGGAATCGCGCATGTGCCGAAGCGTAGCAGTCAGGAACATGAATCTCAAGCGACATGTTTCCAGGCCAGTCCTCGGTCAATGAACCCAATCAGGGGCTGTGTTACGCCATACGCCTTAGCAATCGCTGTCTGGGTTTCGCCCTGTGAGAGCCTTCGACGTATGTCTTGAACAGCCTCATCGTCGAGTTTGCTTTGACCGTTCTTTGCACCCATAGCCGAACGCTTCTTAACGACCATGTCCACGGAGTTATCGGCGTGATCTCCGACGAACAAGTGCTCCGGGTTGAAGCACGGCGGGTTGTCGCAGCGGTGGCAGATGAGAAGTGGGCTGTCGAGGTTAAATTCGAGGAACAGGTGAGCGGCAACTCGATGCACGGCATAGGTCTTCTGCTTGATCGTCCATTGCCCGTAACCTCTCTCTCCCCGGCCCATCGTCCAGAGCCAGCAGCTATCCGAACTAATATCCCTGCGTGTGAGGAGTGCGTTCTTGAGTTGCTCGGGCCTCTCAAGTGAGTATCGGACACGACCGCCAGATTCCACATCGCCATGCTTCTTCCATCTTTGGTAATGAAGCACGCAATAGCCCCTCGCAAGGTGTGGACTGTTGCAGGTGGGTGCGGTGCAGGAGAGGAATCTACGAGGCGGCATTTGCCACGGACTTTATCACGGCATCCTCATCATCACAAGTTCCGCCACACATTACTTACTCGACGTGTCAAAAAGCCGTGACTCGCGTGCAGACCAGAATGGCCTCACTCGTCAGTGCCCTCAGGACGTTGTACACGGCCGTGAAGCCGATGTTTTGCCTGACAATTTTGCTGTTGTCATCGTCTTTGCCCCAGTCGTTGAGGTACACCTCCGGGTAGTCGAACTGCAGGGTCGGGTTGGCGGCCACGCCGAGCGTGACCGCCGTGTTCGCGCAGGCGACGCGGACGGCCTGGGCCGTGCCGGCGAGGGCCGCGTCGCGGAGCGCGGTCGCGTTGTACAGGCTGGCGAAGTCGCCCTTCTCCTCGAACTCGGTGTTGTGCAGGCTGGTCGGGGCCAGGGGGTCGGAGCCGCCCGTCTGGTGGACGATCTCCACGCCCTTGGTGGTCTGCAGCTTGATGCGCTCCAGGGCCGTGGCCGTGGCGGCGTCGAGGCCGGTGAAGGCGGACGCGAGCTTGACCGACAGGTGCTTGCCGAGGAACGGGTTCTCGCTGGTGTAGGCCGGGGTGTTGGTCGTGGCGGCGAGAGGCTGGCCCACGAACTTGGCCGCGAACTTGACGAGGTCGTCGGCCATGAACTCGAAGTCCAGCGTGTCGAGCACGCAGTACGCGGCCCGCTCGTCCCCGGACACGGGGTCGGTCCCGCAGATGGTGTAGCTCGGGTGGTTGTTGCTGTTGAGGCGGCGGAAGACGTGGTGGCGCAGCGCCGACGGGGACTCGATGGTGCCGCCCGTGGCGGTCGCCCCGGACGTGCCGCCGGTCAGCGTGTTGCCGCTGGTGAAGGTGCCGGCGAGGGGCTCGATGTAGAGGGCCTTGGAAGAGCCCCCGGCGTCCAGGCGGCGGAGCGTGCCCGTCGCGGTCGAGACGGACTGCGTGACGACCTCGCCCTCGACATAGGTGCCGGTGATGGCCCCGGGGACGGGGAACTTGACGCACGGGTAGCTCAGGCCGTACTTGGCCATGAGCAGGTGGCCGATCATCACGTCGCGGGCCTCGGTGTCGCTGAGCGACACCTCCGCCCACCTCTGGGTGATGTACGCCTCGCGGTTCTTGTCGATGTTGCCGTAGGCGGACTGGTCGTACTTGTACTCGACCTTCGGGACGGCGAGCCCCTTCGCCTTCGGCAGCCACATGGTGGCCGCGACGGCGGTGCCGGGCGTGGTCTCCTTACCGAAGCCGATCTTCTGAAGCCGTGCGATGTGCTCGTTTGCGATAGGAGGTTGGGGAAAGTTGCGACCATTCTACCTTACCTTCGCCCCCTTCGACAAATTGCATGTTCTGCACAGCCATTGGAGATTTTTTATTGAGTGCGTTCGGCCCGCTGCGAGAGGAATTACATGATCGAGGTGTTTCTCAGTCGTGGGCAACATGAACCGATGTTAGCAGCGGCGGAGTTTCTCGGCGCGGCGCTCCGCGTCCTTGGCGTCCTTCGCGAAGACCGTCACGTCCTGGCCGTTGACGAACATCCCGAACGGCAGAAGAACGTCCGCGACCGGAACGTCACTCCTCTCGTCCGACGGTTCGGCGGGCGGGTCTTTCTTGGGGGTCATGGAGGGTGGGGTTACGCGAGCAGTCTACCAGTGCTCGCCGTCTGATCAAAATCAGCCCAGGTTCTGCACCAGGTTCGTCACGGAGAGGCGAATGGAAGCCACGCGCATGGGGCTGGCAACGCCCTCCCGCACCGTCGCGATGCTCGACTGGACCTCCGAGTTCTCGACCCCGATGCCGAGCTGCCACGTCCCGTTCAGCCGGTTCATGACCCCCTCGATCGCGTTGCAGAAGTTGAGTTCGGCCGCCTCCCGCGACGCCTGGCTGATCTCCTGCCAGACCTCCACCGCGAACGTGTACGTCCGCTGGTGGGTGACGGTGTCGACGAGCTGCGAGGCGAAGTCCACGAGGTAGACGCGGCAGAACGGGAACCCGGCGTCGTGGTCCGAGTCCAGCCCGATCTTGACCTGCTTGAGGGTGTCCGGGACCAGCGACGGGGCGGCGGTCAGGGTGGCGTGGATGGCCGAGAGGATGTCCGAGGCGGTGACGTTCTGCACGGGTCAGGGGGTAAGGAAGCGGCGGAGGCCGTCGGCGACGACGACTTCGAGCTTGTCGAGGCCGCCGAAGTCGTGGAGGAGCCAGGCGAAGAAGGGGCGGGCGGGCATCCGGGACGTGCCGTCGTGGACGTACCCGGAGTAGTTCGTCTCGGCCACGTCCGAGTAGTCGAGCGGGCCGTTCTTCTTCGACACGATCTTCTGGCGCGTCAGGCCCGTGTCCACCGGGATGCCGAGGGCCGCGTACCCGGTCCGCTTGGCGGACACGGGGGGCATCCGCTTCGCCGCGTCGCGGAGCATCGCCGACCCCTGTCGCAGGGTGCGGTCCATCTCTACCAGGAAGCGGTCGCCGTCCGTAACCTTCAGCCACGCCTCGATGCCTTCGATTTCGACGGCTACGTTCATGCGGATTTGGAGATGGTCACCCGCTTGTGCGGGAGCCCGCCGAAGTCGGCGGTGAAGACGTGCTTGACGTAGAAGGTGCCGGCCTGCCCGGCGACCGACGCGAGGTCGTTGAGCCGCACGTCGAGGGACGCCGGGCAGTACAGCTCGTGCGGGTCGATCAGGTCCACCCCGGCGAGCAGGGCGTCCTTGCGGTCCATCGGCAGGAAGGAGCACTGGGCCGTTTCGTCCGGCGCGGCGGAGTAGTCCTGCGTGTTCCCGCTCTGCCCGAGGTGGAAGAACGAGACGGTCTTGGCGTTCGGGAATCTCAAAGGGTTCGGAGGGAGAACAGCGAGATGCTGTCGCGGGTGAAGGAATCGGGCTCGGGCTTGTACGACCGCGACCAGCTCCCGATGCTCTCGGAGGCGACGTTCCCGCTCTCCCGGTGCATCTGCTTGCACAGCTCGATGCAGAGCGATTCGAGGTCTTCGGGGACTTTCGCGGGGGCGGCGGCGGCGTAGAACCCGGCGGTGCATTTGACGCGGTAGTTGCGGTACCCGGTGGCGGTCGGGCCGTAGAGGAGCGTCACCCGCCCGGCCTTGTAGTCCACCACGTACTCCCGGCCCTCGGCGTACAGACTCGCGTCCCAAACGTCGTTCGCCCCCGCGGCCCCGGCGGCGTGGCCGGAGGACAGGTAGGCCAGCTCGAAAGTGAGGGCACCGCTCGGCGCGCCGAGGACGCTCGGGGGGACGACGGGGAGCGGGAGGTACAGGACGCCACGGCCGCGCTCGTCGGTCTGGCGGCGGTCGCCGTCGAGGTACAGGAAGTCCTCGCTCGTGACCGCGTTGAACGCCGCCGCCGCGCCGTCGTTGTTGTAGTGCCGCGCCTTCAGCTTCCGGTGCGTCTCGTTCTCCAGCCAGGCCGTGACGCGGTTGACGACCTGGGTCAGGCGGTTGTCCTGCGAGGTGTCGCCGCTGATCTCCAGGGCTTCCTTGAGGTTGTCGAGGGTGGTGAGGGCGGTGTCTGCTATGGGCATGGGCCGAGTCTAGCACGAACGAAAAAGCCCGGCGAATGGCCGGGCTGATTCGTCGCGTAAGGGCCAGGGTTACTCGCCCCAGATGTTTTCGACCTCGCCCGTGATGCGGCCGGTGTATCCGGCCGTCAGGTTCGCGCGGGGGGTGAACTTGACGAAGTCGGCGTTGTTCCAGGCGGCGGTGCCGGTCGTGTAGTACGACGTGCAGCCGGTCGCGGTGCAGGTGTTGTCGATCAGGTTCGAGCCGCTGAGGGTGTTGTCGCCCGCGGTGTTGGCGACGCAGTCCTTCACGAAGCCGATGTCCCCGCCGACCCCGGCCGGGTTGTTGCCGGCGTGGTACGTCAGGCGGACCACCGTGCCGCTGCCCGCGGAGAGTTTCTTGAGCGGGTTGGGGAAGCACGCCGCGCCGTAGCGGAGCGTCGTCGAGCCGGTGCCCCGGACGTAGGCGATGAACGGCTCGGTGAAGACGAACTTACTCGTGGCCGAGTTGGCGAGCGTGGTCGCCGAAGCGAATTCCGGCAGGATGATCGCGCCGCCCGCGACGCTGGTGGTGCCGGCGGAGCCGGTGGAGATCATGCCGCCGAAGAGGATGCTCCCGAGGAAGGTGAGGAACTTAACGCCGAGTGGGTTGGGCAGGATCATGTGAGGGGGTGAAGGGTGAGGTAAGGATACCAGACGTCAGGAACGCGCGCGAGGGCGGCGACCGCGCGGGGTCTTCGGGGATGGGTCGCGGACCGCCTGGGGATGGGCTTGGGCCGTGAGGCGGACCGGGGCGAGCAGGCCGGGCTCGTTGTGGAGGTAGCGCTCGGCCGCGGCCTCCTCCAGCTCGACGACTGAGCCGACGGGGGGCTTCTCGCCGAGTTCCGGGAACCACCAGAGTTTTCCGACTTCGTATTGCGGCATGGATGGGGTTGGGATGGGGTAGAAGATTCCCGCCTACCCCCCCGTCAGGAGGGGCAGGGCGGGAGGCCTCGTCAGGCGGCCAGCTTGGCGACGGAGAACGCCTCGTCGTCCACGACCACGGAGTCGAAGAACTCGAGGACGCGGATCGCCACCTGCGCCGTGTCGAACAGGTTGACGTCCGCGCCGCCGTTGTCCGACATCGCCTGGTCGGCGATGGCGACCCGGAAGCCGCCCTCGACGCCGCACCAGACGTGCTGCAGGTTGCCGAAGATCGCGACCTTGTCGTTCAGGGCCAGGGCGGGGCTGATGCCGTCCGGCAGGGACAGGACGCGCTGGGCGTTGTACCCGAAGATCTTCTTCAGGTTGCGCAGCTCGCGGGCCTCGTCGAGGTACGCGCCGACGCCGTCCTTCTTGCCCTTGAGCGTCTGCACCAGGGCGTGCGGCAGCCAGTACTGGGGCGCGCCGCCGATGATGCCGGAGCCCTGGATGTCCTCGCCGGCGAGGTACTCCGCGGTCAGCTCCGACTCCAGGAGGATCATGTCGTCGTACTCGAGCGACGCGTACCCGCCCGCGGCCGAGCCGAGCACCACGTTGTTCGTCGCGGTGGCGCGGATGCCGTTGCCGGCCGTGCCGAACACCAGCGAGTCCTCCTTCTTCATGATCTCGATCATCGCGTGCTGGAGGAGCAACTGCACGATGGCCGGGTTCGCCTTCTCGATCATTTCGATCGACACCGGGCGGGACTTCGTCACGATCTTCTTGGTCGTCAGCTGCTTCTGGCTGAACGTCGGCTGGACGCCGCTGGCGGCGACCGCTTCAGCGACCTGCGCGGCGGAGAGGCCGGCCGTCATGGTCGGGATGTTGATGACCTCGTTCCCGTTCATCGGGATCATCGTGGCGAACCTGCGGACCAGCGAGGTGCGGGAGATGTTCTCGTACAGCATGTCCGAGAAGTACGTCGGGGCGAGGTACCCGCCGGTGCTGTCGGTGCCGAGGGACAGGGCGCGCGTCTCGCGCCTGTACACCCGCTTGTAGTACGCGCCTTCCTTCTCGATCGCGGCCTTGTACGCGTCCGGCTTGCCCACGCGGGCCAGGTACATGCCGCGGAACACCTCGGCGGCGATCTCCATGTCGGCGCGGCGGTTCACCTGCTTCTGCTCGACGGACTCGATAGTGCGCTCGGCGAGCTCCTTGGCCTGATCGCCGGACAGGTTGTACCTGCGCTCGACCTCGCCGGTGATCTCGGCGACGGCCTCCTTCGCGGACTTCGCGGCGGACTCGCCCATCGTGCGGATGAGGGCGGCGAACTGGTCCTGGCTGAAGGCGGCGGCCTCCTTCTCGTTCTGCTTCACCGCGCCCTTGCGGACGGCGAAGTCCTGCAGCACGGCGTTCCGTTGCTCGGGCGTGGACGCTTCAACGAAGCGCTTGGCGAGGTCTGCGGGGAGCTCGACCTCGACCTTTTGGGGGTCAGTGTTGTCCATGGGTAGTGAGGGTGGAAATGGATTGGGTGACGGCTGCGTTCGCGCCGTCGATGAGCTTGGCCACATCCCGTTGCGGGGTCCCCCGCTGCAGGGCCGCTACAGCGGTCTCGACGTAGCTGCGGGCCATCTTGCCCGGCAACTCCGCGAGGAGGGTGAGGGGGATCTGAACGAGGGCCGCTCGCTCGGGCTCCGGGGCCGCCGGAACCGGGGGTGTGGGTACCGATGTGGGGGCCGCTTCGGGCGGCGTGGGCTCCTCCGGCTTCACCTCCGCGGCTTCGGCCGCAACGGGCTCGACGGGCGTCTCTTCGATCTTCACCTCGGGCTGTTCGTCCAGCAACTCGCCCATCCGCTCCCAGGCCTCCACCTCGTCGGCGGGCTGCTCGGCGTCTCGCCGCTTGAAGTACTTCGACAGAACTTTTGTCGCCGCCTTGTTGGCGGGTTGTTTGCGCTCGAAGTACGAGCGGTACTTTTCGTGCTCGGCGGGGTCGATGGCGTGCTCTTCGACGACGGCCGGCACAAAGGCGGGAGCGTTGCTCAGGGCCTCTTCGAGTTGCCGCGTGCGCGTCCTGATCGTTTCGGGGTCGATGTTCATTTGGGCGCAGCGCACGGCCAGGGCGTTCTCGTTGCTCGGGATCGCGCACAAGGAAACCTCGTCCAGGCGCATGCGGCGGAAGATGCGGACGCGGACGACGTTGCCGTCCTGGTCGCTCTCGTCGACATCGTCCCACTTGGTCGGGTTGAACCCGACCGACACGCCGCGCATGAAGCCGTCGGCGTAGAGGTTGAAGGCGATGTCGGCCTCCGGGTGCTTGCCCTCGTCGGGAAACTTGATCTGCATCCGCGACTCCTGCGCGACGACGCGGATGGTCTCGGTCAGGGCCTTGGCGACCACGAATTTCCGGTCGTTGTGCCAGGTGAGGATGACGGGGTTCTTCTTGAACCGCTCGAAGTCCCAGCCCGTCTGGTCGAAGCGGGTGCCGTAGGTGTCCAGGCTGTAGTCGCTGAACACGATCTCGATCGTCCGTTTTTCCCGGTCGACGCCGCGGACTTGCTCGGCGCAGTATTCGCGTGTTTCGGTGGAGGGGGGCATCTCAAGAAGGGAAGTGGGTGAGGACGCGGTGCTTCTGCCGGTCGAACTCGTGCCGCAATGATACCACGAGTCGCACCTCCAGCGCACCATGCACCCGCAGGAAGCGGTCGTTGTGCAGCCGCTTGCGGTTCGCGTCGAGTCCGGCGGCAACCACCGTGCAACGGCACATCGCCGTCTCGCTGATTGGCAAGTTATCGTCTCCCGGGGCCAGACACGGATGCCCGCCGACGAGGAATCGCCCAGTTACGGGAACGACCTGGCCGTTGGCCGCGTGGTGTGTGTCGCGCTCCCGGCCGTCGGTGACCGTGCTCCACTCCTTCCCCGGTGCCCCCTCCGCGATCAGCGTCTTGAGCGTGCCGTCGTTCACCGCCCCGGTCATCTCGGTGCGGGCGATGCGGAGTGGTCTGTACCCCTTCTCCACGTCGAACTGCTCCGACAGCTCGGAGCCGAGCTTTCTGACGGACCAGCCTTCGGCGAGGGCGGTGTCGATCACCTTCTGCAACTTCTCCTTGGTGGTGCCTACGGCCTTCGCGGCGTGGTCCAGCGTGCGGAGCCGCCAGGCGTCCCGGAACTGGAGGAAGAGGTCCTCGGGCTTCTGGGAGCCGCCCGTCTGGTTGAGGGCCAGCCCGACGCCGCGGTAGAAGCCCGCGATCAGGAATGGCCAGTAGAGCTTGGCGAACTCGTCGCGCTCCTCGCCGTCGTCCCAGACCTCGTCCGCCGACCGCGGGAGGGCGTCGAGGGTCCTTATTTGCCGGCGGGTTTTTGGTTTTGGTCCTCCCCTAAAGGGGGAGCGTCCGGCGGCAGCTTCTCCGTCCCGGCCGCGATCGCGGAGAACGGGAGATACGGCACGTCTGACACGCCGCGCAGGCCGAGCGCCTCCAGGCCGAACATCGCGCGGGCCTCGTCCGGGGTGAGGCCGCCCATCTGGAACAGGGCCGCGGCGGTCGCCCGCTTGTCCTCCAGGTTCTCCGGCACCCGGTCGTCGTAGTAGAACTCAAGGTCTTCGGTGCCCGCGAAGGCCACGAGGTAGTCGTTGTTGAGCGTGTCCACGAACTTGTCCAGGAACGGCGTGACGCCGAACTTCATGAAGACGTAGATGGCGGCTTCGGCGTTCGCTCGGGTCTGGCTCTCGGTGCGGCCGAGGATTTCGAGCCCCACGCCGTACGCCGCGAGGATCTCGTCGCGGTTCGTCCGCTTACCTTCCGCGTACTGCATCTCCTGCTGGGTCCGCTGCACCTCCTGGAAGTCCATCTTGTTCGGGAGGACGGCGACCTTGCCCCCGTTCCGGCCCCCGCCGTACATCTGCTGCCACTGCTCGCGGAGCGTGCGCATCTGCTCCGGGGTCATGTTCGCCTCGGACTTCAGGAAGCCCTGCGGCAGCCCCCCGTTCTGGAGGAGCTTGAGGTTGAGGATGTCGGCCTCCTCGTGGGAGTCGACCGCGTACCGTATGCTCTGGGCCGGGGAGTGGCCGCGGTACAGGTTCTTGCCGTCCGGCAGCTTGAAGTGGACCACGTCCTCGGGCCGGATGACCTGCTCGCCCTTCGCGCCCTGGAAGACGTAGTCGGCCAGGTCGCCCCGGTCGTCGAGCCGGGGCCGCATGAGGTACGGGAGGACGACGTCAATCCGGGTCGGCGACCCGCCCACGCGCGGGTTGAGGCGGTCCTGCAGCACCCAAAATGCCTCGCCGGGGAGGAGCAGGTGCAGGGCGGAGACGTACTTCAGGTCGAAGGCCGTGAGCATCGACTTCCCGCTCTTGATGGGCTGCGGGAGGTTGAGGGCGTCCAGAGCCTGGTGGCTGACGATCTGCTGGGGGTCGTCGCCCCTCGTACGGAGCTTGAACTTCGTGCGGGCCAGCTCGTTGGCGACCTTCGTCACGGCGGAGAACAGCCAGACGTTGTCGTCGTACGCGTCGAGGGCGGCTTCCTGGCGGAAGGTCGGGGGGACGCCGAACCCGGAGTAGACGGACTGGTTCGTGGCCCCGAGAAATCGTTCTTGTCCGCCCCGCGCGACCACCGTGGAGAGCCGGTCGAGGAAGGAGTCCTTGCGGAACATGAGGGCGGGTGTGCCCCGATTCTACAGGCGAGAGCGGGGGGGCGCTAGGCGCGAGGGTCCGGTGAGTCTTCCTCGTCGAGCTTGTTCGGCGTGGAGAGGAAGCGGTGGCGCAGGTCTTCGAGCTTTTCTCGCACCACAACGATGTCGGGAAGCCACCACGCCAGGAAGCCGAACAGAGCCGTGCGGAACTTCAGCTCGCCGTACCAACACATGTGAGCGGCAATCTCTGCCGTCCTCTTCACTCCCCGGATGAGGGCGTCCACCTCGTCTTTGGTGTAGGTATCGCGTTCGGGCAGATCACTGCGCCTACAGCAGATGCAGGCTTCCGGGTCGATGGCGTTCTTGTGAGGGCATGACTTCGGGCACTGGTCCCCTAGCAACTCCGCGGCCATGTCGTTCACCTGTTTCATGGCCTTCTCGGCGCGACGTCGGAGCTGGGTCTTTTCCTCCGACCACGGAAACCACTCCACCCCCTCCTTCTCGCAGACGGCCTTCAGGAACCTCGCACGATTAAGGACGCGGCCGGATTCGGAGTCGTCCCAATACTTTCCGGTGTTGTATTCGATCAGTTCGTCCGACTCGTATGTTCGCTCCACTCCGTTTTTCTTAATCGTGACGTGGTAGCCCCACGAATCCTCGACGCGGATGACCTTCTTGCCCCTACATCCGATCTGCTCCAACTTCTCCCGCTCGAAGTCGGCGTATAATGTCCATCCCTCGAAATTGATTCCGTTGTCGGGAGCTAGAATGCGGTCCTCTGTCACCCAGGCAATCTTGCCGAGGTTCTTGGTGCCTCTGGTGCAGATGTACGGCTCGGCGATCATGGTTGGGGGTTGAAAACAAGACAGTACTTGTCGAAGTGAGCGGTGTAGTTTTCGTAGGTCATCTCGAACGACGCCTTACAGCGGGCACAGGTCGCGATGTCCTTTTGGTTCTTCTGTTCCGTGCCAGGGGCCGGTGCTTCGGGGGAGGGGGTCATCGCTTGGAGAGGTAATTGCAAACGGCTGCGAGAGCGAACACGACGAGGATACCGCCGAACACCCAGAGCGCGGCTTCGGGGTTTTGCCACAGGTAACACTGGACGAGGTCTGTGCAGATGGGTGTGGGGGTCATCAGCGTTTGCGGAAGAGATCGGGATGGGGAAGTCAGTAGTTCTGGACGAAGTGAAACGGGGCGCGGACGTAAGAACTATATTTGGTGGCCGCCTCCAACGCCTTGGTCAGGCGAGCCTTTGCCGTGAGAGGAGAGTCACGGAGCGTGTAAAGGGCACCCATCGCCCAGTCCTCCCCGCAACCCGTCGCCAGGAAGTCGTCCTCGTACTCCAAGACGGAGAAGTCGGACTGCACGCATAATAGCCGCGTGCCGTGGGCCATCAGGAACTCGCCGCCCGTCTCCTCGCCGTTTTTCATCTTCATGAACCCGCCCGAGCGGAGGGCATTCCTCACCTCGGGGACGAGCACGTTCACCAGATGCCCGAACAGGTCGTCCTTCTGGTTGTGCGTTTTCGGGCTCATCGTATAGTGCAAGATCTGCCCCATGCGAAACGACGACGTGTACCCGATGAGGTACTCGCCGACTTTTGACACCTTGGGTGTCTTGACGACGTTGGCTCGGTGCCCGCCGCCGCCACAGCTGTCGGAGCCCATGATGACGCCGTGGGAGTTTCGGATCGCGACAATGCAGGTCATTGGAGATTGGAAGTGAAGTCATCACAAGAATGGCCCCACGGCAAAGCCTGGCAGCGTTTGTTCATGGGGCCGTTGCTGTGCTGAGTGCTGCCAGGCATCGGGTGGGACTGTAGACCCCCCGCAATTCCGTGTCAATCAGATACCAATGGGAAACTCACGTCTCGGGCCAGATGCGTTTGGCTTGTATCCCATCATCCGTATGCCCATCAGTCGCACAGTACATCGTGAACTCATCCGGTGGCGCAATGACATCAACGACGCGGTATTCCGGGACGAGGTGTTCAAAGAACTTCCACTTGTACTTTGGCTGTCGCCAATACTCCTCGCAGATCTCTTGCACGACATCAGGCTTGTCCAAGTGATGCATGCCCCTAAAGATCAAGGCCATAACGGTCTTCGTGGCCTTGGAGACGTCGATCGTGTAGTAGTAGATCTCCAGCTTCTTGTCTTCCACCTTCGCGAACATGCCTTTCAGCTGCGGCACGATGAAAGCAGCGCACTCTTCCGGAGTTTCGCAAGCGTAGTACGCCGTGACTCTGGACTGCTCGTCTGGCCTTCTGCTCAGTTCGAGCAGCTCCTCCATCTTCTTCCACGGCTCGTTGTCGGCGATCCGTGCGAGGTGCCCTCTCGACGGTTTGTCGCGTACTGGCACGACATCGCCGACTTTCCGAAGCACCGTACTCGCCGTGAACAGTGGCATTTGATTCTCCCCGGCAGAAGGCTCCGGTTGCTGCTACACTCCCCGCCGCCTGCCCCTCTCGCTCCCCCTCGCCGGCGAACCCGAAATCCCGCTGTACACCGGCAACGTGGCGGAGGATTTGGCAATTGTAGGACGCGACCGCCTCGCCGAGAAGATCACGGGCGGGCTGTCCTTCAACCAGAAGATGCCTTGCCCGAGCTGGGGGATACCGGCGACCCGGTGCAAGATCGGCTCGGTGCTCGCCGCGAAGGAGGGCACGACGTGCGCCGGGTGCTACGCCCGCAAGGGTCGGTATAACTTCCCGAGCGTCCAGGCGAAGCTGGAGCAGCGTTACCAGGGGCTGTTTCACCCGCTCTGGACGCCGAGCATGGTGTTACTCGTGAACTACTTCAGCGACAAATACTTCCGCTGGTTCGATTCCGGCGACCTGCAAGGCGAGGCACACCTGCGGAACATCTGCGCGGTTGCCGCCGCGACGCCACAGATTTCACACTGGCTCCCCACGCGGGAGGCCGAAACCGTCCGCGCCGTGGGCGAATTCCCGCCCAACTTGACCGTCCGGCTGTCCGCGGCAATGATCGACGGGAAGCCGCCGAGGTGGCCCACGACGAGCACGGTGGTGACCGAGGGCGCGACGTGCCCGGCCCCGCAGCAGGGGAACGCGTGCGGGGAGTGCCGGTCGTGCTGGGACCGGAAGGTGAAAAACGTGGCCTACAAACTGCACTGACCTCAGCACGTCGCTCTGATCGCCTCCAAGGTCCCCAGGTGCTGCGGCGCTGCCATCAGGAGCGTGCCCGTCTCGCTGTGGTCGGCGACAAAGCTCTTCGCCTTGTCCCAGTGCAGGGCGTTGCGGCGCTCGCGGAGGGCCGTCGTCCACAGCTCGGCGTTGTTCACGTCCGCGATGGTGCGATCCGTGGCCTTCAGGATCGCTCGCCCGTCCGGAGCGTCGAGCGCCTTGCGCGTCTCGGTGACTTTTTTACTGATGCTCGCATACGGGTCGCTCACCACCCCATCGAGCTTCGCATTACCGAGCTTCGCGGCCACCTTTACCCCGCACTCCGTCCAGGTCGCCTCGGCCGCCGCGGCCAGCATCGCGGTCGCCGGCATGTAGAGTCCTCGCCGGAAGCACCCGAGGGACTGGTCAATCGCCTCCCGTATGCCGGGGTGAAGCGTCCTGCAATCGACTCCGTGTAGAAAAATGTCGGCGTCGCCGGGGACGCCGTCGATCTGCGGGAGGCGCTGAATCTCCGGCATGAAGTACGTCTTGAGTGCGTCCAGCCGCATGCTGCTCCGACCGTTGTGAATGTGGTATCCGACCTCAGGGGTCCATTCCTTCGCGGTGTCGATCGGGACGACCTCTCCCGACGCGATAAGCTCCCAGACCGCCTGGTACATGGCCATCCGGAGGCTGAAGCCGCGCGCCATCTGGGCGATGGTGGCGTGGTACTCCGGCGTGGGGAAGACAACCCATTCGGGCTGGTGGAACTTCATGCCCTCCAGCCACCGGTTCAAGAAGCCCTCCGTCCCGGAGTAGCCGTCTCGCATCGCGAACTGCTTGGCCTGGGCGACGTCTTCCCGCCGGACCGAAACTGCCGCCTTCAGTTGCTTCTGAATCTCCGCCGGAGTGGTCATTACTTCCCCCTGGTTATCTCTACTCGTGTTCTAAACGAACAGAATACCCGACGCGTGGTTCGCGCGAGTAGGTCAGACGAACATGATTTCCCCTGCGAATCCCTTGCTCGCCGCGAATACCGCCAGGGCCGTCGAGTCCGGCGCGTCGTCCAGCGCCCCCGGCTCGACGGGGTGGTGGACCGACAGGTACTCCCCCTCCCGGAGGTACTCGCGGACCAGGGCGGTCATCTGGTCCTCGAACTCGGCGGCGAGCGCGTGATCGGCCGGGTACGAGAGGCGGAGCGCGTCCCCTTCGTCTTTGAAGAGCGCGTTCTCGAACTCTACGTAGAGGTCGTTCTTGCTCTGCGTGGTGAAGGTGAAGAACCAGTCCTCCCCGACCGGCAGTCCCGACTCGAGCTGCAGAATCTCGTTCGGCGCGTCCCCGGCACCCCCCGTGGCGTCGCCCCTGCCGCCCAGGACGCGCGAGAGGTAGGTGAAGGTGTCCTCCCGGCTCCCGCCCAGGCCGTCGGGCACCAGACGCTTCCGGGGGGCTTCCAGGTCGGCCTTCATCATGGCCACCTGCTCGGGGTAGGTGACGTGCGGGTACTTGAACCAGTCCACCACGTCGTTCTTGACATTGACGAGCGTTAGCCAGGTGTGGTCGCTCCGCCGCGCCCAGTCGATGCCCACGAAGAGCTTGTCCACCGCGATGAGCGTACCGGCCGGCCGGGCGCAGGTGAGAAGACGAGACCGGGCGATGAAGTTACCCTCCTCCACCGTGTCTTCGAGGAAGTAGTTTCGTCTGATCTCCGGGTTGTTTCGACCATACTTCGCCAGGTCGGAGGTGAACTTGTGTTCGTAGTTCAGGTGAATAGGGTCGCCTGTCTGCTCGTACATCGCCCTGCGATCTCTTATAACTTCTTCCGGGGACACAACGACCGCGACACCCGGCAGGTGACCGTCGCACCCCCGCTTGAAGTCACACAGCCGGGTGCAGCCGACCCCGATGAAGACCGTGAATCCGTTCGTGCTGACCAGCATGGAATCCAGCTCGTCCCGACGCTTTTGGTCGTTGATCTTGTGGGCCTCCTCGATCACGAGGAGGTTCAGCGTCTTCGACTCGTTGCTGGTGGTGGGGGCGAGGGAGAACTTGAACATCTCCGCGTGCAGCACGTCGTTGCGGTACGCCCGGATGGTCTGCGTGTTGTTCTCCCGGTCCTCAAGGCCGTAGCGGTTCTTGAGGTGCAGGATGCTCTTCTTGAGGCGGTCCACGTCCGTCTTCGCCTGCTCCCCGTTCGGGCTGGCGATCGCTGACATCAGCGGCTGGCCCAGCAGGTGTAGCAGGAACACCATCAGGAACTTGAGCACCAGCGTCACGATCTCCGTTTTTCCCGTTTGCCTCGGGAGCTTCACAAACACGTCCTTCCGGTCCACCAGGAGGGAGTGCAGGATCGCGGAGGCCACCCGCATTTGGTACGGGTAGAGCAGCGTCTGGAACTCCTGCAGGCAGAACAGGCGGAACAGCTCCATCACCTCCCGGTACAGGCTCTCGCGTTGCGGAGGGGTCAGGGTGAACAGGTGCATCAGCCCCAGGATGCCCGGATGTGGCGGCACGCGCCAGGAGCTGCTTCGCCAAGTCCTCCACGGGATCGCGAGAGTCCTTCACCGTCTGGACGATCTCGTCCACGTAGCTGAGGTTGTTCTTGCCGAAGAAGACCGCGAAGGTGCGGTCGTAGAGCTTGTGGAGCGTGTTCGTGGCCCAGACGTGCTCCTGGAACGCCTTCGCACGGTCTACGGCGCGTAAAAATTCGGGGTGAGCGTCGCACCAGTTGTTGATCGTCTTCTTGCAGACGCCGAGCGAAACGGCGAACCCGGCCAGGGTGGGAAGGTCGTTGGCAACCATCTTCAGGCCGAACATCGTGTTGACGGTGTAGTACGGGGGCTTTGCCAGGAAGTAGCGGATGACCTGCTCGCAGTACGCCGGGTCGTAGTCAGTCGGGCGGCCCATCTTCTTGACCGTCTCCTCCACGTACAGCGCCCACTCGGCGTTGTCCTCCTCGGCAGAATCGACGGCCTGTTCTTCTTTTTCCTTACGCTTGGCCTTCTGTTCGTCGGTGAGCTTCTTCGTCATGGGCACAGCGTAGCACAGCTCAAGCGGATTCCAGCTCCTGCCCGGCTTCCTCGCGGAACTGCCGCCGCTCGGCGACCTCGGCCGGCGTGAGCCGCTGCTGCATGGCCCCGCGGTCGTTCACGAACCCGGCGATCTCGTGGTACAGCACCTTCGCCTTGCCGACCTTGCTCGGAATACGCGCCCAGCCGAGGAGCAAATTCACCTTCCGGACGAACTCGGCCCGGTCGGGCATGGCGATTCCCTGCTCCCAGGTCTTGTCGGCGTACCCCTCGTCGCACCACTGCTGTTGAAGCAGGAGGGCCTTGAACCGCCGCTCGCGTTCCCGCGGGTCGATCGGAGGCCCGTCCGAAACGCTTTCGCGCGGAGCATCCTTCTTAACTTCTTGAACGTTCTTAACGTTCTTTGCTTCTTCTTTAGTGCTCACTGGCCGCTCACTGGCCGCTCGCTGGCCGCTCACTGGCCGCTCATCCTGCCGCTCATCGCCCTGGTAACGATCCCAGTTTGTGACGGACACAAGCGACGCGGCGTTGCTCACCCGCCGCTCAAGCAGCCGCTCACTTTCCAGCTCGGCGAGCGTTCGGCGGACGCTCGACTCGGGAACCCCCGTATCCGCCGCGATCTGCTTCGAGCCGCAGACCACCTGGCCCGGCTTCAACACGACCAATTCGCCGGCGAAGCGGGTCGGCACGTCCTTCCACACGGCGTGGCTCAGAACCCAGTCCCACACGAGCAGGTGGTTCGGCCGCCCGCGGAGGCTGGGGTTCTCCCACTTCTTCCGCCAGTTCTTGGTCCATCCGGTCAGTTCCATCGCACACATCTAAAAACGACCAACAGAGCACACGAAAGCGACGAACCCCGTGTGATGCTGGCCGATTCTAAATGTGTGGTTCGTCGCACGGACGGAATGGTACGCCATTTATGACAAGAGGCCAGTCAATGAACTTGCCCGCTCGCCTACAGTGTGCCGAAGCGCGCCGATGATTGCTCGGTACGGCCCTCGATCAACCCTCGTCCTCCCCGCAGCACCGCTCACAGAGGTTGATGCTCACGGGGTACCGAATCCGGCGGTGGCAGAGGAAGCAGCACGTCATGTCATGGGTGACGCGGCAGACCCCGTTTCCTTACGCCTCGTGCTCCCGGCAGTAGTCCGCCCAGCGGGTGACCCTCTTGCAGGCGACGCAGAAGCGGTTGGGGTAGAAGCGCTTCGAGTGGATTTCGCGGCCGAGGCGGGGGACGTCCGGGTTGATGACGCGGCGGCTGGGGTGGGGTTTGGTCATGGGCGGTTGGGGTACTTCCTCATGAGCCGCTCCTGCCACTCTTCGCGGTAGATCGAGAGGGGGAAGCGTTCGAGGAGCAGAGCGAGAGGGAGGGATTCGAGGAGCAGGTTACAGGCAACACAGACCCCGCGCACGTTCGAGAGATCCCACCTGCGTGAGCGAACGCGGCGGTGAACTTCGTGATGACCGACCAGGTGTTGCCAGGTGCGGCAGTTCGGGCATTCTCCTTCGTGGGCTACTGCTCGCTGGACCTCGGCGTCCTTCTTGCGGACCCAGGCGGTGCGATTGCTGCGGGATCGGAGAGGGGTTCTTCTTCCGGGCGGGGCCGATCGTGCGAGGGGCTTTCGGGGTTTCGGGCCTCGCTTCGGGGGCTTTGGGAAGAGCATGCACAGAAGGGAATGCTGCGGAGGAAATGACTGCCGTGGGAGTCGGCAGCGACGGCGTAGATTTCCTGCCAGGATAATTGCTGCAGGGTCATGAGCGGAGCAGAAACAAAGGGTCGATACGCTGCCTACACTCCTCCCGTATCGCCTGGTGCGAGCGGTACCCGGTGTCCGTATCGAACTCGTGCAGGATGCGGCAGTCGATGTAGCGGAAGATCAGGGTCAGCCCGAAGAGGGATACCAGGGAGGACACGATGCCGACGAGGGCGAGATGGCGAGTCATTTCTTGCGGGGCTTCGGAACCGGGCAGTTGTGCAGGGCGAATCGGACGGCCACGGTCTGGTCGTCGGTCTGAAGTGCTTTTTTGATCTCCTCCATTTTCTCGTCGTCCTGCGGCCGGAAATACATGGTGGTTTTTCGCATGTCCGGAGTATAGAGGAAGTGTGGCAGCGTGCAATATGTAGATGTTGACAGTCTGCTTGCAATATGTGGCGTGTTGCCCTATACTCGTTTCAGTTCATTCGATGATCGAGAGAGGGCGTGGCGGCCTGCGAGCCGCATCTGATAGCTGGTATGTAAATGCAGGTTTTCTAGATAAGTCTGCATGGGCTAGGGAGTAATTACCCGATGCCTTTAGGCCAGAGCGATACACCTTCGGGTGAATTACAAGCGCCGTCGTCTAGCCTGCGGGTCAAACCCCGCCGCCCTCTCCCGGTCATTGATCACTTCCCCTCCTCCCCGTGAAGCTCTACCTCCTCACCGATGTCCAGGGCCTCGGTAAGCAGTTCGACCTCGTGTCGGTGTCGGAGTCCCGTGCCCTCGAAACTCTTCTGCCCCGTCGTCTCGCCCTCGTCCAGACCCCGACCACCGACAAGCGATTCAAAAACCGTGGCCGCGACCTCACCTCCTCCCCCCTCTCCTGATGTCCTGCAGACAACTAACCGAAACCGAATCCGGTCGTGCACGCTCTGGTAGAGCCGGGGGCAAAGTAACTCTGAAGCGTAAAGGCCGAGCCTTCTTCTCCGAGATCGGCAGGAAGGGCGGGCTCGCTAGGAAGAAGCCCCTCCCCGACGCCGCATGAATTACCTCGCTGCACTTCTCGCTCTCGTGGCCACGCTCCTTACCTTCCTCTTCTTGTGATCCCCCGCTTCCTCCTCCTCCTCATCGGCATTGCCTGCGTGGTGCTGTCGGGGTGCTCGAAGATGCACTGCATTCGCGGTCACGACAATGTCAATCATCTTCTCCTTGGGAAGACAGACACAACCTTCGTGTGCGACGAGTACGCCCCTCTTCCCGCCCCCTCCTTCGGTACACCGGGTGAGCAACCCACATCCGACTTCATCCCGAATCCCGCCCTCCGCTGTAAGACGTGGGAGCAGTATGAGTGGAGTCGGCATAGTGCGACGGGAGGCGTCTGTCTCTATCCCCCCTCCCTCCCATGACTCCTGACACCGAAGCACTGGCGAAGCGATTGCAATTAATTGAAGAAACAGATTATTCCATCCTCATAGGAATGGGAGGCAATCCAGCCGCATCTGTCCATCATGATGTGAACTTCCTCCTCTCCCTCGCCAAGTGGGCCTTGGAGGCGAAGGAGGCGTTAAACAGACTGATCGCCGATGAGTGCCCTGGCCGAATCTGCAAACAGGGCATGAGCACACATCGTGCATCCCACTACCTCGCGGAGAAAGCCATCACATCGTTCCCCAAGCTCCCATAGTCTCAACCCCCTCTCCATCACCGGCTCCCTGCTATTTCGGCCACCTCCGCATCCGTGACGGGAAGTGCCTGGAGTGTGGTGCGACTGCCTCCCTCTTCGTGAATCCAAAGGACTCCTACACCCCCGACCCTATTCCGAAGACACCCTCTCCATCATCGGCTTTCTCCGCCTGCTGCAAGGCCCCTGTAGAATGGCTTGGTCAGACGCTTATTGCAGGCTCTCCCTCAACGAAAAACTGGCAATGCTACAAGTGCAATTGCTTTTGTATTCTCGCCGACCAAAACGCACCGCCCGCCCCCCGCCTGAGTCCTTTCGAGAGGGGCATGTCAGTCGGCATCGACTACGGCTCAGAGAAAGGCGACCACACCGTAGCGACCCTCTGGAATCGAAAGTCCGGAGTTGTGCAAGAAATCGACGTGGAGCTTGCGGAGTACATTCAAGAGATTCAAGCCGCCCTGGACGTTGCCGAAGCACAGAACGCAGACCTGAAAGAAGTGCTCGAAGACAAGCGGCGACTGACGCGCGAGCTAGACGTAGCAATGAACGGCGAGGAAGGAGCGGCCGCGCAGGCTTCGCTCTGTGACCTGGTTCACCCGGCGGAGAAGCTGAGAGAGGAAAACGAGAGGCTGCGGGCAGCTCTGCAATGGCTCCGTGCAAACCCAACAGCGTACGTGCCAGAGCAGCAGCAGCGAATCCTTGAAGCCCTCTCCCAACAGAGTAAGCATGCAAAGCAGACAAAGGGAGATAAGATAAAATCTTCATTTTTCCCATATCTTTGACCATTCAACCTACACCATCGGCAGAGCAAATGGCCTTAATGCAAAAGGAGCTGTTAACGGCTGACGATTGCTTATTTTGCTACCCAGAACCGATAGGAAGAAAACACCAAGCAGATTGTCCATTGCCAAGGGTGTTTATGTATTATCAAGAGCTGAAAGTCCTACTCACCGAGAAAGAAAAGAAGCTTGCTCTTGCGCTATCAGTCTCACATGACCGTTACAAAATCTTAGAGGAATTAGAGCGAGAGCAAATAACCATTATGGAAGAACAGACTGCAACGAATAGGCGGTATCTCGAAGAGACAAAGAGACGTGATGCTGTAATTGCAGAGAAAGAATGGTTGCTGGAAGTGGCGAGGGATGCGCTAGGAACGCTCTCATGCCTTGGAAATGGCGAAAGGCCAGGGAATAGTGACGGGAATATAATCGCGCAAAAAGCCCTTTCCCAAATCAAAGCCTTATAACCTCCTATTAATTCCCTTTTATCTTCTATGGAAAACACGTATGACATCGACGATAAGGTACAAGTTGCCCTCGACTGGGCTTTCAAAACGTACGGTTGTGAAGGATGTAATGGTAAAACAGACCATGACCCTATCTGTCGTTTGACCGCAGATATTACTGCAGACCGTGGTGCAAACGGCAGGGTTGTCATTCTCAATCCTCATCCTTCCGTACTGTGAGTATCACCCCCACACCACAGGCTCAACTCTCGGATGAGGAGCTGATTGAGAAGATGGCGGAGATTCTTCTGGTCGGTGGCGAGCATGCGGCGAAAGTTGACCAATCCGACTTCGAGAGGCTTTCACAGTGGACTTGGTACGCCCACAAGTCAGACAAGGCGGTCTATGCTCGTGGGCGAATCACAAAGGATGGATGGCATCGGTTGATCTTCATGCATCGTCTATTGCTCGACTGTCCCGAGGACATGTGCATCGACCACATCAACCGGGACACGCTCGACAACCGGAGATGCAATCTGAGAATTGCTACCAGGACGCAGAACGGCTGGAACAAGCCCGGCGTTGTCGCGACCTCTCGATTCAAGGGCGTTTCCTGGAACAAGAAGGATAGCCTCTGGAGGGCGCAGATCAGCTACCACGGCAAACGTTGGTACTTGGGGGAGTCGAAGTGCGAAGAAGATTGTGCCGTGATGTACAACGTCGCCGCTCAGTTGCTGCATGGACAATTTGCTTTTCTCAACGACGTATGATCTGCCTCGCCGTTCTCGCTGCCGTCTCTCCCTCCCAATCATGAAAAAGGGCTCTACCAAAACTCCATCGCTCGAAGCTGTTGAAACCAGCAGCCAACTGCGTGCTTTTGTGGAACGCACGGGCCTGAATGCCTGTGAGATCGCCCGAATGGCCGGTGTCACTTCACCTACGCTCCTGCGGGTATTGGACAAGAAAGGCTTCCTGGGATCGTGGAGCCTGCCGAAAGTGAAAGCCGCAATGGATGCGTATGAAAAATCCCTCCCCTCCTGACCCTCTCCCCCTCCCATCCATGACTACCGAACAGAAGCTCGCCGCGATCATCGAAGCCCAGGTGAAGGGCGGGTACGACGGCTTCGCGGGCATCAAAGACAGGATCGAGCCGCAAGACTCCATAACCAAACCTCTGTTTTGGGCAAAGCCAGACGGCCATCAGCTGTCGCATTTTCACCCATTGGAAATCCTCCTCGACCGCGCGGGGCTGAGGGCGGCGTATGGCGAATCGGTCTTCTTCATCGACGAGACGTTCGTTGCGATGCCGGCCGACAACCCTTGGGGCCGTGAAGGTGGCATCTCCTGGGAAGTTGCCGCGCGCCGCATCCTCGACGCCTGGCTCTCCGGCGGCAGCGAGGCTGCCATTCAGACCGCGTTCAATCTCCTTCCCTCCCAAGCATGACCACCCCCGAATCGATCACCGTCTCCCTGGACATGGCCCGCAAGCTGAAGAATGCAGGGTGGCTGCAGTCCGAAAGCCATTTTATATTCATCCATTCCGATGCAGACACAAAACTGTGGAGCCGATGGAACACAGGAGGTGAGCCGCGTGGTGGATATATAGATGGATCAATGTCATGGGCCGCCCCCACCGCTGAGGAAATCCTGCGGAGGTTGCCCGCTGAGGTGGACGATGAGTCGCTTTACGTTTCTTCCCAGAGATACAACGGCCTCTGGGTTGTCTACTACGGGGTCCATGGCGAACGACATCAGCATTTGGACGACACCCTCGCCAACGCCGCAGCTGCGATGTACTGCTACCTCGCCGAGCAAAAGCTCCTCCCCTAACCCTCCCAAGCATGAAGCTCCCAGAATCATTAGAGTCAATCTCGAAAATAGAGCTGATCGTCCTTCTGAAGAAGGCTCACGATCTGGCACAGAAAACCTGTTGTCACATCGAAGCATGCGACCGGCCACGCTGTGGGAAAACATATTGCTTCTCTCACCTCAAGCGTCTCAAGCTGTACGGCGACCCACTGGCTACACCTATCCACCGCGTCGATACGACGCGAGAGAGCTGCGAACACGAACCCAAATACGGCTTGTTGAACATTTGCCGCCGCTGCTACATGAAGTATGCGAAACGACGAAGCCGCGAGAAGGTGCTCCTCCCCTGACCCTCCCCGGATGACTGCGGTGCGTGCCGCCCATTCACAACATCGACCGTCCCTTTCTTCCTTGGCGTCGCGTCCGAACGCGGAATGATGACCGCAGAGGTGCGCCGCAAGGCACGGGCGATTTGTCCGTTCAGACACCCTTGAAGACAACGCGCCGAGGCCGAAGGGGACACACCGAGACCAGCTTCGCGAAACCGCAGAACAGACGCTGCGAACCAACGCGCCTGTACGGCTTTCCGACTCTGTTCTTGGCACCATTTAACACTTGCAATAACTACCGACAACTGCTATAATAATACTATTCATTTCATACCAACACCCACTCCATGATCTGTTCCCTCGCCCGTACCGTCCTGGTCGCCGTGACGGCGTTCTGCCTGGGCCTCGCCTTCAGCAGCGCACTGCACGCGATCTTCTCCCCGGTCGTTCACATGCCGGTTTAGCTCCTCCCCATCTCCATGGGAACCCTCTCTACCTTTATATCATTCACAAACACCCAAATGAAAAACTTCCCCACTCTCATCGGCTCGAAAGAGTTCATCATCGGCTCTTCGGCTTCCCTAGCGATCGTTGCGATCGTCTCCTTGGGCGGCTCGGCCCTGAAAGCCGCGATGGCCCCCGTACCCACCCCCCAGCAGCTCGCTGCCCTGGACATCCCCGTCCAGCAACAGACCAAGGATGACGACCGCGCCGGGTACGAGGCGTACCTGAAGGCCGACGGTAAGCTCATCCAGGACCAGGCCTGTGTTTCCGACGCGAGCCAGTGCCCTTTAGCCCAGGGAACGACGCCCGCCCGGTAATAGAGGCGTTCATACCGAAAGCCCGCGCAGAGACGCTGCACTTCGCCCCGAAGCTACAAACCCTCCCGGTTCGTATCGCCCCGGCGAAGGATGCCAACGAACTGCTTGCCGCCGCTCCCGGCTTCTACCATTGGCAAGGAGCCCCCGAGTACAAGAACGCCACACTGGCCCTGTATCAGCGGAAGCTGAAGGCCCGTGGCGTCACGGACACGAAGCTCTTCGTCGCCCAGCTCATCCAGGAAGCAGGGAGCTTGAATCCGGCGACGATCGGCGACCACGGCTGCTCGTTCGGGTTGATTCAGTACAACGCGTGTGCGAAGCATCGCATGTCCGCCGCTTCCTTCCTGAAGAAGCACCCCGAGTGGAAGACGGCCGAGACGCAGCTCGAATGGATGGCCGACTCCGTGGCCTGGCGGATGGAGCGGTACGACAGCGTCCGGCTCGCGGTCATTGCTCACAACTCACCCGCAGCCGCTGCCCGTGGTACCGACACCAAGGCAGGCTACTATAAAGCGGTCAGCCGCCGCGTTTCCCTTCTCTCTTTATGAAGTCTCTCGATACCCAAGTTACCCTCCTGTTCTTGTATGTTTTTACCATCTTCTTGCTGATCGCTTTGGGCGAGAGGCACCAGGATAACATCATAAAAGACCAGCGCCGCTACCTCCACGCCGTCTGCGAGATGGCGGTCCAGAGCAACATCCAGACCTTCAAGCATCACCCCCTCCCCGGCACCAGCGACCCCGCAGCGTATTGCGACTATCTGGACGCCACCTACGACGGGTCGGGCAAATGACCTCGTTTCTATTCCTCTCCACCCCCATCCCCATGGCGAAAGCCACCACCCCATTGTCCGTCGCTAAGTCGTTCCTGAAGAACTTCGCCGCCCTCGAAGCAGCATGCGGCGTCGATAAGAAGGCGCTCTGCGCACTGCTCGATTTGAGCCCCCGCACGCGCGCCTCGTGGAATAAATCCACCCCGTCGATTGAGACGATCAGCAAGGTCCGCCAAAACGCCCTGGACTCGGCCGCGAAGCTCGACAAAGTGTGCGTCGCGCTGACGGCGTTCCTGGGTGCTTGACACCGTACCAGTTTGCGTTCATTCTACTTCCTATCTTTTTCTCCCCATCCATCATGAAAGTTCTTGCAACTATCATCACCGGCCTCTCTCTGCTCGCTCCGTTCGCTGCCTCGGCGTCCATGACGCCCATCGAGCGGTACGAGTCCCAGACTTCCCTCAGCTCGAGCTGGGAGCGCCCCGAGAACCGGCTTCTCCTCGAAGCCAAGATCAGGCTCAACCAGAGCTTCTACCAGAAGGGCGTCCTGACGCTCAGCGAAGGTGCCTACGCCGCGAACCTCGTGGAGATCGGTAAGTACTCGATTCAGTGGCGTTGCTTCTCCGGCGAGACGTCTGCGTGCAAGACGCAGGCTGTCCGCTGAGTACCTATATACGAACCAGGCCGTCCCTTCGGGGGCGGCCTTTTTCATATGCTTGCTGGCCGGAGCTAGTTCTGCTACTGTCGAACCCATGCGCCTCATCTCCGCCAAGGAATACCAGAAGATCAAGGGCTACAAGTCGATCAGCACCGTCTACGAACAGATCAAGGGCGGGAAGTTGAAGGCCGTACCTCACACCAAAACCGTCATGCGAATTCCATTCGACGACGAAAAGGGCGAAGCTGTCAACTCCATGTGATTGCAATTGGAACTAGTTCGGGTACACTGGGGTTACTCACTTCCAACACCCCCATGACCACCTGCACCGACTGCCAAGCACAGACCGAGAACCCCTTCATCTGCAATGACTGCAAGATCGTCAGGGACGCTCTCGATGCCTTCTGGGCCGTGGTTGCCGCCGCCCATCCCGAAATTCACTCCGGCGACGGGGACGACAGCGAACTCAGGCAGTGTGCTCTGGAGCACGTTCGCCAGTGGGTTTCGGACAACACGCCTTGCACTGACGAGGCCGAAGCGTCACCCCTCGCCGCATGAATCACCGCCTCCTCCTCCCCGCCCTCATCCTCTGCGGGATGACCCTTGTCGATCTCTTCTTCCGAAGCTGACCATGCACCCCCTCACCTCCGCTGCCGCCATCACCCAGTTCATCGAGAAGTACGGCATCCCGCCCGAGCAGGTTAACCAGGCCCTCTTCGACCTGAGCACCATCTGCGTCCTCTTCTCGATGGAGATGGCGAACCAGTCCGCTTGATTCCTTTCCCCCCGTTCCTATGTCCGCCACGCTCCTCCACGACAAGCTCCGCGAAATTCAGACCGACCTGAAGGCTCCGAAGGACCAGCGAAATGCCTTCGGCAAGTACAACTACCGCTCCTGCGAGGACATCCTCGAAGCCCTGAAGCCGCTTTTATCCAAGCACGGCCTCGTGCTCACGATCACCGACCAGATCGTTTTCTTCCCCAGCTCCCACCTCCAGGCATTCACCCAGCGAGAGTTCTCGAAGGACGGCAAGCAGGTGATTGAATCGACCTACCCTGTCGGCGGCGACCGGTTCTACGTGAAGGCTACGGCGACCCTGACAGACGGGATCGGAAACGTCTCGGCTTCTGGCTGGGCAAGAGAGGAGCAGGACAAGAAGGGCATGGACGGGGCACAGATCACCGGGGCCGCCTCCTCATACGCCCGGAAGTACGCCCTCAACGGCCTGTTCTGTATTGACGACACGAAGGACGCCGACGCCACTAACCAGCCCGAGGAAGCCTCCAAGCAGACCGCCCCGAAGCCCCAGCAGTCGTTAGGTGCCGCCCCTGCTTCCATCGCCCCCGCCACTCAGGAACAGATGAAGCTGATCGATGACCTCTGCACCCAAACGAACACCAGCCTCACAAAGCTCAAGGAGGCGTACCAGCTCAAGACTGAGATCCCAAGCATCGAAGCAGCCAACGCCATGATTGACGGCCTGAAGTTGAAACTCACCAAGATGAAGGTCGAGCAGACCGCCCCCGTAGACCCTTCCACCCCCGCAGCATGACACCCCTCCGCTTCCGTGCCTGGCACATCCAGAAACGTTCGATGTTCCCCGTCAGCTTCCTGCAGATGCAGAGCCTCGGCCAAGTCGTCGTGCAGGGGAAGACCGACCAAGCCCGCTTCACCGCTGTCAATCTGCTCGACCGCGATCCGGAAGCTGTACTGATGATGAGCACCGGGCTGAAGGACACGAGCGGGGTGGAGATCTTCGAGGGAGACATCCTCGACTGCCTGGATAACATCGTCCACCGGGACGGCCAGCACCGCGTCACCGGATACGTGTTCTGGGACGACGAGTCGGCCGCGTTCATGCTCCGCTACACCGAACCCGCCGACGAATTCGCCGCGAGCTTCGAGGACAAGCTCCTCTGCGTCGAGTTCGACTACCGCGTCCTCGGGAACATCCACGAGAACCCCGATCATCTCACCCCGTCCGCATGACCTCCCCCATCTCCCTCACCGCCTACGTGAAGGACGGCAAGTTCTGCCTCTCCGACGCCCAGAAGAAGATCACCTCCGTCTTCATGCAGCGGAACGAGGGGAAGCACGTCCGGGTGGCCTTCTCCCAACCTGGTAAGCCCAGAAGTAACAATCAGAACAGGTATTACCATTCTGTGCCCGTCGCGATGATCGCGGCCGAAACCGGGCACACCCCGGAAGAAATCCACGAGTACCTGAAGGCCGCCTTCCTCCCCCGTAGCTTCGTTACGGTCGCGGGCAAAGAACATCAGGTCACCAAGAGCACCGCGTCCCTGACGACCGCCGAGATGGAGGACTTCCTCACCGCCGTCCGCACCTTCGCTGCCCAGGAGCTAAACATGGTCATCCCCCTGCCGAACGAGATCGACTTCTAATCCCACCCTCATGCAACCCCAGCCAATAGAGCTGCTCAAGCTCCCCTACGGCCTCTATTTCCCTCTCCTCCGTGCAGGCGTCGGCACCATAGACCAGCTCCGCCAGGCGATAGACGAGGGCCGCAAGCTGCCCCGGTTCGGCCCGTCCCGGCGGCAGCGGTTGGAAGCCGCTCTGAAGGAGTTTCTTTCCCACCCTTCGCGATGACTGCTCTCTCCGCCCAGGCCCGTGACCGCCTCGGCCACTTCTTCGACAAAACCTGCCTCTCGTGGAAGGGCGGGTTCACACTGAACGACGTGCTGCGGGAGATTGGGGAGGTGTTCGAGCACTCCGCCTCCTTCTCCGAGCAAATCGTGACCAACGGCGAGGTGAAGCGTCGGTGCAACCTCGGGCACCTGCACTGCATTTATCGCCTTACATTCAGGGTCATTCTTCTCCCGGCACTCCGCATCTTGGCCGTGCCAGCGACGCTGCTGAGCACGCCGGAGCTGGTGAACGCCTGCGAAGACCCGAACGTCGGGCGGATGGTGGGCAAATACGTCCGGGAGCTGATGCACTTCGGCCTAATCGGCCA
Source organism: Fimbriiglobus sp. (assembly GCA_043744775.1). GTDB lineage: Bacteria > Planctomycetota > Planctomycetia > Gemmatales > Gemmataceae > Fimbriiglobus. The sequence goes on along the minus strand of JAYTUC010000301.1, from coordinate 30,490 downwards.
GCTCACCGACGGCCGCTACTGGCTCACCGAGCGCGGGCACGGCTTCCTGTCGGGCAAGGTGGCGATTCCCGCCTGGACGTGGCCCCGCGACGAGAAGCTGCCGGAGGAGTGCGTCGACGGGCCACCCCGCTTTATCCAGGAGCTGGCCGACGAGCACCCCAAAGAAGACAAGGGGTTCCACGTCGAGATGGCGGTAGCGATTCCTTCAAGTTCCGATCAAGTCGAGCCGATAGCCGACACGGGGGACTACCGACATAGACGCTTTCCTAGCGCCAGGTAGAATGACACCGACCTGGCGGTCGCGGAATTCGATGTATGAATGGCAAGAGTTTGAAGATCCGAACAACTGGTCGTTTTTACACCCACGAACTCATCGGCCGTCACCTCGTCCGGGCTGCGGTACGGGCGTTACAGGTTCCGCCAGGGGAGACGCTCCGGGTGGTAGAGCCGTTTTGCGGAGACGGCCGCCTTATCTGCTGGCTCCTCGAATTCCTCGCGGCGGAGTGGGATAAGAGCCCACGACGGGTACACGTCGATCTGTGGGACTGTGACGCGGACGCGGTCGCATTCGCGAAGCGGCGGGTGGAAGCTGTGGGCCGGCAGCTCGGGATTCGCGTCGTTGTCGCGGCTGATCCTGGCGACACCTTCACCCGGGCACCGGAGTACTTCGGCCAGTACCACCTCTGCGTCACGAATCCGCCTTGGGAAAACCTGAAACCGGACCGGCGTGAGCTCGACTCCTTGACCGAGGAGAAGGCTGGCGAGCACGTCGACGGCCTTCGTCAGCGAGACGCCCTGCTGGCACAATTGTACCCGCTTTCTCAGCCCCTGAAAAAGTTCTCGGGGTGGGGTACCAATCTCGCCCGTTGCGGAACCGAAGCCGCGATTCGACTCGTGTCGCCGGGAGGGGCTGCTGGCGTCGTTTCGCCATCTTCGCTGCTCGCCGATCAGATGTCGTACGGCCTGAGGACTTGGCTGTTTCGCGAGAACCGGGTCGTGGACATCGCTTATTTCGTGGCCGAGGCCCGCCTGTTCGACAAGGTGGACCAGCCAAGCGTGACACTCGTCGTCGCACCCGGCGAGGGAACCACGATTCCGCCCGCTCTCGCGGTCTACGACCGAAACCACCAACGGTCGGACACCACAGTGACCGCAGCCGACTGGTTCCAGATTGGGCGCAACGCGTACGTCTTCCCTCTCCAATTCGGGATCGACCTCATCGGCCTCGGGGCGAAGTACGCTTCGCTCCCGCGGTTCGCCGACCTCGAACGTGACGGGCTGTGGGCCGGGCGTGAAATCGATGAGACGAACCTCGAAGAATCACTCGCTGCGTCCGGGAGCCACCTCTTCGTCAAGGGCCGGATGGTCAACCGCTTCGGGTTGGCCGAACAGCCCGATCGATTCATCAAGACCGACGGGCCGAAGGTTCCGAAGTCGGCGGCGTTCCACCGGGTCGTCTGGCGCGACGTGTCCCGGCCGAACCAGAAGCGCAGGGTCCATGCGACCCTGATCCCGCCAGGATGGGTGACGGGTAACTCTCTGCACGTCGCTTACTTCCAGGACGAAGACCTGCCCCGGCTCAAGGCTCTCCTGGCGGTGATGAACTCTCTCGTGTTCGAGTCCCAGGCCCGCTCTCACCTCGCGACGGCTCACGTCTCCCTCGGAGTGGTCCGGCGGGTCCACATACCTGACTTGAGCGCCCAGTCGGCCGTTTCCGACTTGGCCGCGCTCGCGGATCGCTGTCTGAGCGGAGATCTGAAGGCCGCAAACGAGGCGGAGGTTTCTGTCGCACGCCTCTACGGGCTGAACCGGACTGACTTCGAGCGGATCGTCGCCTCGTTCCAGAAGCTCGACGAGAACGAGACGCGGAATTTGTTGGCCGCTTGGGATGCTGCGGCCCCACCCGCGGTCTTGCAACAGGAGGGTGCGGTCATGATCCCGAACCACTACGCTTCCCCGTTGAGTGAAATGGACCTCCAGATGGTCCGTGCCGTGCCGCCGGGAGGGAACTGGAAGAGTATCCCCGTGTCCGTCCCGTCCAAGCGGCTTGAACAGATCAGGACGAGTTTCGCCGCCGGTGAGGGTAGCCGGTCCACCTACTACGGGCGGCTGCACCCGGACGCGCCGGCGTACACAATCAACACGTACTTCACCCGCCCCGGCAACGGGTGCCACGCCCACTACGACTTCGAGGGCGGGCAGCACCGGACGCTGTCACAGCGCGAGGCAGCACGACTCCAGTCTTTCCCCGACGCCTTCGTCTTCCAAGGGAGCCGCGGGGCCATTAACGACCAGATCGGGAACGCGGTACCGCCTCTGCTCGCTTACCAAATTGCGACGACGCTCCCGTTCCGCGGGCGGTACGTGGATCTCTTCTGCGGTGCAGGCGGGCTGGGGCTCGGCTTCCTGTGGGCCGGTTGGCGGCCGGTAGTCGCCAACGACGTCGAGAAGTACTACCTGCAGACCTACCGGGCGAACGTCCACGATAGTGCCGTTCTCGGGAGCATCCGCGACCAGTCGGTGTTCGACGAGGTGATTGCCCGGTGCGAGGCCGACACCCGCGAGCACCCGAACGAGCCCCTTTTTGTCCTGGGCGGCCCCCCGTGCCAGGGGTTCTCGACGGCCGGTAACAAGCGATCCCTCGAAGACGAGCGGAACTGGCTATTCCGCCCGTACAAGGAGGTGATCGAACGGCTCCGCCCGGCGGGCTTCGTCTTCGAGAATGTGACGGGCCTATTGAGCATGGAGAAGGGCCAGGTCTTCGAGACGATCCAGAACGAGTTGCGGCCGCTGGCGGAGTGCCTGCGTGTGATGCAACTCAGGGCCGAGCTCTACGGCGTCCCTCAGCGGCGGACGCGGGTCATCATCCTCGGCGGTAAGGCTTGGGAGCTGCCGCCGGGTCCGCCCGCACAACTGACGCAGATGCCCGCCGCGCAGATCGCCCTCTTCGGCGGGCTACCGGATGCTGTGACCGTGCGACAAGCCCTGTCCGACCTTCCCTCCCTCGTCCCAGGGGAGGACGGGTCCGCAAAGGAGTACGTTGGCCCGCCGTCGAATGCTTACCAGCAGCTCATGCGGGGCGCGATCACCGCGGCGCAGTATGTCGCGGCGCTCGGGGGCGTCATTCCGAATCCGCCTCGTCCGGAGACTCCTCGTCGTCCTCCACCGGAATCTCATCCTCGACGACCTCGCGGACGTACCGCTCGGCCGTCCACATAGCGGCGAGGCGGGTTGCGACGAACCCCATCGCCCCGGACAGCTCTGCCCGCGCGGTCTTGAATGCTGTGGGTTCCGTCACCGAGGTCGGCACTCGCTCGGCCAGCGCCCGCAGGGTTTCCTCCTGCGGCGTCTCGGCCGTCGCGGCGAGCCGGATTTCCTCGTCAAGGCTCTTCACTTCCGCAGGAGCCGTCGCGAGAGCGGCGAGTGCCGCCGAGACACGCGCCTTGATTGTTTCGTCCGTCACCAGGTAGGCATTCCGATTCTCCTTACCCACGTACTCTCGCAGCGCGGTGAACGCCACCCTGAGCCGCCGCGCCTTCTGTTCGCCCACATACTTGGTGGCGCGGGGTTTTAGAGTGAGCGCGTCGTACACAGTCAGGTGGTTCTCGACGCGGAGATTCTCGAACCTAGGCTCTTGGGAGGCCCGCTCGAGCCCGAGGAACGTTGCGAGGAAGGCGTAGTGCCCGGCCCGCGCGACATCGCCGAGTATGTACATGACGGTGTGCCGGTTGTCCCGGAGCAGCTTGCTCAACCTCTGCGCTGTCTCCTCGCCAGTTACCAGTCCTTTGCACTGATCCCACAGGGACTCGCAATACCACGACGCGATCCGCTCTCCGCGCGCCTGGGCCGCGATAAGGTGAGTCACGTCGCTCGCGTACATCCGGTTGTTCTTGCCGCTGTTGCACGAGTGGCAAAGAAGTTGGAAATCCGGCCGGTGAGCGAAGCCGAGCGATATCGGCCCGACGTGGTCCGCCGAGCAAGGTCCCTGATGGTCGTTTCGACAGGGCTCAGCCTTGAGCTTCTTGTCCGAGCGGATGAGCCCCATCAGATGGTCAGCGGCCACCCAATTTCCGTCTACCCAGTACTCGAACACCCGGCGGTCGGTGGTATATGAACGGAGGTTCTCGGCGCTACGGCCGGTGTCTTTAATCCCGCGGCAGCACTGATTGAACGAGTGGAACCCATCAAGCCTGTCGGGGGCGTTCGACATGACACCCGGCCCCAGCGTCCGGGGCTCCTTCGGAATGTACTCCTTCCGAACCCAGTCGATCCATGGGGCAAGTTCCGCGGGCAGCGCCGGTGCGCGGTTCGCGCCTGTATTCAGCAGCTTTGGAAGGTCTGTAAACACCCGGTTCCCAAACTGCTCGACCATGCGAGTGATAAGGTCGCAGATGTGTTCGTTCGGGTCGATCGGGAACGAGTCGTCCACAGAGTCGAGTTGCTTCAGACGCTCGATGAAGGGTTGCCGAGGGTAAGCATAGCGGATGTCGAGAATCATGCCGCAGGCCTTACAGGGCTTCTGCTTCGTCGGGTGGATCGTTTTCGCGACCTTGCTTATCCAGTGAGGCCCTTCCGACGGCATCCCGACCTCCGCGGCCTTCTTGCGCCACCAGTCGAGTCGCTTCTTGTGCGTATCCTTGAATTTCCCGCCTGTACGGTTCGACGGCGACTCCCACTGGACCACGTTGTCGTCCGTACGGACGTCCGGCATCCCGGCGTAAGTGGGGTGGGTAACGATGGACTCGACGTACTCTAGAAACTTCGGGTGCCCCCTCCCGTAGTCGGCTTTCTTGCCCATTGCCATCCTTGATTTGACGGCACGGCCCGTAGGGGTACGCTTCCCCGCGGCGGGATCGTGTCGTGTGTGTTGGTGTGTTGCCAGCGCTACGAGAGGGGACCGTACTGCCAGGTCCGACCCCTCACGTGACGCACGATCCCGTCACCTTCTGGCGCAACTCAGAGCGCGGCAAGGCCAGGGGTTCAAATCGGTACCATTGCCACTTGGCGTGCGCTGTGGCACCGTCATTTCCGGTGTTCTTTACTCCACCGGAGGCAGTCATGGCAACGCGTACCAAGAAGAAGCAGTCGAAGTCCGCCGCGATCCCCGAAGGCGTCCTCGCGCCGCAAGACGTGCACGCGATGTTCGGCGTTCCCGGCCCGTACGAACTCGCAAAGCCCCCGATCCCGACGAAGGGCTACGTGACTTTTTGGGACGTGGGCATGAGCATCCACGAGATGCGCCGACGCAACCCGAAGCTGTTCTCGAACCCGTCCGCGCTGGAAGGCCAGGCGTTCGCGAAGCTGAGCGACTCGTGGAAGTTCCGGCAGATCGACCTCACCCCGTCGGGTCTCAACGAGCCGATGGACCCGAAGGCACACGATCTCCCGCTCGCTCGGGAACTCGTCTGCTACCTCGTCCTGCACTTCCTCTCTAAAGGCGAGAAGATCGAGATCCCCCGGCTGCGATGTCGCGACGTGATGCCGTCGGGACGGCGCGTGTGCGTGGGGCCGTGGCACGACTGCGGCCTCGAAATCTGCAACGTGTCGGACGACTGGTCGGGGTCGAGGATGGGCTACTGCTCGCTGTACACCCCGGTCATGCCCAAGCGGAAGTAACACCTCAGCCCTTCCTTCGGGAAGGGCTATTTAGCGTCCTCGCCTTCCTCCAGTAGCGCGCTTACCTTCCGGTTGTACCGCGTCCGTGCTTCGACCAACGCCTCGTGCAGCTCCTTGTCGAGTTCGGCCCGTTGCGCCTGGGTGATCGTGTGGGCTTCCCCGAGGTACGCCAACCGCTCCCCGCCGAAGAACGTCAATCGGTCCAGGGCGGCGTCGATCAGCTCCTGGGTCACGGTGCGGGCGCGGGCGATTAGCTCGCGGGCTTCTTCCTGATGGTGTTCCGTGGCGAGGTAGTAGGCTGGCAGACTATCACCGAACATCGGCCTGAGCGCGTAGTCCATCGCCTGTTGAAGCGGCGAGGCCAAGGGGGTGGAGTCGTTCTCGTGCATGCGTGGGAGCGTAGCAGGAAGATGTGCCCGCGCAAGCCGCCGGGTCGGTGCCCGAACGCGGAGCGATCCGCCAGGGAGCGAAGCAACAGGGCACAGGCCCGCGGAGTTGGTGGGGTACTCGCACGAAAAAAGCCCCCAGACGCCGTGAGGCATCCGGGGGCGGGGCTTCAGCGGGCCTTGGCGATCGCCTCGTGCAGGCGTTCCAGTGCGCCCACTTCGCCGTGGTCGGAAACGTTGTCAGCCACGATGTCACCCAAAACCTTCGCGGCTACCTCGCTCGCGGCCAGCAGCTCCTCGGTAGGACTCGGCTCCCCGACATGGATGAATTCGTCGGTCTCTCTGTCCTGCACGTCCGGGTCGAGGCGGGCCTCGTCGTCGCACGGCTCCCAATCACCGGGGTTCTCCTCTGCGATGCGGTATGCCTCGGCAGCACTGGTGGCGTCGATCTCCTGATAGCATCCGCGAGAGGCCCAAACGGTGAAGGGGCGGAGGGCCGGTGATGTGGTGGTTTTGTCCATTGGGAAAGGGGGAGGAAGAAGGAAAGAATAAAACGTCAGCCGTGGCACTTGGGAGAGCCACAGAGGCTGCAGGGTGTCGCGGGTGGCGACGACTCGTACAGCGGGCTGTCGGTGCACAGAAGGCAGTCGATGCCATGCTCGTCGTGGCAGTAGGAACGAACCTCGTCGAGCAGATTGATGAGCCCGTTAACGGAGATTTGGTCGGTTTCGGAGAGCTTGCTGTCATTGCGATTTGCGAAGAACAGCAGCCATTCCGATTGCTTCCGGAGGGCTGCGCCGTCGCTGTTGGAGAGAGGGTTGTCCATCGGGAGGGTGGAAGAAGAAGTAAGAAGCCCCGGCAGCGTACCACCGGGGCGTGGGAATCACTTTCGCAGCTCGATCACGACCGTCGCGACCATCGTTCCCGACTCCTTGAACGTTCCTTCCGGAAGCTCGGTCAGAAGCCGGCCGATGTCTACCACCTTGCTCCGGAACGCGGAACGCTTCTTCTGCTCTCCGAAGAGGAAGCCCCTGGCCATGATCGCCACGAGCTTGCCGCCGGGCTTGAGGAATTTGAAGGCGTGCAGGACGTGGTCAATGTCCTGGTCGCGGGTGAAGGGAGGGTTCATCACCACCCGGTCGTAGACCTCTTCAGGTTCCACCGTCAAGAAGTCAGTGACCAGCGGATCGAAGCCTCTTTCCTCCAGCTTCTGTGCGGCCTCCGGGTTGAGCTCGATGCAGGTGACCTTCGCTCCGAATTCCTGAAGTGCCTGGGCGATGGCACCGTCTCCAGCACTCGGTTCCAGACAGGCCATCCCTGGCTCGACGTCGGCCATCCGAACGAGATCCTGGGCAACCTCCTGTGGCGTGTAGAACGCCTGGAAGTGCTTCTTTTCGTCGAGGATTTCTCCGGTGCCCAGCAGACCCTCGATCTTCGCCTTCGCACCCGCCTGGAAGACGTGCCGCTTCGCCTTCCGGTCCCATTTGGCACCAGCCAATTCGAGGAACTGATTGACGGCTACGTAGTCTTTGCGATCGAGCGTCCCGGTAAGGGTGAGCCCGTCATCGTCGATGGTGGCGCGGCGAATAATGTCGAGGACGTTCTGATCTGCCTTGAGCGTTGCCGATGATGTGCGATTGTTCTCCATCTGTAAAAGGAAGGAAGAAGTAAGAAGCCCCCGCACCGTAGCACGGGGGCAGAGGAAAGATCACTTGCGGAACGTGAGGCAGGCCTCGATCTCGGCCTGCTTGTGGTGCCGTCGGAAGTGCCAGAGGTTCGCCCGGAGAATATCGAGCTTGTGCAGGGCGTCGGCCTCCCTCACCCCCTCGGCGGAGATGCCGAACTTCTCCGCAAGCTGGAAGACGGACTCGGCGCAGGAGAAGCAGGAGCAGGCCTCGGGGTTCCAGCCCTCGCTCTCTTCCGCATCGGAGCGGGTGCAGTGGCAGTCGGAGCAGATGTCCTCGTCCGAATGCCCCTGTGGCTTCTCCCGTCGCCCCACGACGCGCGTTGCCTGGCTGAGCAGCCTCTCGGCCTCCTCGATGGCGATCACCGCGTCCTCGTCGTACACGGCGGCGTCGGGGGAGAAGGTGTAGGCGTGAAGGTGTTCCTTCAGCAGACGGGCGGAAGCGACCAGGCGGGGGAACAGTGTCTCCGTGGTCGGGTTCATGATCGCGTAGATGGCGGCGATCCCTTCGCGGAGGGTCTGGCAAGCCGCTTCGGCTTGAGCGTCGGGGCCGGTGGTGTATGCTTGGTCACGCATAAGGAAAATGGAACGGAAATAGGAAGAAGTCGGGAACGGCGGCTGGGAGGCCGCTTTTCCCGTGGGGGAGCCCGTGGCATTGGAAGGGATGAAGGAAGTAGAAGGCCTGGCTGGCAGGCGGGTCAGTACCAGCAAGGCGCAGCCGCGCGTCAAGGAGGGCGAGCGCGTGACCGCTTGCAGGTTCCGGAGCGGCAAGGGCCTTCCGCTGAATTTGAAAAAGCCCGGAGGCGAACGGAACCTCTTGCAGCGGTCCAGCGAGCCCCCTTTACGCATAGCGGCGAGCACTTGCTACGATCAGACCCACTGCGAGCTATTAAAAACTCAGAGCTGGGAACACCTGCCGTTCCGCGGGCGCGTTCCGCCATGCCCCGTCGGGCGCGGTGACAAAATCCCTCGCCGTTGGGAGAATGAAGGGAGCGGGATGATCCTGGGCACAAAGAATGGCACAAGGAATGGCCGGAAACCGTGGGAAAACGGGCCAAAACCGCAAAATTCATGGGAACGCTGGAATGGCGTAACCGACTCAAAACAAAGGAGATACGCCGATGGTAAGGATTGGAATCGTCGGGATTGGTTTTATGGGCCGCATCCACTATCTGGGGATGCAGGGCGTCCGCGGGGCGAAGCTCGCGGCGATTTGCAGCCGCGACCCGGCCAAGTTGCGCGGCGACTGGACGCACACCCGCGGCAACTTCGGCCCGGAGCCGGGGCCTGTCGATTTGGCCGGCGTCAAGGCTTACGCCGACTACGCCGAGATGCTCGCCGACCCGGACATCGACCTCATCGACATCTGCAATCCGACACACCTGCACCCCGAGACGGCCATCGCCGCGTTAACCGCTGGCAAGCACGTCCTCGTCGAGAAAGCCATCGCGCTGACGACCGCTGACGCCGACGCCATGCTCGCGGCCGCGACGAAGTCGGGCAAGCTGCTCATGGTCGCGCACGTCCTGCCGTACTTCCCGGAGTTCGCCTTCGCCGCGGAGACCGTGCGCAGCGGCCGCTACGGCAAGCTGCACGCGGCGCACTTCACGCGCGTCATCAGCCGGACGGACTGGTCGGCGGACATCGGCGACGCGGCCAAGACCGGCGGGCCGGCGGTTGACTTGCACGTCCACGACACCCACTTCATCGGCCTGACCTGCGGCGTGCCGCGCGAAGTGTTCTCGACCGGCCTCGTCGAAGGCGACGCCGTCAACTACTTGACGACGCAGTACCTGTACGGCCCCGGCGGCCCGGCGGTGAGCTGCTCGAGCGGGGCCGTCGCCGCGAGCGGCCGGCCGTTCGCCCACGGCTACGAAATCTTCCTCGAAGGCGCGACGCTGGCGTACCACTCCGGCGGCGTGCCGTTGACTGTCTTCACGCCCGACAGCAAGTCGATCACCCCGCAACTCCACGGCGGTGGCGACCCGATCGCCGCGTTCACCGCCGAGATTCAGGCCGCCGTGGACGGCGTCGTCGCCGGCAAGGTGCCCGACCTGCTGAGCGCGAAGTTGGCCCGCGACGCGCTGACGATGTGCCACCGCGAGTGCGAGTCGGTGAGGTTGGGGCGTCCGGTGCGAATCGACTGACCCGGTAAGCTGGATTGGTTGCAGCGGATGCGCCGGTCGTGCCGATGAACGGAAGGTAAGCAAGGTTGCGAACTTTCTGCCGTCGGCGGGGGCTGCGATGCGAACTAAGTCTTGGGGCGTCTTGGCGCTGTGTGTCGGGCTGACGCCGGCCGTTGGGTGCCTGAGTACCAACCACCGGGCCTTCCACGAGTCAATGCACTGCACCGACCTGAACCCGTTCCCGATGCCGGTGCGGTCACAAGTTTACCTGTTCATGATGAACGGCTCGGACGTGCTCGAACTCGGCGGGATGCTAACGCTGCGTGACGAGGTCGGCAGGGCCGGGTACGCCAAGGTCTACTACACGCAGAGCGAAGACCGCAACTACTACCTGCGCGAGATGCAGCGCCTGTACCGCGACGAGCCGCAGGCGCGGATGCTGTTACTCGGCTACGGCACCGCGGCGGGCAACACCTTGGGACTCGCCGCGGAGGCGTGCCGCACCGGGCTGCCGCTCGACGCGGTGGTCTTCCTCGACCCGCTTGGCGTGTCCGGCAACGTCGCCGACACCGTGGCGGTCCCGTCGGTCGCGATCCGCTCGCACAACTGGTTCGGCGGCAAGGAACTCGTCACGACCGACACGCTGCAACTCCCCGGCGTCGGCCACCTCGCCGCGCCGACGAACCCGACCACCGTCAACGCTGTGGTGCAGCTGATGACGGCTTCGGCGGCGAAAGTCCCGGTCGAGGACATCCGCCTGACGCTGCCGTTCCTGCCGCTGCGCAACAAGCCGGAGCGGACGCCGCGCGGCATCGACCCGGCGACGCTGTCGGAGCCGACGGGCGAGTGGGAGGGCTTCCCCGCGATGCCGGCGGCGTTGATCAAGCCGCCGGCTGCCAAGCCGCCGGTGCCGACCGGCCCGGTGCCGGCCCCGACCGCCGGGACGCTACCCCCGCCGCGGCCGGTGCCGAGCTTCGAGTTGCCGAAGAAGTAACACCCTTCACAGCGGCCGGCGAACTGCTTCAATGACGGCATGAAAGTCAAGCAGCAGCCGGGCGACTTCCGCGTCGAAGAGTTGACCGACGTGACCCCTGGCCCGGCCGGGGAGTTCGCGCTCTACCGGCTCGACAAGGTCGGCTGGACGACCCTCGACGCCCTCGCGGCCGTTCGCCGCCGCTGGAAGCTCGACGAGGGCCGCATCGCCTACGGCGGCTTGAAGGACCGCCACGCCGACACGACGCAGTTCTTCAGCGTCTACCGCGGCCCGATGCACGGCATGGAGCACGAGCGCACCAAGGTCTCGTTCCTCGGCCGCGTGACGCAGCCGTTCTCGTCGCACGACATCCGCGCCAACCGCTTCACGATCGTCCTGCGGCACCTCACCGCGGAGCAAGCGACGCTGGCGGAGACGGCGAGCCGCGAGGTCGCCGCGGTGGGCGTGCCGAACTACTTCGACGACCAACGCTTCGGCTCCGTCCCGGCCGACCGCCGGTTCGTCGCGCTGGAGATGGTCCGCGGAAACTTTGAGGAGGCGTTGAAGCTCGCCTTGGCCGCCCCTTATGAACACGACCGAGCCCCCGCCAAGGCCGAGAAGGCGATCCTGCACCAGCACTGGGGCGACTGGCCGACGCTCAAGGCGGCGCTGCCGAAGGGCCACGCGCGGAGCCTGATCGACTACATGGTGTCGCACCACAAGGACTTCAAGGGGGCCGTCGCCCGCCTGCGGCACGACCTGAGCAGCCTGTACCTCTCGGCGTACCAGAGCTACCTGTGGAACCGCCTGCTCGACCGCAGCTTGCGGGCACTGTTCGACCCCGCCGACCTCGGCACGATTACGCTCGATGTCGGCGAATTCGCCACGCCGTTACGCGGCACGCCGGGGCAGGTCGCGGAGTGGCAAAAGTGGGAGTTGCCGCTGCTGTCGGCCCGCCTCAAAACGAGTACGTCGCTGATCGACGCGGTGCTGGCCGACGAGGGCTTGACGCTGGCCACCATGCGGATTCCGGGCATCCCCAAGCCGTTCTTCTCGCGCGGCGAGCGGGCCGTCTGCCTGAAGCTCGGCAACGTCGGCACCAGCGTCGGCGACGACGAGTTGAACCCCGGCCGGCAGGCGCTCACGCTGGCGTTCGAGCTTCCGCGCGGCAGCTACGCGACCATGCTCATCAAGCGGCTCACTTCGGTCGTGCCGGCGACTTGACTAGGCCGCGGAAGCTCTCGCACACGATCGCGGCGGCGTTCGGCCCGACGCTGTTGATCTCGCCGTACTGGCTCGACTTGCGGCCGTAGCAGTAGGGGGCCACGTCGTCCCACTGCCGCTTGGGGATGAAGTAGCCGAGTTGGTCGTTCGCCAGGCCGAGGAGCATCCGGTGTTTGCCCGCGAGCTGGCCGTAGATCGACGGCTCGACGGGGGCGTCGGGGTAGTCCGCGCCCGGCTCCGCGGGGTCGGGCACCTTGCCCAGCACGAGTTCGGGGTAGATCTCGCCGGGGATCGCCGCGACTTCGAGTTCCCCGAGCCGCAGGTAGCCGACTTCGGTCTTCACGCCGACCGGCTTGGCCGCGTCGGTCGTCTCGACCCACGTTAAGGGGTCGGCGGTCGCGCCGTCGAGGAGGTACATCGCGCGCTTCAAGACGCCGGCCTGCTTGCCGACGCGGTACAGCATGTTCTCGACCGGCATGAGCAGCGTCTTCGTCGTGACGCGGAACGGCGTCAGCGTCGCCGGGACGCCGGCCGCGATTGCCCGGTCGGCGAGTTTGCCCACCGCGACGCCGTAGCCGCGGGCCTTCTCGAAGGTGCCGTCCTTGAGCAACGCCCCGGCGTCGTCGCGGACTTCGACCTTGAGCGAGCTGAGCAGCCCGCCGACGGTCCCGGTGAAGTACGCCACGGGGCACTTGTGCTTAGCCCTCAGGTGCCCGACGGTGTAGCCGACGAAGTCCGCGGTGACCTCGGTGTTTTTGCTGTCGAGCGTCTCCGGATGGCAATTCCACTGCACGAGCAGCCCCAACGCCTCGCGCTTCGGCCCCAAGAATTGCAGCGTGACAATGTCGTCGTGCTTGACAAGCGGCAGGCGCGAGTCGTTGAGTAACTCCGGCCCCTTGGCCGTCCCGATCTTCACCGTGGCTGGCTTGCGGGCGGCGTCGGCGTCCTTGATGGCTTTGACGCAACCCGCCTCGACGGCGGCGAGGTAGTCGGGATCGACGCCCGACGTGAACGGGCTGCGGCCCCAGAGGCCGAGCGTGTCGGGGCCTTCGTGGTTGTGCGTCGAGGAGATCAGCACGTAATCGAAGCCGGGGAGCCGCTTGCGCACCGCCTCGACGTTGCCGTGGAAGAGGCCGACGAGATCGACCGACACCAGGGCGATTTTCGTCGTGCCGTCCGACAGGACAACGGCGCGGCCCATAATCGGGTCGTGGACCTTCGTGGCGACGCGATTCGTGGCGAATCCGGCCAGGAACACCGGGTTCGCTCCGAGTGTCGGCGAGAGGTCAACTTCGGCGAACCCGACCGACAGGAGCATGGCGAGTAGCGGTTGCATGAGATTGACTCCGGGGTTTCCGCCGCAGGCGCGGCGAGCGGCGGACGTGAGTCCGCTGTTCCACCCCGATGTGGGTAGGACCGCGGAGGGCGAAGTCCTGGGCACTCGCACTATCAGGCCGTTCCCCCGTCGGGTGGGAACAGCGGACTCACGTCCGCCGCTCGCCGCGCCTGCGGCGGAGCCTCACTCGCACGACCGCAGGTAGGCGATGCTCTCGCGGGCGATCGTCACCGGGTCGGGCGTGTAGTCGAAGACCTCGACCGACACCCAGTTGCGGTAGTGCGCTTGCCTTAACGCCTCGAGGATCGGCTTGAAGTCGGTGTCGCCGAAGCCGGGGCCGCGCAGGTTCGGGTCGTTGGCGTGGAAGTGGAAGAGCTGGTCGGCGTTCGCGCGGATCACGTCCGGGGCCGGGGCGAACTCGCCGGTCATCGCCTTCACGTCCAGGATCAGCTTGACGGAGGGGTGCGCCAGCCGGCGGATCATCCCCACCGCCTCGGCCGCGAGGTTCAGGAAGTCCGTCTCGGCGGTAGTCAGCGGCTCCAGGCAGAGCGTCACGCGCGACTGCTCCAGCGCCGGCAGGCAGTGCCGCAGGGTGTCGAGCGCGAAGTCGTCGGCGTCGTGTCGGCTGTACCCGGCGGGCACGTTACGCTGCTTCGGCGACCCTAGAATCAGGACGTTGCCGCCGAGTTCGCCCGCGGCGTGGGCCAGGTCGGCGAGGTACTCGCCCGTGCGCGCCCGCACCGCCGGGTCGGGCGACGTGACCTCGAAACCTTCCGTTTTCGCCAGCAGCCAGTGCAGGCCGACGATCGACACGCCGGCGTGCTCGGCGGCCCAGCGCAGTTCGGAGCGGCGGACGGTACTCACGTCGGTGATGCGGGACGCGAGCGTGAACGGGGCGATTTCGAGGCCGGCGTAGCCGAACTCGGCGACCGTCGCGCAGACGCGCTCGTGCTCCCAGCCGGCGAAGGTCTCGTTGCAGAAGGCGTACTTCACGGCAGGGTCACCTCACGCGGCCGCTCCGGCTCGGCCAGGTTGAGCAGTCGCAGTGTCACCGACGCCTTGCCCGCCGTCAAGGCGGCGAAGCGCGCCGGGGTCGCGATCGGCTGCCCATCGACGCTGACCACCAGCCACGCCCCCTTCGATTCGGGGTCGAGTGTTTTGAAGCGGCGGGCCGCGGCGCTGTTCGGCTCCAGCTCGCGCACGCTGACGCAGTCGGGCAGCGGCAGCCCGCCGCCGGCCTTCACCTGCACGGTGCTGCCCCAATCGACGCGTAACCCGAAGGCCGCCGGCGAACGCACGGAGGCGATGAACGGGAAGTCGTGGCCGATCTTCGCCAGCGTGACCTCGACCGTCCGCCGCGCGCTCAGCCGCTGCACGGTGAGCTTCACGGTACTGCCGGCCAGCGCGGCACCGACTTGGAGGTAGAGGTCGTCCTGCTCGCGGAGCGGCTGGCCGTCCACCGCGAGGATGCTGTCGCCCGCGTTCCCGTCGAAGCCGCGGCCGCCACCGGTGAGGCCGGCCTTGTCGGCCGGCGACCCCTGGCTCACGTCGCTGATCGCCAGGCCGTTGTCGAGCAGCCGCGAGCCGGGCGTCGCGCCGCCGAAGCGGACGCCCAAAAATCCGTACTCGACCTCGCGGCCCTCTTTGAGCACGGCGACGATGCGGCGGAAGTTCTGGTCCATCGGGATCGCGAAGCCGCCAGCGGTCTCGGCCCCCGTGATTGCCGCCGCCGGGGTGCTCAGGCCGACCATCTCGCCGTCGAGGTTCAAGAGCGGCGACCCGGACGAACCGAGGGTCAGCCGCGCGTCGGTCTGGAGCAGGGCGCTCAACTGCGTCAATGGCTTGCCGGCCCCCGTCTCGGTGGAGCCGATCGTGGCCCGCCGCCGCACCGCGCTGACGATGCCCCAACTCGCGCCCGGCACGCCGTCGGGGAAGCCGGCCGCGTCCGCGTGGCCCAGGGCGACGACCCACATGCCCCGCGCGATCGTCGGCTTCTCGCCGGCCGGCCCGGTGGCGACGCGGCCGGCCGCGATCACGATCGGCTTCAAGTCCGCCAGCGGGCGCAACAGCTTCAACACCGCCAGGTCGCTACGGGCGTCGGCGGCGTGGACGTTGGCGTAGCTGCCGAGGCCGCGCGGCCCGCGGACGTAGATCTTGCGGGCACCGTCGATGAGGTGGTAGTTGGTCAGGATCAACCCGTCGGCGTCGAGGACCACGCCGGTGCCGAAGGGGTGGTCGGCGACGTTGCTCAGGTCGCCGAGGTCGAGCTTGGTGTCGAACGCCCCGCCGCCGACGCCGACCGGCGCGACGTGGTCGCCCAGCCGGCCGGGGTTCGCCGGGTCGATGCGGCCGGGGTAGCGACTGCTGTGAGACACCGAGATCGCCACCACCGACGCCTCGGCGTCGTCGATGACTTGCCGCAGGTGCCGCTCGACATCCCGCACCTTTTCGCGCACCGGCCGGTCGTCGGCGGCGGACGCCGCTCCGGCCGCCGTCAGCATCGCGAGTACCAGTAGCGAGAGGCGGGGCATAGCGAGGGACCGCGGGGCAGGGGGGCGAGGTGTCGTTATACCCGACGGCGGCCCGCTTGTCACACGCCTTTCGCGGCGCGGACGTAGGCCTCGAAGTTGGCCGGGGGCGTCTCCTTGCCGACGCCGTGGCTCAGGTTCACGATGTGCCGGTGCCCGCCGCCGGCTAGCTTGACCCGAGCCGTCTCCGCCGCCACGTCCGCCGGGGTGCCGAGCCGCAACACCGCCTCATCGACGTTGCCCTGAAAGACCAGGTGAGGGTAGGCCGCCTTCGCCGCCGCGAGGTCGTGCCGCTTGCCGAGGCTCACGACCTCCGCCCCGCTCGCCGCCATCAGGTCGAGGTGCGGGCACTCCTTGACGAACAGGATGCGCGGCACCCCCGGCGCGGCGGCGAGGATCGCCCGGTGGTAGCGGTCGGCCCACTCGACGTACTCCTCACGCGTCAGCATCCCGGCCCACGAGTCGAAGAGTTGGTAGAGGTCGGCCCCCTCGGCAATCAGCGTTTTGAGGAACGAACTCGTCGCCCCGTTGAGCCGGTCGAGCAGCCCCGCCCACACGTCGGGGTTCTCTGCGGCGAAGGCCCGCGTCGCGGTCATGTCCTTGCCGGTGCCGATGCAGTAGGTCGCCACCGTGAACGGCGAGCCGGCGAAGACGATCACCGGCAGCTCGCCCCGCAACTCCTCCTTGACCCGCTGCAACAGCTTGCGGATGGCGTCATAAGACTCGGGCGCGGGTTCGGGGTTCAGGCGGTCGAGGTCAGCAAGCGTGCGGATCGGCCGGTCGGGTTGCGGGCCGAGGTCCTTGACAAGCGTGAACGGCAGGCCCATCGACATCGGCAGGGTCGTAATGTCGTAGAAGAGGATGATGCCATCGACCCCGAAGCGGCGCGGGCAGAGCGACGCCGCGGCCGACTTCTCCACGTCGGCCGAGAACTCGTAAAAGCCCAGCCCGGAGCGGATCTTGGCGAACTCCGGGTCCCACCGCCCGGCCTGCCGCATCGCCCAGACCGGGGCGCGCTCGACGACTTCGCCGCGGGCGGCCCGCAACAGGAGATGATCCTTCGGCCCGGTCGGCATTTGGCGGCCCCGTTCGTCGGCGGAGTCAGAGCGGCTTCGTGCCCACGTACAGCGTGGCGATGCCGAAGGTGAACGGGTGGTAGTGTAGGTCCGCGAGGCCGTGCGTCGCCATCTTCGCGGTGAGTTCCTCGTAGTCCGGGAAGCCCATCACACTCGCCGGCAGGTAGTTGTACGCGCTCTCCGGGCTGCGCGAGAACAGTTGACCGACGCGCGGCATCAGCGTCGTGAAGTACCAGCGGTACAGCGGCCCGATCACGCGGCCGCGCGGCTTCGAGAACTCCAGCACCGCGACCCGCCCGCCCGGCTTGGTGACGCGGACCATCTCGGCCAGGCCCTTATCGGTGTCGGTGACGTTGCGCAGCCCGAAAGCGACCGTGACGAGTTGGAACGTGTCGTCGGCGAACGGCAGGGCTTGCGCGTCGGCCGCCAGGAAGGTCACGCGCTCGCCGATCCCCCGCTTGTCGGCCTTCACGACGGCCCGCACGAGCATCTCGCGCGTGAAGTCGGCCCCGACGATGGGGACACGCTGTTTCGTCGCGGCGTCGTAAGCAATCGCGAGGTCGCCGGTGCCGGTGCAGAGGTCGAGGATCGGCCCCGCCTCCGGACCGGCGGGCGGCGCGAGTAGCGTCGTCTTACGCCGCCAACGCCGGTCGATGTTCAGGCTCAGCAAGTGGTTGAGGAAGTCGTACCACGGCGCGATCTGGCCGAACATCCGCTGGATGCGCACCTCGCGCTTATCGACGGCAGGGGCGGGCGAGTCGGTCGCGGTCAAGGTCGGACTCCGGGTGTGGTGTAGGCCCCATCAAACTCGACCCAGCCAAACTTCCGGCGGTTGCCCCCCGTGGAGGACGGCTAACACTTCCGTTCTCAAACCGTCGGAGCGGTAGTACAGGACATACCCAAACCTCCGCAGCCCGACCGCACGAACCCCGTCACTGACTTCCCCGTAACTCAACGGCATGTCACTAATGCGGCTCAGGGTCGCCAAGACTTCGTCCACGAATGCGTTGCCCAGCCCGACGCGTCGGCCCTCGAAATACTGCTCGCCGTGCCGGACATCGTCGCGGGCCGTCGGGGTGACGCGGACTGCCACGCTCACGAACGTCCCCGCAGCAACTCCCGCTCGAAGTCGTCGAGCGGGATCGACGCCGCGGGGTTGGCGTCCGCTTCGGCGACCCTGCGGCGGACGACTTCGAGGTGCCAGGGCGGGGCGGGCGGTGGCCCCTCATCGAGCAAGCTGTCCCACAACCGGCCGAGAAGCGTCAGGCGATCCTCGACGCTCAACTCCTCGACGGGCATTGCGGTCGCGGGGTGCGCCATCCTGAGACTCCTTGGGTGCGGCCATTGTAGCCACCCCACTGTGGCCACGTCGGTCTTACCGCGATTTCGCCGTGTCCGCAACTCCGCGGCTTTCTATCCTGACGACTCGCACCCGTGCCCAGGGGTTCACGACATGCTCGAGTCGCAGAAATTCCTCGTCAAAGAGAAGATCAAGTTCCTCTCGTCGCACGCCACCTACGAAATCTACGACGGCGTGACCCAGAAGCGCACGGGGACGGCCGAGGAAGACATCGGGGTTTTCGTGCGGATGATGCGCTGGCTCGTCAGCAAGCAACTTATGCCGACGCGCGTCGAAGTCCGCGAGACGCCCGACGACGCCCTGGTGTTCACCGTCAGCCGCGGCTGGTTCCTGTTCCGCGCCCGCGTCGAGATCCGCGACGCGCAAGGCGTCCTCGTCGGCTACCTCAAGAGTAAACTATTTTCCTTCGGCGGCGGCTTCCTGGTGTACGACGCCAAGAACCAGCAATTCGCCGACGTGAAGGGCAACCTGTTCGGCTTCAAGTACCGCGTGTTAACGCCCGACGGCAGCTTCGAGATAGGCAAGGTGTCGAAGGAGTGGGGCGGACTCGCCAAGGAACTCTTCACGTCCGCCGACAGCTACATGATCGAGGTCCACGAGGACCTGCACGAGCAGCCGATCGCCAAGATGCTCGTCCTGGCGGCGGCGCTCGCCGTCGATATGATCTTCAAGTCCGAGAAGAAGGGCGGCATCAGCGGCCTCATCGGCGAGTAAGAGGCGAGTCACCGGAGACCCCGACCATGCTGACCCCTGACGGCTGCCGCCAACGCCGGCAACGCCTCCTCGACGCCCTCAAGCCGACGACGGCACTTTTACTGGGCGACCCGCTGAACCTGCGCTACTTTGCCGCTTGCCACATCGACGCATTCAGCCTCGGCGCGGACTTCGGCGGCCTGCTGCTGATTCAGCCCGACGGCAAGACGACGCTGTTCTACGACAAGCGCGTGCCGAGTAGCGTCGAGCGCGCGCAGGTGGACGCGCGCGTGCCGATCGCCTGGTACGACGGCAAAGGCCCCGGCGTCGGCAACCGCCGTTGGAGCCTGCACGCCACGGTGGCGGCGCACGGCGGCCGCGTCCACGACGAGTTGACCGACCCCGACGCCGCGGCGCTGTGGGACGCCGTGACCGGCTTCCGCCGGGCCAAGGACGCCGACGAGATCGACCAACTGAGGGCCTGCATGACGCCGACCGAGGCGGGGCACGCCTGGGCGCGGGCTAACATCAAGGCCGGCATGACCGAACTCGACGTGTACAACGGCGTGTTCACGGCGGTGGCGAAGGCCGTCGGCCGGCCGACGGTCGTCTACGGCGACTTCACCGTCTCGACCGGTGCCAAGAAGCACGGCGGCCCCGCGACCGATCACGTACTTGTTGACGGCGAGACGTACATCCTCGACTTCTCGGTGGTCCTCGACGGCTACCGCAGCGACTTCACGAACACGATCGTCGTCGGCGGCCAGCCGACCGCCGACCAGCAGCGCCTCTTCGACCTGAGCCTGAGCGCGATGAAGGCAGGCGAGGCGTTACTGAAGGCCGGCACGCCGTGCCAGGCGGTCTACGACGCCGTGCGCGGGGTGTTCGCCGCCTCCGGCGTCGCCGACTCCTTCCCGCACCACGCCGGCCACGGCCTCGGCATCGGCCACCCGGAAGCGCCGTTCTTCGTCGTCAACGCCACCGAAACGTTAGTCGTCGGCGACGTGGTGACGCTCGAACCGGGCCTGTACGTCGATGGCGTCGGCGGCGTGCGCATCGAGCACAACTACGCGATCACGGCGACCGGCTTCGAGCGCCTGAGCAACCACACGCTGAGACTGAGTTAGTTCAAAGGCGAGCCGGAAGCGTAAGCGACCGGAGTTCTTACGCTGGGACGTGGCGCGAGAACTCCGGTCGCTTACACTTCCGGCTCGCCAAAACCATTACCTCTTCGCCGGCTCGTGGAACTTCATCAGTTCCTCGACGTTGGCGACGAGCTTCGCGTCCTTCGCCCGCACGTCAGCGACGAAGGCACTCGCCTCAAGTCCTGGTGCCGTGAGCGCGTACTGCACGATCGACCGGCGGACCAGGCGGCTGGCGTGCGTCGGCTTGGCGAACAGCGCGAGGACGTCGGGCGTCAGGTCGAAATACCCCCAGCGGCGCAGGTCTTCGATGGCGATGTCGGCGAAGTCGGCGTGCTTCAGCAGGGCCTTGTAACACGCGACCACGTCCGGCCGCACCGCGTCGCCCTTGGCGGCCTGAAAGTACCGCAGCGTGCCGATGGCCGAGAGGCGTTCGGCGTAGGGCCGCTTGGCGTCGTCGATGACCGCACTGATGCGCTGCCAGCCGAGCTTGGCGTCGAGCGTCGTGAGGCCAGCCAGGGTGCCGCCGAGGTTGTCTTGCACGCGCGGCGAAAGCGGCTGGGCGGTCACGAGCTTGTCGAACAGGTCGCGGTCGTCGGGGCCGCCGCACAGGCCCAACAGCATCGCGTAGACGCCCAGCCGGTCGGCGGGAGTCTCGCTGTGCGTCAGGAGTTTGCGGAGCTTCACGGGGACCAGCACGGCCCTGGCCTTAGCGATTTCGCCGTCGGTTGCTTTGGCGAATTCGAGGAAGGCGTCGGCCGAAACACTCGGGTCCGGAGAGTCGAGGTAGCCGAAGGCGAAGGCGAGCCTTGCGGTCGCGTCGGCGGGCTTGAGCTTGCCGAGCGCCGCGACGTACTCGCACATCGGCAGCGTCGCGGGCACCCCGTAGAACGGGTCGGGCTTGCCGTCGCGCTCGCTGACAAAGAACAGGTATTCTGGCGGCGTGTTGCCGACCACCGGCAGGTACTTCGCGATCACGAACGCCGGGGTCGTGGCGAACGGCGCGTGCGGTTTGAGCACCTGCACGACCTCGAAATCGGTCGCGCCGCTGACGCCGTTCGGCTCGACGCGCGGGTTCTTCAGCTTGCCGTAGGCGGCGTACTGCGCGGCGGCGAGGTGCTCCCGCAACGTCTGCCGCGAGGTCACGCCGCCGCTGCAAAAGGTACAGGCGTGGGCGACCGGCGTCGGGGCCAGCAGGAGTAAGGCGATGGCGATCCGTCGCAGTGGTCGGGGCATCCTGCACCTCGGGTGTTAGGGCTTAGCGGGCAGCGGCTTCAACTCGTCGCTCAGGGTCTGCTCGACGTACTTCACGCGGTCGGGGTCTTCGGCGCGAATCTTCTCGACGTACGCCTTGGCGGCCGCGTGGTCGGCGGGGGCGGCGAGGGCAAACTTGAGGATCGCCCGCCGCACGATCGGCACCCCGCCGTGCGTCTTGACGTCGGCGTAGGCCAGCACCTTGTCGGTCATCTCGAAGCGGCCCCACTTGCGCAGGTACTCCATCGGCAGGTCGGCCATGTCGCCGATCGCCATGAGCTTCACCATCCCCGCCAAGATGTCGTCCTGCTTGATGACATCCTGGCGGTAGTCCCAGAAGAAGCCCAGCACCTTGAACACGGCGTAGCGGATTTGGAAGTCGCTCTTCTCGTCGGCGACGAGTTGATTGAGGTACGCCCAGCCGGCCGGGGGGTCGAGCAGCGTGTAGGCGGCGAGGATGCCGTCGAGGCCGCCGATGAAACGCGTCTCGGTGCCGTCGAGCAGCCCACGCAAGGCCGCCGCGTCGTCCTTCTTGCCGCAGTGGCCGATGAACAGGCCGTACAGCCCGAGTCGGCTTTGCGGTGTGTTGGGGTCCTTGATCCAGCCCAGCACCTTGGCCGGCGGCAGCGTCAGCGACAGCGCCCGCACTTGCTTGTAGTCCGCGGAGCCGAACTCGTTCATCGCGTCGGTCGAGATCACAAGGTCGGGGGCGTCGAGGAAGTCGAAGAAGTAACGCAGCCGCGTCGTCGAGTCCTTGTCGCGCACGGCGATCGCCCCGGCGAGGTACTCGGCGAGCTTGCTCTTGCCGTCCACCGGCTCGCCGCGGTAGGCGTCGAGGGTGACCGTGCGGGCGTCGGCGAACACGGCGGCGGACGCCACGGCGGCGGTGGCCGTGAACGCGGCGGGCGTGTGCAGCTTGCAGAAGACGATGAACTTGCCGTCCTTGCCCGCGCTGTCGCCGGGGATGTAGCGCGGGATCGTGAGCAGCTTCTTGCCAGCCAAGAACTCGTGCGGCTTGACGACGCTCTCGATCTGCAAGTCGGTCGTGCCCTTGTTGATGTCCGACGGGTCGCGCCGGGGGTTGAGCATCCGCCCGACGACGATGAAGTCCGCCTCCGCGACCTCGCCGGAGAGTGTCGTGCCCTGCGCGGAGCAGAAGGGGCAGGCCGACGCCGAGGCCGCGAGTTGCAGCAGGACCACCGTGGCGGCGAGCATTCGGAACCGCATGCGTGTCAACCCCGTGTCGTGGAAAGTCGCAGGCCAGGCGAGCGGGGAACGATAGTCCCCCGAGTGGCCCCCCACCGGGGAGTCTTCCTGCGGCGGAAGTTTGACTCGGAGGACTATCGTCCCCCGCTCGCCGTGCTCGACGAGCCTGCGGCGGGCCACGGACCATTGTTGGCGCTGCCGCGACCGGGGGCAAGCGATTTCACGCCGCGCCGCCGCCCTTGAGCCGCCGCACCGCCTCGGCCGCCTCGTAGAACCGCGGGTGCTGCGGGTAGACCGACACCGACTCGAAGCTCTTGATCGCGGCGTTGACGTTGCCCGACTTCTCGTAGGCCTTGCCCAGCAAGAATAGCGTGTCGGCCCCACTCTTCTGGTACTCGCGGAAGGCGTTGTAGCAGCCGATCGCGAGGTCGGGCCGGTCGAGTTCGTCGAGGTACAAGTCGCCGAGCATCCGCACGGCGATGAACCAGGCATCCTCCTCGTCGCCGGAGCCGCGCGGCTGCTCGCGGATGTCTTCGAGGACGCTGAGCCCCGCGTCGCGCTCCCCCTTGCGGAGCAGCAGCCGGGCCTCGCTAAGCATCGCGCCGTGGCTCTTCGGGGCGACGATCCGCGCGAGCCGGGCGAGGTGCAGGCCGTAGTCGAGCGTCTCGGCGTCGAGGTCCACCTTGTCGGCGACTTTCTTCGACTGTCGCACAAGGTACGGGATGTCGAACCAGGTCACGACCTTGTCGCGCACGCCGCGGATGCGCTCAAGGCTCACGCTGTAGTAGTAGCTGTCCTTCTTGGCGAGCAAGTCCGGGTCGGCCTTGGCGTAGAGCAGGCCGCGCTCCGCGATCAGCAGCGCGTTCAACACGTCGTCGCTGGCGGCGTAGTACTCGGCGAGCTTGCGCAGGGTATTGGCATTCTCGTGCCCAGCCTCGACGTACAGCCGCTGGTCATCGACGGCACTCGCGTAGTCTTTGCGCTCCACGGCCGCCTCGACGAGTCGCAACAAGGCGTTGGCGTAGATCGCCCGGTCTTCGGCGGTGAGCTTGTCCGGCCCGGCGTTCAGGCCGCTGCGCTTGATCTGGCCAAGGTAGCCCGCCGCCTCCTCGGTGCGGCCGAGCTTCGTGGCGGCGTCGGCGAGTTGCTGGAAGATCACCGGGCCGCGCGCCGGCGAGCCGCGCCCGGCAACCCGCAGGTACGCCAGGCCGCGATCGACCTGCGCGGTGTCGGCGTCGGCGATCAGGGCGAGTCCGAGTTGCTCGACGTAGTCGTAGTTGAACACGTCCGCGGAAGGCGTTGCCGACGACGCCAAGAACTCCGCCTCGCGCAACGTCGAGTACAGCTCGCCTTTGAGCATCAAGGCCGCCGCGTCATCGGGCTGCTTCACGAGTTGGCGTTCGACGGCGGCGATGGCGTCGAGCCGGCGGCCGGGGCGGGCGAGTTCACTCTGGCCGAGCCGTTTAACCAACTCCGGGTGGACGCGCAACGCCAAGTCCCACGCCGCGAACAGCACGCCCTCACGCACCGGCCCCGGCTGCTCCGCGGGGTCGAGAACCGCCGACAGTTCGGCCGCGGCGGCGTCGAACTCCCGGCCGTGCGCCAGCCCCACCGCCCGCAGGTAGCGCACCCTCGGGGTCAAGTCGGGCCGCTGCCGGGCGACGATGTCGAGCATCCGCAAGGCGTCATCACGCGACTTCTCCGTCGGCGGCTCGGCACCGATCAACGCGGCGGTGACGGTTTCGAGGCAGTACTCGACCGGCAGCAATTTCGCGGTGTCGTCGTCGATCGCGCGGGTGTCGAGCGACACCATGAGCTTGCGCACCCCGTCGGCGGCCAGCCGGTTGCGGCGGTCGAGTTGCAGCACACGGCCGAAGCTCACCAGCGCCTCGCGGGTGCGGCCGAGCGACAGGTACGCGTAGCCACGCAGGTTGTGCTTGAAGGTCGTGAGGGCGGGGAGCAGCTTGGTCGAGTAGACGAAGTACGCAACGATCGGGATCAGGAAGATCAGTTTGTCGAAGTGCTCCGGCAGCTTCGAGTCGAGCCGCAGCAGGTACAGCCCGGTGCCGCCGGCCGTGCAGATCGCGGCGATCTCGACCTCGGACTCCTCGGCCTCGCCGGCGAGCGTGAGGAGGTAGAAGAACGGCAGACCTAGCAAGAGGTAGATGCCGAACTGCCGCAGCGGCGCGGCCCCGTCGGGGGTGTGGATCGGGTCGAGGTAGTAGATCGCCAGGTACGTACTCACGCCGCCCAGGACGAGGCCGAGCGTGAAGCGGTAGAACCAGTCCCGGACTTGCCGCAACTGGTGCAGCCCGAAGCCGACGAGCGCCCCGGCCGCGGCCGCCGCGCCCACGAGCCAGGCGCGGCCGTCGGGCGGGTCGGTCTCGCTCAGCACGCCCCAGGCGAAGCCGCCGATCAGCCCGGCGTAGAGGAAGTACGAGCTGTTCAGGAGGACCAGCAGCAGGAAGCCGGGCGGGTTCGCGCGTGGCCGGAACCCCCGGCGCAACTGCAACGCGACGCCCGCGACCAGGCCGAGTGCCAAGCCGCCTAGCCCCCAGGCGAGGACGCGCGCGAAGGTGCCGCCGTCGGGCTGGAGCAGGGCCAGGTACGACCACAGGCCCAGGAAGACGCCCTTGGCCAGGTACTCGCGCAGGACCGGATTCATGAGGCGACTCGCTCCCGTGGGGACGGCACCGGCCCCCGACACGCGGCCGGCGCTTCGCAATCAGGATATGAGCCGGCGCGGCCGCAAGCCGGGCAGTAGCGATTGTGAGAGCCGGCGGATTTCCGTACCCCGTAGGGCTGGCCGTGGGTAAAGTGTGCCCCATCGCGTGGGGGGTCGGCCCCTGCGCTGCGTCGGTGCGGCAACTCAGGGGCTTGAGAGATATGGTGCGTCAATTCGGTCGGCGGCTGGTGGGCGTGGCGGCGTGCACGTTCGGGGTGCTGTTCACGGCGGGCGCGATCCTCGCTGAGCCGCGTCCGGCGGAGGACTTCGCCACCACGCACGACATTATGAAGAAGGGCCACGGCAAGAAGGGCTTGCTGAATCAGATCAAGGCCGGGGCCGCCGCGGAGAAGTGGGACGACATCGTCAAGCCGGCCGCCGAACTCAAGAAGTACGGCGAGGACCTCGGCAAGAACGCGCCGGACAAGGGCGAAGACGCCTCGTGGAAGAAGCTCTGCGGTGAGTACAAGACGATGACGCTCGCCATCGCCGCCGGCGTCGAGAAGAAGGACAAGGTCGCCACGGGCGAGGCGCTGACGAAGATGAACAAGTCGTGCAAGGCCTGCCACGACGAGCACAAGTAGCAGAATCGGGTGTCGGGTATAGGGTGCGGGGTATCGCAGACCTGCCACGAGGCGCAAGCGTGTTGTCTGCGACACCCCGAACCCGACACCCGATCTCAATGGTTCACTTCCCCCGGTCCGCCCGGCGAACGTAGGCCCGCAGGTAGCCGGGAATCTCGTCGTCGAACGTCGTGCGGATCGTGCCCATGCTCTTCATCTCGTCGATCGCGTCTCCCGCCGCCCAGCCGCCGTACTCCATGCGGTACAGCGACACGTAGCCGCCGGTGCGGTGGATGCCGGCGAAGCAGTGGACCAGCACCGGGTGCGTCGTGGGGTCGTCCAGAATCTTCAGGAAGGCCGCGACGTTCGGCTCGACTGGGGCCGGCTTGCCGTCGAGACTGACCCACTTCGCCGGACTCAAGATGACGTGCCGGACGCCGTGTTCGTTGCAGTAGGTCACCTCGTCGGAGTCCGGGGACGGCTTGCCGTCGTCGCGCAATTCGCGCAAAGAGATCACCGTCTTGATGCCGTACTGCTGGACTGTACTCGCCAGGCCGGACGCGGACATCTGCCCGCTGCGGTAGAGCACGCCCGGCTCGACGACGCGGAAGTTGCGGTACTTCGTACTCGTGTGGGAGCGGTACGCGAGCGGCACGCCGACCACGACGACCGCCAGAAGAATCGCCCCGGACACGGCTGCGGCTCGCCTCATGCTCAGTCGCTTCATGCTCAGGCCACCGGGGACTTGGGTTCGGCCGCGTCGTGCTGCCGCAACAGTCTACGCACCAGCGTGGGCAGGGGGCCGGGGTTGACCGGACGATGCTCGGCCAGGTTGGGCCGCAGCACCATTAACACGAGCAGCGGCAAGTACCACAGCACGTAGACGCCACCGCGGTCGGCGAACCAGAATTGGATGCCGATCAGCACGCCGGCGCTCGAGGCGATCAGTTGGCCAAGGTTGCGCACCGGCGGCCAGGCGACGAGCGTGAACACGTAGCCGGCGTAGACGGCGAACACCGGCACGCGGTAGGCCCAGTGCGCCCCGGTCCAGACGCTCTCCGCCACCGGCGTCTTCCAGGGGTACCAGTCGGCCAGGTGCAGCGTCTGCCACATGCCGTCGGGGAAGTGCCCCGCGGTCGTCAGGACCAGTAGCGTGCCGACCAGCCCGAGCAGCCACGTCAGCCCGAAGCCGGCGAGGAACCGCCCCGTCCCCTGAGGGCGGTAGAAGTGCATCCAAAGGGGTAGCAACAGCAGCGGGAAAAAGGTCGTGCCCGCGGCCAGGCCCATTAGCGCCCCCGCGACCGTCGGTCGCCGATACCAGAAGACCGCCCACAGTAGAAGAGCCGCCGGCCAGACGTGGTGAATTTGGCCGATGTGGTACGCCGTGTACGGCAGCAGCAGGTACAGCATCCCGGCGGCGACCCCGGTCGGCAGGTCGCAGAAGACCTTCCAGCCGACGAAGAACAGCCCGACCACCACCGCCGCGTGGCAGGCGACCGCCAGCGTGCGCTCGACGTAGAACTTCACGTCGGTCGGGTCCTGGCCCTGGCTGACGGACGCCTGAGTGACGATCGTCGTGGCGCCCGCCTGCGCCCCGGTGACGGCGACGGGCGGGTTCCCGACCGGCTCCCACGGGTCCGACGACCGGCTGTAAGCGACCGCGACGAGGGCTGTGAGCAGGACGCACGCCAGCCAGACCAGCCCCGGCACGGTCAGGTTGGGCGACACCAACGGCCTGCGGAAGGTCATCAGGTCGAGTTGCGCCCGCACGAACCAGTAGAGTGACGCCGCCAACAGCCAGCCGTAGCCGACGTAGCGGAGCCGCTTCGCCGCGGCCGGGTCGTCGAGCGTCTGCACGCCCTCCTGGAGCAGCAGGAACCCCGGCGCGAACAGGAACAGGGCGAGTAAGTCGAGGTTGCGGACCGAGAATACGCGGGTGAACTGGAAGAACAGCGCGACAGTGAGCACGAACGAGAAGTAGTACCAACTCACGGAGTTGGGCAGCGAGAACTGGAGGAAGATCGAAGACGCCACGGCAACCCACCCCGCCCCCGAAACTCTTCCCCCTGCGTGATACCCGAATGGCGCACGCCCGTCAAGCAGTCCGCGCGACCCGTCGGCGGGTGGCCTTACGCCGCGAGTCGGAAAATGTTACAAAGGCCTCGAACGCTCGACCCCCACCTTCGAGATCGCCCAATGCCACTGCCCCCCACCGCCCGGCCGAGCCTCCTCGGCCTCGAAGCCCGCGACGTGCCGGCCGCGAACTTGCAGTTCCTCCAGCAGTCCCCCTTCGCCGCCGCGGCGACGGTCGATGTCTACGTGAACGACTCGAAGGTCCTCAACGACGTGGCGTTCCGCCAGGCGACGGCGTTCATGAGCGTGCCGGACTCCGTGCCCCTCAAGCTCGATGTCGTCGCGGGGTCCGCGGCCGACAACAAGGCCCCGTTCCTGACGCAAACCGTCAGCCTGCTGCCGAACAGTCACGCGGTCGCGGCGTTCGTGGGCAACCCCGCCGACCGGACGGGCGTCACGCGGGCCGCGCTCGTGTTTTCGACCGCCGCCCGCGCCGCCGCGACCGACCCCGCCGCGGTAGACTTCGGTGTCGTGCAGGCGTCGCCCGACTCCCCGGCCATCGCCGTAAAGATTCGCGGGGCCGGGGCGGTCGCCAACGGCGTCGGGTACTCGTCGTTCGGCACGGGGTACACGTCAGTCCGCCCCGGTAAGTACGTCATCGATGTCACCGCGGCCGACGGCGTGACCCCGGTCGGCTCGTACAACCTCGACCTGACGGGGGCCGCCGGCACCGCGCGGACACTAACGCTCGACGGCTTCGCGGCCCCGAAATTCCCGACCGACCCGACGCTCGCCCTCGTCGCGATCGACGGCAAGGGTTTCGGCACGATCCTGACGCGCGCCGCCCCCTTCGGCCAAACCAAGTACGCCGTCGGCGGCGACGGCAAGGCGACGCTCTACAACTTCGACGGCAAGCCCGGCGTGAGCGTCGCCCTGCCGCGCTACGGCACCCGCGTGCCGACCGCGGCCGACAGCCACTCGGACAACGCCCGCACTAACCCGTTGCGGGTCGCGGTGGGGGACGTGAACAACGACGGCGTCGCCGACCTCGTGACGGCCCTCGGCCCCGACGCCCAGGGTGGGCTACCGTCCATCGACCAGGTCTCGGTTTACGACGGGGCGACGGGCACGCTCTTGAAGGCGCTGACGCCCTTCGAGAGTAGCTTCACCGGCGGCCTGTTCGTGGCGGTCGCCGACCTCAACGGCGACGGCTACGCCGACCTCGTCCTGACGCCGGACCAGGGCGGCGGGCCGCGGGTCCAAATCCTCAGCGGCAAGACGTTCACGCCGATGGTGGCCGACTTCCTCGGCATCGCCGACCCCGCCTTCCGCGGCGGGGCGCGGCCGGCGCTCGCCGACGTGAACGGCGACGGGACCCCGGACCTGGTCGTCGCGGCCGGCTTCGGAGGCGGCCCGCGCGTCGCCGTGTTCAACGGCCTGAGCCTACTACCCGGCGGCGTCCCCGGCCGGCTGCTGCCCGACTTCTTCGCTTTCGAGAGTACCCTCCGCAACGGGGCCTTCGTCGCCGGGGGCGACCTCGACGGCGACGGGTTAGCCGAGGTCGTCGCCGGCGGGGGGCCAGGCGGCGCGCCGCGCGTCTTGGCGTTGAGTGGGAGGGACCTGCTCGCGCCCGCGAGCACGCTCACGGCCGTCGCCAACTTCTTCGCCGGGGACGCGTCGGGTCGGGACGGCGTGCGGGTCGCCGTCAAGGACCTCGACGGCGACTACCGCGCCGACATCGTGACCGGGTTGGGGCCGAACGGGATCGACAAGTCGGTCCGCACGTTCGCCGGGAAGTCGCTGCCGCTGACCGGGGCCGCCACGCCCCTCGCGGAGTTCGACGCCGCCCCGACTGGGGGCGTGTCGGTCGGCTAGCGGCAGAGCTTTTCCTGAATCTTCCGCAGCAAGACTTGCTCGTAGGCGGGGTCGCGGCCGGCGGGGATCCACTGCCGGGCGGCAGGCGTCACCAGGCCGGTGGCATCGACGCGGCGGTCCACTGAGGGCAGCTCGCGGAACACCGCGGACCCGCGCTGCGACCCGACTGGCGTATCGACGTCCTCGAGCTCCCGATAAACTTCGACGTAGACCTTGAAACCGCCGCGCTCGCCGGGTGCGATCCGCACGACCGCGTAGTGGCGGAGGGATTGCAGGGTCGCCAGCAGGCGCTCGCGCGAGTCGGGGCTGCCGTACTTCCAGGGCTGCTCGTAGCCGGGCGCGGTCTTGGGCTTCGTCTCGATCTGCCCGGCGAAGCGTGGCCCAGGGAGGATCTCGAACGAGTCGTTGACCGCCTCCAGGACGCGCTCGTAGACGACGGCGTAGCCCTCGGGCGTCGGCTTGCCGGGGACGACGAGGATCGGGTTCTCCTCGGTGCCGCCGTTGAGGTGGGGGCGGACCAGCACCGGGTTCTCGACCGGCGGCACCGCCGCGCAGCCGGCCAGCACCGACGCCGCCGCGACGACGGACGCCAACCAGCCCAGATGGATCAGCCTCCGCATCGCCCGCCCCCCGTTCGCCACGGACCCCCG
>JAYTUC010000300.1:0-3688 GCA_043744775.1 Fimbriiglobus sp. | reverse complement strand
TCCCGAGCGTGGCGGCGACGCGGCCGACGGTGCCGTTCCGCACGACGGACGTGTTCGCCCAAGGCGTGTCGTTCTCGCTGCAATACACGTGGTAGCGGACGCCTAAAGATTCTCGCCCTCTGGGCCGGTCCCCTGGTATGATCGGTCATGGCTCCGAACGCACCCGCACCTGTCCCGCGTGAAACGGTCACCCCGATCGTCGGCGAGTACATCGTCTCGACGCCCGGCACCTGCAACTGCGAGCCGCGTATTGCGGGCACCCGCATCAAGGTGCGGCACGTCTACACCTGGGTCGAGCGGCAAGGCTTGACGGTCGCTGAGGTGGTCGCGAACTACCCGCAACTCTCGCGATCCGCCGTCCACGCAGCCCTCGCGTACTACTGGGCGCGTCCCCACGAAATCCACGACGCCATCGTCGCCGAGGAGCGCTTCGTCGCGGAGTTGAAGGCCAAAGCCGGCCCATCGCTAGTTGCTCAAAAGCGGGCCGCCGGGGGCTGACGGCATGGCCCGGACGATCCGCTTCCACCTCGACGAACACGTCGGCAACGCGATTGCCGAAGGCTTGCGACGGCGTGGCATCGACGTGACGACTACGAACGACGCTGGGCTCAGCGCTGCCACCGACCCCGTACAACTCGCCTACGCCAACACCCAAGGCCGGGTAATGTTCACCGAAGACGCCGACTTCCTGATCCTCGCCCACTTGGGACTCGACCATGCTGGGCTCGTGTATTGCCAGCAGAACGATCGCACGATTGGGGAGATCATCACCGGCCTGGAACTCGTCTGGGAACTGTGTGAGCCGGACGAGATGCACAACCACGTCGAGTACCTTTAGCCTGCCGCTCACCAGTACATCTGCGTCGTCGGCTTAATGACGAGTTCGGGGACATGCACTGACGGCGGCAGGTTGCACACATACAGGATCGCGTCGGCCACGTCCTCGGGCCGCAGGATCGACGCGCGGTGCGCGTCACTCACGGCCGTGGGCCGCTGCGACAGGATCGGCGTGTCGATCTCGCCGGGGCAGACGTTGCTCACGCGCACACCCGAGTCCTTCTCCTCGTTCGCCAGCACCAGGCCCAGGCCGGCCATGCCGAACTTCGAGGCGACGTAGGCGGCCCCGCCCAGGGGGTTCGCCCGCTTCCCCGCAACGCTGACGAGGTTGATGATCACGCCGTCCTTGCGGGCCAACATTTGCGGCAGCACCGCGTGCGTGCAGTAGAACGCGCCGTCGAGGTTGGTGCGGATCATCATGTCCCACGACTCCGGCGTCAGCTCGCGCATCGTCCGGGCCTTCAAGTTGGTGCCGGCGTTGTTGACGAGGATGTCAACGCGGCCGAACTTCGCCGTCGCGGCGTCGATCAAGGCCTGGCACTGCGCCGCGACGGTCACATCCGTCGGCAAACTGAGCAGCCGTTCGCCGCCGTCCAGATCCCGTACCGCGGCGTCGAGCTTGGCGGCGTCGCGGCCGGCGATGGCGACGTTCGCCCCGGCCTCCAGGAAGGCCCGCGCCGTCGCGAGGCCGACGCCGGAGCCGCCGCCGGTGACCACGGCCGTTTTCCCGCTGAGTCTCGTGAACATCGGTTGACCCCGCCCCACCCCGAACGATAATGCCACCTGACGCCGGGCTATCGTATGGCCTGGCCGACGCACCGAACCGCCCCGAAGGACTGACCATGAACAGCGACCTGCGCCGCCGCACCGACGACCTTACCGCCAAGCTGGCCCAACTCCGGGGGTCACTTTGACTCGGATGGCAAAACCTTAGCCCGCGACCAACTCGACGCCAAGCAGGCCGAACCCGGCTTCTGGGACAACCAGGACCGCGCGAAATCGACCATCACGCAAATCAAGCAGTTGAACGCCCTTTTAAAGCCCTACGAGGGGCTGAAGCGGGCCGAGGCCGACCTCGCCGCGATGGCCGAACTCGCCGAGGAGGACGCCTCCTTCGAGGCCGAAATCGAACCGGTGCTGGCCGCGGCCGAGAAGGACCTGAACGCCTTCGAGTTGAAGGCGATGATGTCCGGCAAGCAGGACGGTGCTAATGCCGTCGTGACGATCAAGCCGGGCGCGGGCGGCACGGACGCGTGTGACTGGACCGCCATGCTGTACCGCATGTACGTCCGCTGGGCGCAGGCCCACGGCTTCAAGATCGAGGACGTTGACGAAGAAGCCAACATCGAAGCCGGCTTGCAATACGTCACCTTCAAGTTGGTTGGCGAGTACGCTTACGGCTACATGCAGAGCGAGATCGGCGTCCACCGCCTCGTGCGCATCAGCCCCTTCGGCGACGGCGGCACGCGCCAGACGAGCTTCGCGGCCGTGGACGTGATGCCCGAACTCGACGACACCATTGTGATCGAGGTGAACGAAAAAGAATTGATCATGCAGACGTTTTGCTCCGGCGGCCCCGGCGGCCAGCACCAAAACAAGACGCAGTCCGGCGTGCGACTCATCCACAAGTCCGGCGTCCGCGGCGAGAGCCGCACCGAGCGCAGCCAGCCCAAGAACTACAACAACGCTTTAGCGCTGTTGAAGTCCCGGCTGTACGCCATCGAGGAGCAGAAGCGCCTCGGCGACATTGCGAATCGGTACGACGCCAAGGGAGAGATTGCCTTCGGCAGTCAGATCCGCAGCTACGTCATGCAGCCGTACACCTTGGTGCGCGACGAGCGTGAGGGGGTTGACGTGAAGTCACCGGCGATCCTGGCGACCTTGGACGGCGACCTCGACGAATTCATGCAGGCGTACCTTCGCCACAAGACCTTGAAGCTGAACAAGGTCAAGAAGTAATCGTAGCCGGTCGGCGTGGGGTCACCAGCCCCGCGCCGCCAGCGCGAACAGCGCGAGAATCGCGACGATCGCCAGCGGCTTCCACCAACTCCAGCCGGCCCCGCGCGCCGGGGCCTGCGCCGCCAACGCCCGCGGCACCCCGCGCAACTCCTCCGCGAAGTTCATGACCGTCGCCTGCCGCGCTGCCGGGTTGAGGGCAAGCGCCCGCATCACCGCGTTCGACGCCGCCGCGCCGACGTGCGGGGCCAACTCCGTCGGCGTCGGCAGCCGGGTGCCGGTGCGGCGGTCCTCGGCCCGCACGGGCGGCTTGCCGGTGAGCGTGTGGTAGATCGTCGCGCCCAGGCCGTAGATGTCCACCGCGGCGGTCTGGACCTGGCCGCGGACCTGTTCGGGGGCCATGTACGCCTCGGTGCCGACTTGGGAGCGGGCGTCGGAGCGGGCGAAGCTCTTGGCGATGCCGAAGTCGAGCAGCACGATACGGCCGTCGGCGCACGTCATCACGTTGCCCGGCTTCACGTCGCGGTGGACGACCCCCTTGGCGTGCGCCGCCGCGAGCGCGCCGGCGACCGCGGTGCCGATGACGACCGCGTCCGCCTCGCCGAGGCCGCCGTGCTTGACGAGGTGCTGGTGCAGGGTCGTGCCGCGGAGCAGTTCCATGACGATGTACAGCGTGCCGTTCTCGTCGAAGAGTTCGAGCACGCGGACGACGTTGGGGTGCTTGAGGCTCTGCACCAGGGCGAATTCGGCGCGGGCGCGGCGGGACAGTTCGCCCCAGTCGCGCGTCTTGCGGACGGCCTGGCGGGTCCAGAGGCCGAAGAAGGTCTTGCGGCGGGCCTCGGGCGGGAAGAGTTCCTTGATCGCGACTTCGCGGCCGTCGCGGCTGAGGGCGCGG
>JAYTUC010000299.1:0-3715 GCA_043744775.1 Fimbriiglobus sp. | reverse complement strand
ATGATCCAGCTGATGCTGAACCGACTCCGGCCCAAAGGCTCGGACGCCGAGTTCCACTACCGACAGGCCGCATGACTCCCCCTTATGGGACAGTCACTAAGACAAGCAGTTCACCGCAGAGGGCGCAGAGGGCACATGAGAAAGGCCAAAGGCGAGAAAGGCACCAAACCGTGCTAAAACCGTAGGCCGGCAGGTTGCCGCTGCGCTGAGCAGGCCGCGTGAGGGGTCCACTCGGTTTTTGCCTTCTCATGTGCTCTCATGTGCCCTCTGCGGTGAATCGGTTTCTCTTGGTCGTCTCCGCGCCTCTGCGTCTTCGCGGCCAACTCCGCATTTCACGCCCGCAGGTCGTCGGCCTCATCGACGTTGACGGTGCCGTGCGTGTTGTAGAGGTGCAAGAAGATCGCCAGCGCGACCGCCGCCTCGGCCGCCGCCAGCACGATCACCAGCACCGCGAACGCCTGGCCCTCAAGCCGGAAGTCCGGCCAGAAGCGGGCCGCCGCCACGAGGTTCAGGTTGGCCGCGTTCAGCACCAACTCGACGCCCATGAGCAGGCCGATGGCGTTGCGCTTCGTCAGCAGGCAAGCCACCCCCACGGCGAACAGGAACGCCGAGAGCAGCACGAACGGCGTGAGCGTCATCCCTCCGCCCCCCCGTCGCGGGGGAGTTCGCGAATCTTGCCCTTGGCCCGCGCCAGGTAGGCCGCCCCGACCAGCACGACGAGCAAATGCACGCTGACGACCTCGAAGGGGAACAGGAACGCCCGCTCGCCGGGGGTCGCGGTCACGCCCAGGAAGCCGAGGCCCAGCGGGGCGACGCCGGGCAGCGGGCCGTCGGGCGTCGCCGGCGGTTCCGCAAGGTGCAGCGAGGCCCAAGTGAGCAGCGCGAACAGCCCCAGGGCGACACTCCCCCCGACGGCCCAGCCGGCGGCCGGGACGCGCGGCCCGGCGAACGGCCCCGCCTCGGTGAGCATCCCGCCGAACGCGACGAGGACCAGCGTCCCGCCGACGTAGACGATCAGTTGCGCCGCGCCGAGGAACTCGGCCCCGAGCAGGAAGTAGCACAGCGCGACGCCGACGAGCGTGAACAGCAGCGACAACGCCGAGCGGACGACGCCGCGGTGGACGAGAACACCCACAGCAGACGCCGCTGTGAGGCCGGCGATAATGGCGAGGAGAACCGTGCCCATGGACGTGGTGTATTCCGGCGAGCCGGGGGCGTCAGCGCCCGGAGTTGACTGGCGAACCGGAAAGCGTCAGCGCCCGGAGTGCTTGACGCGCGACTCCGGGCGCTGACGCTTTCCGGCTCGCCGGTGCGAAGTGTCCACGAAAAAACCGGCTCGCGGTGGGCCTCTCCCTCCCCCCGCAAGCCGGCCTGACTTTCGTCATGTCCTTACCCTAAGCGCGTCGCGTGCCAAACCCCACGCCCGCCGGCAGAACACGCTAAAACACCACGTTTTCCAGCGTTTGCGTGCGAAACAGCGACGGAGGGCGGCGGCCGGGCTGACTCGGGCGTGGGCAGGCGTTGCCCGGTTCGCGGGCGACCCTGCCGCGCCGCCCCGCACTCACGACGTGACCCGCTCCGGGCGCGAGTAGAGGTTGAAGCGGTCGGCGCGGACGAAGCCGACGAGCGTCATGCCGACGCGGCGGGCCAACTCGACGGCCAGGCTCGACGGGGCACCCACCGCGGCGAAGATCGGCACCCCCACGACGGCCGCCTTCTGCACCAGTTCCAGCCCCGCGCGGCCGCTGACGAACAGCACCGGCGGGAACGCCCCGGCCGCGAGACTCGCGCCCAGGAGCTTATCGACGGCGTTGTGCCGGCCGACATCTTCCCGCACGGCGACGACCTCGCCGTCGAGGCCGACGGAGGCCGCGGCGTGCAGGCCGCCGGTACGCCGGAAGAGTTCTTGCCGCTCGCGCAACTTGCCCGGCAAGGCGTGCAGGAGTGCCGCGGCGACACTCGGGCCGCCGGGCAGCGTCGGGCAGTCGGCCTCGATGGAGTCGAGGGAGGTCTTGCCGCACAGCCCGCACGCCGACGAGATGACGCCGTGCCGCCGCAGCCGCACTTCATCGATCACGACTTCGGGGTGCAGATCGACGCGCAAGACGTTCGGCTCGACCGCCGTCACGGCCAGGATGTCGCGCGGCGACTTGACGATGCCCTCGGTCACGAGCATCCCCGTCGCCAGGTCGCGGTCGTCGCCGGGGGTCCGCAAGGTGACGGCCAACGGCGTGCGGCGGCGGTCGCGCGGCGGGCCGTGGCGCAGCTCGATCAGCAGCGGCTCCTCGCCGACGAGTTGGTCCGGCCGGGTCCGGCGACCGGCGGCCGTGACTTCGACGACCTCGAAGGTTCGCCAGGCGGCGCTGGCGGCGTCAGGGAGTGAGGATCTTTCCACGGGCGAATTGTAGCCGAGGCGGGGGCGGGGGCGGCGGGGGGGTACGAAAAAACCGCGGGCGGGTTGGCCGCTCGCGGTCGGGGTTTGTCCAGGCAGGCCGGCGTTACATGCCAATCTTGCGGCGGCCGAAGCGAACCAAGCCGAGGGCCGGGGCGGCGGCGAGCAGCAGGATCGCGACCGGCGGGGCGGGGACGGACGGCGGCGGGGTGTCTTGCGTGACGCGGAGGTCCCGGAGAGTCACGTCGGCGTCCGGTGCCGAGAAGTTCGTACTGGTGTTACGGTTAACGAACAGATCGATCGAGGTGATCGCGTTCAGGTTGGTGCCGGTGAAGCTCGCCAGCGGGATGGCGAAGCTGGTGGTGCTCGAGCTAGGCGTCACCAGGCCGATCTGGGTCGAGGACGTGCTGCCGTCGCTGAGGACGACGCTGAAGGGCGTCGGCGAGGCCAAGGCGTCGAAGGAGAACCGCAGGATAGGGCTGGTGGTGGTGGACAGGTCTTTAGGCGAGGCGTAGGTGTACGACAGCTTGGCGAAGCTGGCGCTGCCGATGCTGCTGTTCGACGTGTTGAGCTGGAAAGCCGCGCCGTCGAACGCCGAGGTGCCGAAGAAGCCGCCGGCGGCGATCGTGACGTTGCCGACTTGCGTCACGGTGATCGAGCGCGAGCCGCCGGAATCGACCGAGGTGGGACCGTTAGTGAAGAACGAACCGTTGGTGTTGCCGACGGTGTAGGTCTGGGCGGGCGTCGGCGTCGTGAAGGTGTCGATCACGAAGTCGGCCTTGGCCACCGTCGTGGTCAACAGCATGGCGGCGATCGCCACCGCGGAAGTCAAAGCGCGCTGGAACATGACCGAGATCCCTCTGTGTGTGTGTCATTCGCCCTGACGCCGGGCGGGACGGCAACTCGGGAGTCCGAGCCGCGGCGAGTCCGCGTGGGCCAAATAATCCGGGCAAACAGAATCTAGCAATCTTGTCGGTTGGTTGCAACAGGCAATCTCGCCCGACTTGTCGCTTGCCCTCAATAATTGGCCCGACGCCGTACTTCATTACAAATGGGGTGCCAACGTGCCGGAAATACCGTGCGTTCGGCAAGAATCTTCCCGCAGCCCACGAATCCTGGGCGTTCGAGTGGATTTCGTCGTTCGCGTCACGACGGCAAACTCAGCGGAATGTCCCCAAGTTGTTAACCGAAGTTACCGACTGTCCGCTGACAGTGCTAATTGCGCGACACAGCGAATTTTTCGGACGGCCTCAAAAATATTTTCTACTTCTCCGCCAAAACGTGAGCCAAGACCGCGTTCATCATCGGGAAGACGAACTGCGC
>JAYTUC010000298.1:0-3731 GCA_043744775.1 Fimbriiglobus sp. | reverse complement strand
TGGGACCTCGGTTGTTCTGCCGCCGGATTGGGTGGCGTAGCACGAAGAATTTCGGCAGGAGATCCTCGGTCACATTTCGAGGCGGCCCCCACATCTAGGTTGTCAGGTCACTTTCGTGGCTTGCCCCTCCGGCGGCTCAGAGCGAGTCGCCATAACTTGTGACGGGAGCGTATCCATGTCTGAGCTAGACGACAATTCGACCGACGCGATTGACGTGATCGAGACAACTCCTGATGAGTCGGTGACCGTGAGTGAGCCGCAGTCGAAGCCGAAGTGGGGCATGGACGCGCCGAAGGGCGGCAAGACTGTCTTCAACCGGATTCTCAAGGACGGGGCGAAGGTCCCTTTGTTTCTCGGCCAAACGCTGATCCGTTCACTCCGCGACCTGGGTTACAACAGCACCACCTCCGCGCTCTGCGAGCACGTCGATAACGCGCTGCAGTGGGGGGCCACGGAAGTGCGGGTCTACTTCCGTCAGAAGGGGAAGCCGGGGAACCTTCAGATCGACGCCCTCGTGCTCGACAACGGGCAGGGCATGGCCCCGAACACGCTCAAGGTGGCGATGGCGTTCGGCGGGTCGATGGTGTTCGAGAACCGCACGGGCATCGGCCGGTACGGCATGGGGATGAAGACGGCCGCTCTGAACGTGGCGACCAGCGTCGATGTCTACTCGTGGCAGGAGCGCGGGGCCTTCTACTCGATGACCCTGGACGTGAACGCCACCGGCAGCGACCGCAACAATAGCATCGAGCTGGACGACCCCCAGTTGACCGACCGGCTGCCGTCGGCCATCGCGGACATGATCACCCGCGCGTCGATCTACCCGCCGAAGTCGGGCGGGACGCAGAGCCTCCTCACGGACGACGCCGACTCGCTCACGGAGTGCTTGGCCCCGTCGGGCACGCTGGTTTACATGCCCAATTGCGACCGGCTGACGTACAAGACGGAGCGGGGGCTGGTCGATGACGCGGTGCGCGAGTTCAGCCGGGTCTACCGCCGCTTCATCGCCAAGGGGGCGAAGATTTCCGTCAACAACCGGCTCGTCGAGGCGTTCGACCCGACGTTCTGGATGAAGACCGCGCGGCACGCCGCGGTCGAGGGTTTGACCGTGACGCAGTCCCACCTGCTCGACAGTTGGGCCGTCCCCGTCCCGCTGGTCGAGGGGGGGCGCTCGACAACCGAAGTGCGGGTCCGCGTCTACCTGCTCCCGGTCGAGGCGTGGTCTTCGCTGCCGCGGGACACGCTGAAGAACAAGATGCACGTCTACGAGGACCACACGGTGTCGTTCATGCGGAACGACCGGGAGGTCGATGTCGGCTCGTTCCGCCCGCTGCAACTCGGCAAGCACGCGACGAACAACTGGCTCCGCGTCGAGGTCGAGTTCAACGGCGAGGCCGACGAGGGGTTCGGCGTCGCGGCGAACAAGCAGGGGGTTCGGCTCAAGGATTACATCGCCCGCGCGATCCTGGTCCGGTTGGAGGGCAACATCACCCGCGCCCGCAAGCTGATCCGCGAGGCCCAGCAGAAGGCCACGGCGGTGCAGCAGTCCGGCCAGGCGAGCGAGGCCGAGCGGCAGGCGTCCGAGGCGGACTCGGTCCAAACCGTGGCCCTGCCGCAGGTGCCGGCCGACACGCCCGAGCAGGTCGCCGCCCTCGACGCCAACCTCCGCGGCCTGGCCGTGAGCCTGCGGCAAGACGGGGAGACCGACGACCAGGCGTTCGAGCGCGTGAAGGCGTCCAAGTTCTTGACCGACTACAAGTACCACGAGTACGCCCCCTTCTACGACACGGAGTACAAGTTCGGCAAGTTGATCCTCCGGTTGAACACGGCCCACCCCTTTTACCAAAAGGTTTGGCAGCCCGTCGGCGAACTCGCCAAGAAGGCGACGGCCGTCGGCGGCGCGGACGACGAGTTGAACCGCGACATTGCCGAAGTCAGCCGCAAGTCGCTGCTCGGCCTTCAGCTGCTGTTCCTGTCGCTGGCCCGCGCCCAGACCCAGATGACGACCGGCGACGGGGCCGGCGAGTGCGCCCAGATCTTCCGCAACCTCCGCGTCTCGTGGTCGAACGTCCTCGAGACGCAGTTCCACCACGACAGCCCTTGAGTGCCCCGAGGGGTCGGCACAGGGATTCTTACCGAACTCGCCTTCACGGGGCGGTCGGAACGGTTAAAGTAACGGTGTCTTGCGGAACGGCCGGTTCAGCGTGGCGGAAGTCACGAGCCGAATCGGAACGCCGCTGGCCACGCGGGTTGGCCCTACTTCCCTCGACGGACTCGGCCCTTGAACTTCGCGGCTCGACGCATCGGCGTCGGGTCGTTTCGGGAGATTGTTGCATGTCCACCAAAGCGAAGATGGCCCGGTTCAAGGTGCAGTTGGCGTCGATCGCCGCGCACAAGATCGAGATGGCGAAGCCCGAGGCCGACCGCGACCCCCGCAAGGTGCTGCGACCCCGCGACCTGATCCGCATCCGCATGCGCTGCAAGATCACCGGCCGGCCCCGCGCGGTGTACCGCAAGTTCGGCGTCTGCCGCATCATCTTCCGCGACCTGGCGAGCAGTGGCTTGATTCCGGGCGTGCAAAAGGCCTCCTGGTAGGATCGCGTTCGCCCCCTCGGTTCCCAGGATTTGGGGGCCGTCCCGCACACCGTTTCGGCTCGACCCGGAGACTTTCGCCCCATGATGACCGACCCCATCGCGGACATGCTGACCCGCATCCGCAACGCGAGCAACGTCGAGAAGCCGAACGTCGAGATGCCGGCGACCAAGGTCAAGATCGCCATCGCCAAGGTCCTCGCGGACGAAGGCTTCGTGCTCGGCTACCGCGTCGGCAAGTACACGACCAGCGACGCGGGCACCGAGTTCGTCGAGACGACCGATCTCGGCCAGGCCCACGTCACGCTGCAAGTGTTTTTGAAGTACGGGCCGGACGGCGAGAAGGTCATCCGCAACATCTCGCGGTACTCGAAGCCCGGTCGCCGGGTGTATCAGGGGTACAAGGAAGTCCGCCGCGTGCTGGACGGCCTCGGCATTGCGATTCTGACCACGTCGAAGGGCGTGCTCAGCGACCGGCAAGCCAAGCAGGCCAAGGTCGGCGGCGAGATCCTCGCCACGGTCTGGTGACCCCCGCCCGCGGGCGTTTGACTCATACAAGTTGGGCTACGGTCGGAGCCGGTGCGTGCCGCGCTGCGTGAAGCCCTGGAGGATCGAATATGTCGAGAATTGGTAAGGCCCCCATCCCGATCCCGGCGGCGGTGAAGTTCGCCATCGTGGGGGCGAAGATCAACGTCGAGGGGCCGAAGGGCAAGCTCGAATTCGTCCACCACCCCAACATCGTCGTCAAGATCGACGCCGGCGTGGTGACCGTGACGCGGCCCAACGACGACCGCCAGAACCGCGCCCTGCACGGCCTGACGCGGGCGCTTGTCAACAACATGGTGGTTGGCGTCTCGGACGGCTACACGAAGCGGTTGAAGATTACGGGCGTCGGCTACCAGGCGACGATGAAGGGCAAGGCGGTCGAGTTGACCGTCGGCTTCGCCAACCGCGTGCTGCTGGAGCCGCCGGAGGGGGTGACCGTCGCCGTGCCGGACCCGACGACGATCGTCGTGACCGGGGCCGACAAACAAAAAGTGGGCCAGTTCGCGGCCGAGGTGCGGGCGAGCAAGAAGCCGGAGCCGTACAAGGGCAAGGGCGTGTCGTACGAGGGCGAAGTGGTTCGCCGCAAGGAAGGC